>SLAV01000106.1 GCA_007126655.1 Haloferula sp. | reverse complement strand
GTATCCGGTTTCGGCGAGTTTGAGGCCGATTTTCATGTGGGCGATGGCGTAGGGGGCCATCATGAGTTCGTAGGCGTGCAATCGCGGTAAGAGGGCGTGGGGGGCGTAGCCGTTCCACCAGGTGGTGAAGTTTTCAGTGTTCAGTTTGCAGTTTTCAGGGAGCGGAATATGGGGCATGGCCGCTGCTCCCCGCTCGTTCCACAGGCGCTCCAGATGCTTGTGGATCACATCGATGACTTCGACGGGGAAGGTGGCGGTGCCGGTGGCGGGGTCGAGGATTTGGACGAGGAATTCGTCGGGGGAGATGGTTTCGGTGCAGCCGGGGGCGTCGGTCAATGGCGGGAGTTTGATTTCCGATTGAGGATTGTTGATTTTGGATTTTTGAATGAATTCGCCCCAGGTGATGGTGTCGGCGAGGCCGTGTTCGAGGCCGAACTCGTTGATGAGGAGTTCGTGGACGGAGCGGACGATGTAGGAGACGACGGGCCGCGGGGTGTAGAAGACGCCGCGCTTGATGCGGAGCTGCCTGTTGTAGGCGGCGAGGAAATTTTCGTAGAAGTGGATGACGGGGTCTTCGCCGGGTTTGCGGTTGCCGAAATCGCGGAGGATGGCGGGAAGGTCGGTCTCTTCGCCACGGAGGAGTTCGACGACTTCGTTGATGCCGAGTTCGTCGAAATCGACGCCGCCTTTGCGCCCGCCGACCTTGAGGAACTCCAGGAGCATTTCCTTGAGGAAGGGGTTCGTGACCGGGACCATGGAGGTGATGTCGTCCTGGGTGAGGGCGGTGCCGTGGCGGCCGTCGCCCATTTCGGTGCGCGAGATGGCGGCGGTGAGAAGACCGTAGGTGACGGTCTGCGCGTAGGTGTCGGCGAAATCCTCCTCGGTGAGGTCGTGGATGAGGGCGGATTGGAAGGCGCGGTGGAGTTTGCGGAGGTGGCCTTTGGCCTCGCTTTCGTGGGCCATGATGGTGGTGGCGGCATCGCGGATTTTGCGGGCGAAGCCGGCGAGGGCGTCGGCGAGGTCGTTGGCTGTCGTGATGATGTGCCCGAGGCGGTGGCGGAAGGCACCGCGCCATTGGGTGCGCCAGGCGTCGTGGTCGGCGGGGTCTTCGGGCCATTGGAGGCGGTTTTTGAGGACTTCGGCGACGTGGCGGGTCTTGAGGGGTGTGTCGGAGCCGTCCCAGCCGAGCACGCGGAGGACGGGGATTTCGGTGGTTTCGGGGTCCTTGTGGAAGTGTGCGAAGGCGATTTCGCGGTCGTCGTTTTCGCCGAAGGCGGAGATGAAGAGGATGTCGGCGGCGTCCCAGCGCCGGCGGTCGGCGGGGTTGGCGGAGTTGCGCTTCTTGATGACGAGGGCGTTGAGGATGCGCCGGAGGACGACGACGGGGAGCCTGGCGGCGCCGAACTCGACGAAGAAGATGCCGAACGGCTGGCCGCCGGGCAGCGGGCGGAGCTGGCGGATGGCGCCGCCCTTGAGTTTTTCCGCTTCGTCGTCACGCAGGCCGAGTTCGTCGGCGTCGTATTCGAAAGTGAGTTCGTCGAGGCCGTATTCCCCGATGGGCCAGTGGAGGTCGTCGCGGAGGGTTTCGAGGAGGGAGGCGAAGTCGGTGATGGTGCGGAGGTCGGGCATGGCGGGGTAAAAGCTGAAATTTGGAAATGGGGGGAATTTACCAGGCCGTGGGTTTGTGGAATGTGCCGTGTGCGTCGGTCATTGGACTGGGAAATTGCGCCCTGACGAGTTGGTTCCAAGTGAACCTTCTTCCCTTGAAAAATGCAGGGGCGGCCCCCGAAAGGGCCGCCCCGCGTCCTGCCGCCGAAACGGACAGGAGGGATCTCAATTCAAAATGGGTCTGCACGGCAGACGTTGTCAAAGTGTTAGACAAGGGCGATGAACGTTGCGCTTGCCCGCCAAGCCGGCGTGGCAGGCGGCGGGCAGGATGCCCGCGCCACTTTGTGTGGAGGGCGTTCATGCGGGCTACGATTTCGATTTCGCTGATTTTCGTGCAGGTGATTTTTTTGCAGGTGGAGGCGTTTCGGGTTGTGGGGAAGATGCTTCGAGCGGGGGCAGGTTGATGAGGAAGTTGGTGGAGGGAATGATTACGGCCGGCCATGGCCCGCGCCCCGTGGCGGCACGGATGATTTCGCGGGCGGCACCGAAGAGCATGGCCGGGCCATTGGCGTGAATGGCGCGCTGGAGTTTGTTTCCCACAAGGTGGGGCGATGCGATGACGGTGCCTTGGATTCGGAGGTTGAACGCGTAGGGGAGATTCGCGCCATCCGGAATGGTTTGGGAAATTTCCAGAATGACGAGCCATTTGGTATCCTGGCCTTCCTCGCTTTCGGATTGGGAGTAGCGAGGCACGACGGAGAGCGACTCGACAGGATCATCGGCAGGTTTTGAGGAATCGAAGTCCGGATTCGCCTGCAGCGTGAGATCGGTGAGGAAGTAGTCGGCGAGTTGAAGGGGCGCGAGCTTCATAGGTTGGCGGCTTCGGGTTGGGATTGTGCATACCAATCATCGACTTCGGGTTTCGTCGGCCCGTGTTTGGCGAAAACCCCTTCGATGATGTTTGTGGGGCGTTTGCTTTGGAATCGCTCGGCAATCTCCGGGGCCTTGCGGGGGCCGGAAACGGCGGCGAGGTCGCCGGGGGTGATGCGGCCATCCTCCAACAGCCTGAGGAGCTTGTTGACGATTCCGGAAGGCAGGCCGCGCCCGCGTTCCCAGCGCGAAAGGGATTTTCCGCCGCAATCGAGGAGGATGGAAAACCCGTCCTGGGTAAGCCCGAGGCGCTTCCGGAGGCTGCGGATGTCCTTGCCGTGGAGGAAGCCGAGATGGCGGGCGCGGGTGCGCTCGATGAGTTCGGAAGATTCCGGGGTGAGGAATTCCTGGCCGAAGTTTTCATAGACTTCGACTTCGATGGTTTCGACGAATTCGGCAGGTTTTCCGGAGGATGCCGGCAGGTAAACGTCGAACGGGATTTTGCGGGTGGCTGGGTTCATGTGTGTTTTTTCAGAAGGGCCGCGAATTCGGCATGGAGCGTGTTTTTACGGTCGATGTGAATGGAAAAGAGATTGAGGAGGATCTGGTTCTGGTGGAGACCGATCTTGATGTAGAGCGGGGTGGGAACCTTGAGAGGATGGGAATCACAACGTCGAGCCAGCGTTTCGGTAGGAAGGCGATGATTTTTTTGCGTGGCATTTCTGGCTCACGGTTGAAAATTACCAATTGATACCTTTATGGCAACCTATTTTTTAAAAATTCACGAAATTTCCATCCAGCATTTGAGCACCGGGGTGACGCCGACGGGGGCCTGGAGGGGGCGGAGGTGGGTTTTGGCGAGTTGTTTTTCGGCCTTTTCGCGGAGGGCGGTG
>SLAV01000160.1 GCA_007126655.1 Haloferula sp. | reverse complement strand
TTGCCGGACAGCGATTCGTCCTGCCTCCGGAAAACACCCTCACCCGAAGGGCTGTAGAGCGCTGGTTCCGGCACCTGGGCGTGCGACCGGCCATGACTCAGGAACTGGCAAACACCGAAGCGATAAAGCGTATGGTCATCCATGGCCAGGGCATTTCTGTCCTTGGCAGGCTGGTAGTGGCAATGGAGGAGCAGGCTGGCTGGTTACACGCTATCCCCTGTCGAAGCCTTGATCTCAAGCGCTCAGTCAATCTGATATACCTCCACTCCAACACCGGCGCTCTCCCGGAAGCCGCCCAAACGTTCTGTGCATGGATCACCGACCGCTACCGGGAACAGCACGATTCTCACTGAACCCGGATTCGGTACGCTCGGTAATCAGGCTGCGGCGTCGGGCATCTCTAACTGTTTTGCAGTCTCTTATCTTGTATGCGCTTCTTCACGATCGGCGCCACTACCGCCACTATGGCGATGAACAGCATAATGAGTGTAAGCGGGCGTTGGTAGAAGCTCTCGACACCACCTATCAACATAGCCTGCCGGAAGCTCATTTCCGCCAGACTCCCCAGCACGATTCCCAGCACAACCGGTGCGCACGGATACCCGAAGCGCCTGAATATCCAGCCTATTATGCCGAAGGCCACGCACACCACTACCGGATACATCGACGAGGTCACGGCGTAGCTTCCGACAATCGCGAAGGTGAAAATGAGCGGGTAGAGTATAGTCTTCTTCATGTCCGTTACCCGGACAAACAACTTAGCCCCCAGGAGTCCCACTAACAGGATAAAGGCGTTGGCCATAAACATGGAGGCAAACATGCCGTATACCAGTTCGGGCTCGGTTATGAACAACTCGGGGCCGGGGTTCAGGCCGTGTACCAATAGCGCTCCCAGCAGGACCGCCGCGGTAGCACTACCCGGTATGCCGAGGGCCAGCAAAGGAACCAGGGCGCCGCCGGCGGAAGCGCTGTTCGACGCCTCGGCCGCGGCCACACCTTCCGCCGAACCCTTGCCGAACTGCTCGGGGTGCTTGCTGAAACGTTTCTCAATGTCGTAGGAGATAAAAGCGGCTATCGTGCCGCCGGCTCCGGGGAATATCCCGATGAGAGTCCCCGATATGCCCGCGCGGACGATGTTCTTCCACACCGTAAGGTAGTAGCGCAGCTTGGGCAGCTTATAGGCCAGTTTGTCAAATTTTTCACCCTTGGTGTAATGCTCGATATTGTAAAAGAGCTCTCCGAGGGCGAACAGCCCTATTATGGCGGGTATCAGGGAGATACCGTCCAACAGCCGTACTTCCCCGAACGTAAAGCGCTGCGTACCGGCTATGGGGTCCATGCCGATGGTGTTCAACAGCAGCCCGAACAGCACCGCCACAAGCGCCTTTTGCCAGTGCGATCCGCCCATCGTGGCTACGGTAGTAAGTCCCAGCACTGTCAGGGCAAAGTACTCTGAAGGCCAGAAGGTCAGCGCTACCCGCGCGAGCGGCGTGGCGAACAGGATCAGCACCGCCGTTCCTATTATGCCGCCGACAAAGGAGGCATACAACGAAACTCCCATTGCCTCGCCGACGCGTCCGGATATGGCCATAGGGTAGCCGTCGAAGGCGGTCACCGCCGCGGAAGGAGTTCCCGGTGTGTTAATGAGCACCGCCGAGACGGACCCGCCGTAATTGGCGCCCTTGTAGGCGCCGAGCAGCAGCACCATGCCGAGAATCGGTGGCAACTGGAACGTCATAGGCAGCATGAGTGCCACCGCCATGGAAGGCGATATGCCGGGGATAGCCCCGAAGATGATGCCCGCGAAAACACCCATCAGACAGAGAAGAATGGCCATGGGCGTAAACATGACACCGAAGCCACCAACCAGGTTCGTAAGTATATCAATCATATTGCGGAATCCCTTTGTTATGCTATCAGAACAGCCCGGCGAACAGCGCGCCGACGGGCAACCGAACATTCAGCAATTGAGCAAAAAAGAAGTAGGAAAATATCACCCAGCCGATCGGCATAGCGGTCATTTCGATCTTGTTGCGCGAACCGAGCACCCACATGACCACCACCAGGAATATGGCCGAGCTCAGGTAGTAGCCGATGAAACGAAAAAGAGAAAAGCTTATCACCAGCGAGGCGAACACGATCGCCACGCGCCACACGTTACCCCACTTCGGGTCGGGGTCGTCCTCGCCCTTCAGCATAGGAATAAAGGCCAGCAGCGAGACGGGAATGAGTGAATAGAACCAGAAGCGCGGCATGGTGGCTGCGGTGGTGGACATGTTTCCAAGACGGGCGATCCGGAACGAATAGGTAAGGAAAAAGAACAGTAAGCCAACCCAGAGTATGAAGAGCAGGACCAGAATCTGTCCCGTATAGGGGTGCAGCTTCTTGAACGGTCTGATCGCCAGCCAGCCCAATGCCAGGACGATAGCCAGAAAGACCAACTGCATGAGCAGCC
This sequence comes from Haloferula sp., assembly GCA_007126655.1. Taxonomy (GTDB): domain Bacteria; phylum Verrucomicrobiota; class Verrucomicrobiia; order Verrucomicrobiales; family Akkermansiaceae; genus Luteolibacter. The sequence goes on along the minus strand of SLAV01000160.1, from coordinate 923 downwards.
CGTTCCCTGCGAAAAACCTGCCGATTTGTGCCAATTGAAAACCCTCCCTCACAGGACGAGGCACAGACGGCGTAGTCTTACCCGGCCGTCTGTGCCTCGTTTAGCTCAAGTAGATGTAAAAATACCCGTGTTGTGGGTACACAACACGGGAAAGGAAACGCTTAGTCCGCCAGCCCGAGTTCGCGTAGCCAGTGCTCGGTGACCTCGACTGTCCTGTCGACAATTGCCCTGAAATCATCTCCGAATACCGCTCTCGGGGCGATCGCGTTGTCCGCGTTGAACCGAATCCATCTGGGGTGTTGGGAAACCTGGGTTACAAGATCCTCCATCCACTCAATCATGGCAGGGGGGGTTCCTTGTCGTACCGCAAGACCGCGCCAGATGTGCTCGTTGTTCAGCTCGGGATAGCCGAGTTCCTCGAACGTGGGGGAATCCTCAAAGCCTTCCATACGCTCGGGAGAGGCTATTGCCACCACCTGTAAGTCGCGGCCGGCCGTGTTGAAAGGATTACCCATCTGCACCTGCGCCGAGCCGCTCAATACTGCAGCCGATGCAAGAGGCCCGGACTCATACGGAACCGCGGTGCCTTCCACTCCGGTGGCTTCCCAGATCATCAGTGCTTCGAAGTGCTTGTTGGCGTTAAGCACCGGCACTGCCCACACCTGACGGCCATTCATGTCCCGTGCCTGCTGTATAACACCCTCAAAGTCCATACCCGCTTCATAGTCACTCGTTCTGACAATGACTGCCGCCGGGTCTTTCTGGATTTTGGCAAGCCAGTGATATCCGTCGATAAATACATCCCGGTCAAATTCGTTGGCGACCACGTTGTTAACGTTGGACATGGCCATGGCGAAGATGGTGTAGCCGTCGGCAGGTCGTCCCATAACGGCCTGGGAGGCGTTCATGGTCGCACCACCGGT
>SLAV01000271.1 GCA_007126655.1 Haloferula sp. | reverse complement strand
TGGGCTTGGGGCCAGGCCTGGATGCCCAGCAAACCGGCATATTCGCCTTGCGCTCCGGAATTTGGTTGAAAAGAGACCGCGTCCAGCCCGGTGATTTCAGCGAGGTAACAACCTAGTGTGTCAATCAGGTGGGCATAGCCCTCTACACAGGCGGGCGGTAAAAACGGGTGTGGTGCGCTGAAGGCCGGCCATGATAGCGGGGTCATGCCCACCGCCGGATTACATTTCATGGTGCAGGATCCGAGCGGGATCATGGCGGTGTCCAGACCCAAATCTTTGCGCTCCAGTTGCTTCATGTAACGCATCAACTCGGTCTCGGATCGGTGCGAGTGAAAGACAGGATGGGTCATGAAGGGGGTTTGGCGCACACAGGCTGCGGGCCAGTCCAGTGTCCGGGTTAGTGCCGGGTCGGAGGGTAGCGGGTTGGGTGTAGATCGCTCCGCTGTGGTGGCAAACAGGTCGCCAATATCCGTGACATCCTGTAGGGAGCAGGTTTCGTCCAGTGCAATCTGGATTGTATCGCCGTCGCCATAGTGAAAATGAAGACCCTTCGCCTCAGCGGCTTGCCGGATGGTGGCGCACTGCGTGGTGTGAATGCAAAGCGTATCGAAAAAATGATCGCCGACGCGTTCGTAGCCGAGTTGTTGGAGTGTGGCGGCCAGTGCCACGGTCAGGTCGTGTACGCGGTCGGCTATGCGTTGGAGCCCTGCTGGCCCGTGATAAATGCCGTAGAACGCCGCCATGTTGGCGAGCAAGGCTTGGGCTGTGCAGATGTTGGAGGTGGCTTTTTCCCGGCGGATATGTTGTTCGCGCGTTTGCAAGGCCAGGCGGTAAGCCGTATGTCCGAGCCGATCCGTTGCAGCCCCCACAATTCGGCCGGGAATGGCCCGTTTGAATTTTTCACGGGTGGCAAAGAAGGCCGCGTGAGGCCCCCCATAGCCAAGCGGAACGCCAAAACGCTGAGCGCTGCCATACACGACATCCGCGCCCCACTCGCCCGGTGGCGTCAGACGAGTCAAGGCCAACAGATCGCTACCCACCGCCACCAGTGCACCCGCCGCATGGGCTCGATCAATAATATCCCGGTAATCACTGATTAGGCCTTTGGCGTCAGGGCTCTGTAATAGAACGCCAAACGTGGTGTCGTCCGGTTCCAGGGTGTTAGCGGCGGCTATCTGGCAGTGAATGCCCAGTGGTTCGGCGCGGGTGCGCACGACATCAATGACGTGGGGGAAACAGCCGTCGGCGATCAATAACCCGTTGCGTTCTGCCCGGCCTTTACCGGCCTGCATCCGGTGCAGCAGCGTGACGGCCTCGGCGGCAGCGGTGGCTTCGTCCAGCAAGGACGCGTTGGCCAAGTCCATTCCGGTTAAGTCACTCACCATCGTTTGAAAGTTCAGCAACGACTCCAAACGTCCTTGTGCAATTTCTGCTTGGTACGGGGTGTAGGGGGTGTACCAGCCGGGATTCTCAAAGATATTACGTTGAATCACGGCGGGGGTAATGCATCCGTAATAGCCTTGGCCAATGAACGAGCGACCGGGTCGGTTACGTGCGCCCAGCGCACGCATGTGCATCAGGAAATCCGCTTCGCTTTCACCACAAGGCAAATCCAGCGGTGAGGAAAGGCGAGTCGTTGGCGGAAGGCATTCGTCAATGAGTTGATCCACTGACGCAACGCCAAGTGTTTGGCACATGGCTTGTTGCTCGTCGGTGGGCGGGCCGATATGGCGTTGGCAAAAAGGGGGGCAGCGTTCGTTTAAATCCATCAAAATACATCCATAAATTCCATGGCTACAAATGTTTCACCAAGTTGGTTGAGGTGCAGGCCGTCGACAAACAAGCTGTCGGGATCTGTTCGCACAGCGGCGTTCAGGTTAACCCGTGTGACGTCCTCTTCGCGCGTAATATCAGCGATGATCGAGTTGATCATGTTGACGCGCGGGTTGTAAACCTCCCGGTAACCCGTCATAGGCAGCACGTTGGCTATGACCGGAATGGCTTGGTTGGCCTTGGCCGCCCGAATCATGCGTCGCACGTTTTCTCCTGTGGTGGCGGGTGCGATGCCTTGTATGGCATCGTTGGCACCATAAAAGATGATTACAAAGCCTGGCCTATAAGCCGCTAGATTCGTTTGTATCTGGGCGACTCCGGCCGACGATTGAGCACCGGGGATACCGGCGTTGATCGTAGTCTTGCCCGTCATTACGCTGAAGCGTGCCGGCCAAGGTGCACCACCTGAAAAGCCCCCCGCCGTGATACTGTCACCCATGCACAGCACCAAGTTGGAATCATTCGCGCCGAAATCATGTCCATGGCCTAACGCCTTGTCTTTGCTGTCCGGAAGACACCCTCCAAAACAGAGCAAAAATGCAACCAGCACGATCCGCTGTAAGCGTCTGTTGGGAAAGGCCACCCCGTGAAAAGCCATTAGTCGGGTCCGTTTCCTATAGCGGGCACCGGTGTGTCTATCTTGAAGTTGGATCATGTCTTGTTCCTTCCTTGATGGGGGAGGGCTTACACATCGGGCTGCTGCATCCGACAACGCGAAACGCTTGGCATGCCCGGATGTAAAGATAGATGACCCTTGGGGGTGCGCGCAAATATATTTTGCTTGAGGACGCAGATTGAGCTGGGCAGTATCGGGCCTTCCGTATGTTTAGCGATGAGTGATGGTCTTTTTTTGAAGGTGTGAGATGCGTAGATGGTTGATGTTGTGGCAAGTAGTAATAGTGCTCGGTGTGGGTGCATGGCGAGTGGCCGAGGGGCAGATTCGCCCGTTGCATACCCGCATGGATTCCGAGCGGGAGGCGGTGACCGCTCCCGAACCTGAGGTGACGCCCCGCCGCAGCCGTGACCGGCAACGGACCGCCGAACCCGAACCATCACCCATGACCAGGCCGGTTCCGGCCTCGGTCGCAGTCGAGCAACCGCCGCCACGCCCGGTATCGTCCCCTCCACAACCTCAAGCGCAACCACGTGTGCGTCCGGTTGAGCCCCACCGTCCGGTCATCGAGTCGCCGCGCCAGACTACGGCCCCGCCACCCGTCCGCACACAACCCCCGCCAGCGGCGGCTTCGTTGACACCGCCGCGGACCGCTGTTGAGACGTATGACGCGAGTGGGTATCCGAATCCCGACGCATTCAACTGGAGCGGCTTCGCACTGGGCGGCCATGTGGGTACCCGTGGCGGCGGGGTCGATGCCGTGGTTTACCTTGCCAAGTGGCTAAATATACGTTTGGTAACGGATTGTTTTAGTTTCATGTATCGAACCACCACGCGTAATGTGGATTTTGATTATGATTACGAATTGTTGGCGGGTACCTTGTTACTCGATTTCTATCCAGGTCCCCGGCGCCAGTTCCGTCTCAGTGCCGGTTTGGTGGCCCAGCAGAAGG
>SLAV01000001.1 GCA_007126655.1 Haloferula sp. | reverse complement strand
GCATCCCGCATCCCGCATCTTGCATCCCGCATCCCGCATCTCGTTTCAGCTTGTCAGCTTTTTAGTTTTCCCAACTACCCATCCGCATCCCAAAACAATTCGCAAAATCAGTAAAATTCGCGGTTAAATCAGCAGAGCCCATCAGCTTTCTGCGTCATTCCGCGTGTTCTGCGGTTCCCTAGCATCCCGAATCCTGAATCAGCAGTTCCCCGCTACCCAACGGTCATGACGTTTAACTAAACGCTATCTCTCTATCGCACTTCATTAGTCCGTCGTTTGAAATCGATATACGAGTCTCGACTCTCGGGACGATAACTATGCGCGAGGGCAGATTCAAATGCTTCGAAATCAACTTTACCATCATTACGAACAGCATACATATGCACATGTCTTTCATAATAGCGGGCAAACACGATTCTGTGTGCATCCGCGGCGAGCAAAAGATAATCAAGTGCCGCGAATGCCGCACGATTCACATGATCACGGGACTCTCTCAAGTCTTCGACAAGCTCATTTTCAAGCAGTATCAGAAAGTCATGAGCACTCATTTCAAAATAGTCAGTATCTCCAAAGTGCGAAGGCAGCACACCTGCCGTATGAATGAATATGATATCAGGAGATATTGCCTCAATGAATTCTTCGGAAGGCCCATTTACAGCAGTTTCCGGTGTGTTCAATCCGACCAAATCATACTTTTGCCCGCGAGTCCAGTAAGCCATGCGGCCAGCTTCCGTCATTATAATCTTAACATCTTGCGACAAATGCTGGTTAAGGTGATATGGAAAATAATTGATATAGTCGTGATTCACAATCATACGCAAAACTGAATGCGCGACAGGTGCGTAATAGCGCGAAGAAATATAACCCATAAGCATAATTGCACCAAGCACCCGCACAACTTGCCGCATTCCTTTTGACTCACACTCAACGACGAAACGCCCGACCAGTACAGAGAGCAGAATAATAACAATTGCGGTAGCCGGGGCCTGAAAGCGATATGCAACATTTTGCGTTTGGTTTGCAAATAACAACACAACAAACAATACGCCCACCGGGGCGGAAGCCAATATGTAGGAAATCGATTTTTTCCGTAAAGCAAACAGCAGCATACCACTGGATGCAATCAACAAAATATTAAGCCTGAACCAGACATAATTATCTCTCCATCCCGCAAATACGCTGTTTGCGACGCTTTTCACATATAATGGCAGCGGCAGCAACAAACCAAAATAGCGATATCGCCAATAGAAATAGATACACCCCAGAACAAAGACCACAAAAGAGTGTAAAACGTATCTTTTCAGGCACTTTTTGCGCCATGCATCAATTATGACAAGTAATGTAGCCGTAACGCCAATGATCAGGCCATCCGGTCTAATTAAACCTAGAATCAAGCCAAGATAAGGGATCAGGTATAATTGCTTCTTTCGTTCTTGCAAACAAAACACAATAGCAATAACGCTCACATAAAAAGCTACACTGAAACCTGCATACGATGCCGCAGCGATTGGTGACACCAAAAGCAGGAACCCGAAAAACAAAGACATGATCAACGACAGAAGAATGCGATCTGCGCGCCACAGGTAAGACTGAACAACAAAGCAAAGGACAGCCATACCTATGCTATTAATCAGTGCCGCGGCCCACGCTGAAGTTACACCAAAGCGAACAAACACACTGATCAGGAACATCCACAGAAAATCTGTTGCGCCCTCTGCTGGTCCACCACCCGCGAAATATACAATGCCATTACCTGCCGCCATATTCTCTGCATAAACAAACAGAATAAAAGCATCTTCATGAGGGTGTCCTTGACGCAACAGGTATGATGCCACCAAGGCAAAACAAGTTCCAACAAAAAGCGGAACTATAAATCGTAAAATATATTTGCAAAAAAACATTCGAGGCAAAATCAGTCTCACTGTTTAACCGTAACTAATTGTTAGACACAACCTGATTTCAGCACGATCACACAGAACATCCAATAATCCAAACGACACAGCAGATCTATGCATTCGAAACATAATTGCCAAATAGCAAGATATTATGACTTACAACACTTCAATCGCACTTGTGCTAGCGTCGGAATATATCGGTCACATCCTGGAACAAGTCTTAGCAGACGAATGCTCTCGCGAAGCAATACCCTTGCATCTGCTCGACGGATAGAAAAGGGAGGCACAGATAGTGTTTCCCCCCGAATCACTGCACCGATGAGACTTTCCCAGGATTGCACAACCCCTTGCGACGAGAATGTACTCGCATGAATCAATGCATTTCGCCCCATTTTCCTAGCAGTTTTCGGATTACGCAAAAGTCTTAAAATGGCATTTTTCAACTGCTGTTCGGACGATACCAATATGCCGGATTTACCATTCCAAACCGTTTCTCGCAACCCCCCAGCATTACCGCCAACAACTGCAAGCCCTCTTGACTGTAATTCCACCGCTGAATTGCAAAATGTTTCTATTGCTCCCTTCCACTGCGGATTGACAACACCTATTGAACACCGATCTACTATGCGGTGGTAGTCACTGGGAGCGACGAGACCATGAAAACGAACACCACATTGGGTAGGATCTGGTCCAAAATAGCGAATGAGTTCAGTCTCGTAAGCCTCTTCAGCTATTCCCATCGCACCCAGTGGATAACTGCGAGAATAAAGCCGAGCGCTTCCAATTACCGACAGGCGTGCACAAGAACACTGTTCTCGAATTGCTGGCCAAACCTTCGCCAGTAAATGAAAGCCCTTTTCAGGAACTATACTACCAACATAACAGACCCTAAATGGGTCTTTTGATGCCCAATACTCAGGAAGGTCATTCGCAATAGAAGCAATTCCCCCGGCATAAACGACTTGAACCTTGTTAAAAAATTGACGCGATTGATCACGCAAACCATCAGCCTGCACATGCGATACACAGACAACAGTCAAATTCTGTATTTTGCACACCTTTCGACAAATTGCAGGAGAAGGCCCATTACCAACGGACATAATTACAGGACACGACCAACCTTCAGACAAAACATCCAACCCGATGTGCGTTTGAGCATCCTCTCGATTACTAAAAATCAAGACATCATGCTTTAAACTTCGCAACCTGCCTAATGCATCTGCAAAATCCTTGACTTGATATTGTCGAATATTAGGAATTGCATCTGACGGAATATTGTTGGTCATGAACAAAACCGATGATCCCTTTTGGGCCAAGGCACAAGGAATAAAAAGATTTCTCTTTTGCGTTCCGGACAGCCCTATTTTGCCATCCATATAATCACGCCAAGCCCAATCTCCAAGATCAAGGGCATCAAAATATAGAGCAACAACAGGAGATTTATGGTTATCCATACCGTCGAGCATCACAGTAGACCTTCAGACAATCGTAAACATGTCTCCTCGGGGAGCAAAAGCAATACCGCTTCCTTTCGGACCGTATTGAAAAGACAGATCGAATTGCGACTCCCACAAACCAATAATCCTTCGCTCTGCTGGCCGATCACAATCGTGAAGAATAACATTGGAAGCTGTGGGATTTAGGCATGGAAACAATTCAGGACCTACCGGATAACGAGCAGAGGCTTGTTTCCCCGCCCCCGCATTAGGCCCATCAACAAGGAGCAAATCTACAGGAGAACAAAGTTCAGACTTTATGCATTCGACATCATACCAATAACTCCCAGCCAACGAATAGCGATTGCATACTAGTGGGGCGTGAATAAAGGTAACATTATCCATCGACTGGGACACAAGAATCTCTTGAACAATGTTCATCCAGGAAAAATTATTTTCGATGCAAATGAAGTTTGCGTCCTTACCGCATAGTAGATTGGCGATCATGACGGTAGATACCCCGGCACCACATTCGACGATGGTTCTACGTTTGTTTATGAGGATGTCATTGAGAATCAAACGAATGCCAACAGGAGACATTGATGCACCCGACCATGGAAGATAAGACTTGATAAGGGGCGCCATGTATTCCAAGGCAGAAAGATCATTAAATTGGGCCTGGTAACCATTAAGTTCGCGGAAAATAATTTCCTTCAGACGCTCAATATGTTTCCGCATCATCCTATACATGACATTCCTCCTCAAATCCAAAACAGTACGCATTTCATCAGAACATTGATTTCAGTAATCCACCTAAGCCAATCTGTCAAAACACCACCCCCTCACATACTCATCCGCAAGCTTGCTTTGCTTCTCTTAAGGTCTTGTAAAACGCCTCAGTCTTCTGCCCAACCCCTTGCCATGTATATGCCTGCGCAACTGATATTGCAGTTGCCGACATTTCCATCACTCCGTTGAAACGCAATAATGCTTCTATACAATCACAGAATCCCATAATGTCTCCCGGCTCAACCAACCATCCGGTTCTGCTGGATTCGATGATATCCTTCATACCTGCCACATTCGAACCTACGACACACAACCCTCTTGCCATTGCTTCAAGAAATACTTTTCCGAACCCTTCTCCAAAGGATGGAAACACAAAGATCCCGTGCTTATCATACAAACGAACAAGATCCTCCTGAGGCAACCAACCAACCATGGAAGTACGTTCACGAGCTTGTTCATTAAGCAACCGCAGACAGTGGTTATGCGCGGATGCCGGACAGCACCAGGTGAATTCCAGTTCAGGATGAAGCTCTGCCAAGCGGGAAAAAACAGCCGCAAGAACTTGCGGGGCTTTAAAAAACGAAGCCTGCCCTACATACAAAACTCTTTTTATGCGTTCTGTAGTCATCGGGCAAACTGGCTTATCAATAAAAGCATCGGCAGGTGCCTGCGGAATGCAGGCTACGCGCTCGGGCGCGAGCTTATAGCGGGTTGTCAAAAACAACTGATCTTCACTGCAACTCACAATGATACCGTCAGACAACCTTGCAGCAAAGCGTGCAGATTGATGTAGGATCATTCGCATGGGACGTCCCATCAAACCACGTGGAAATCGCCATTCAGGAACCTTATACATTTGACGCCATGGCCTGAGTATCTCGGCTAGGCGCGGCTCCCAACCATGACTTCTGTTCACGAAAACCCCACTGCGACCACGACGATGATGATCGTGTGCTGCCAGCCAAGCATAAGGTTGATTGACATGAATTACATCATACTGTTGGTCTAACGTTCGTTCCCTAATAGCATCACGATAGGCCCAAGGAAGCTCGAGCAGATAATGTAAGTTGCCATGCCGAATTCGATGACGTAGATCATTTGCCCAAATTGCATCGACTGTATGACCAAGATTACGAAGTGCTAACATTGTCTGGTACTCTGTCCCCGCCGCACCTGAGTTCGGATCAGGAGGCACATCTGCAACCATCAGAATTTTCATGATGCCCTCAGATAGAATGATTGCAGAAACCGAATCAAAGAATTGAGCCGAAAAGGGTTTTGCTTTAAAGCCAACCGGAAATAGCTGCGGCACCGAGGATCTTGGTTGCGACGCAGTAATTCGGCAATAAAATGAGCCCCTTCGCCACTGGCAACCTGACATCTTCCATCCAGCCTGTCAGGCCGAAGGGCAGCCGCCCGCCGAAGAGCATCTATTTCTGATTCCCCTTTTTGACGACGCATGTATGCTTCCCGAGAATAGCGCCCAATTTTTTCCTGACGGAATCGATTCTGAGCACTTATGCTTTCAGGAAACAATCGTGCCTGATACAAACAGGCCGGTATCGTCTCAAAAGAACCCATGTCTGCAAGGCGATACCATAGATCCATATCCTGACCATAGTAAAACTCTGACCTGTAACCACCGACAGCCTCATAAGCATCACGCCGAAACATTACGGACCCGTGATGCATAATCCCCGCGATGGGATTCGCAGTTCGCTTTTCTAAACTATCGGCAACATCCCTGGTCGGTTCTTTTGTTTCGTGGGCATACAAATATTCCCATTCAGGTCCATAGATCTCTGTGCTGCACGAAACACATACAATATTTTCGTCATCTTCTAGCACCTCTGACTGTTTCTGCAAACGATTCGGCATCATAATGTCTCCATTATCAATCCTAGCGATGTAGGTTCCTTTCGCGGCTGCACAGCCATCAATTAAGGCACGCGTCAAACCTTCATTTCGCTTGTAAAATACGCTAATCCGCTGATCCCGTGCAGCATAATCTTCAAGAACATCTTCTACCTGCTTATCCGTCGAACCGTCATTAACGATGATAAACTCAAAGTCCGTCAGCGTCTGCGTCAAAACACTCTGAATACTCTCTTTCAAGTAATCCGCACCGTTATATACCCCCATTACAACACTTACCCGGGGATCAGACATTGCGAAACCTCCATATCATTGATGATAACCTGTCCATCAAGAAAGGTTTGAGGTGATACCGAAGGTAAAATGGGCTACGAAAATACGATAGAGCCAAAAGTCGATGCCAGCCTTCGTTAACACGTCGGGCAGATTGAATTTCCCTACACGCATTAATAATCGTCTCAATTGCATGCTCAGCACTAAACCAGCGCTGGTATGCTGCACGTGCCAACGCGCCCATTTCTTGCGCTCTAGGTTGCAACGTGCGTAACTTCTCATCGATCGAAGAAACATCACGTTCTGCCACGCGCACCGAAAAAGCATCCCAATCGGGACCATCGGGAGGAACCCAATCATCCGAAATAATAACCGGCGATCTGCCAGCCGCCATACATTCAAACAGCCGCACGCTCGACGTACCATTACCACGAGGGCACAAACCGAACAGAGATTGTTTCAATGCCTCTGAATAATCTCTCTGATATATATTGATCGCATCCTCCTCCCCGTTATCACGCGATGGATGGTTTGAGGTATCGGTAATCAACATATTTTTGTGTCTTAATGACAGCAACCCTCGGCGAACAGGATGCGTAGCAATCGCCCCGACGAAACATGCTAAATACAGTTCAGAACCTGTGATATCGGGCATTTCTATAACGGCAGGCACACGAATAGGATAAAACCCTGATCGCATACGTGAGACAACGTATAACCTTTTTTCAATCGAAGCATATATACCCGGCAACCAAGGGATCGCTTTATCATCGGTAGAATAAAAAAACATTCGTTTTGCATGGTGTCGATACAAACGCCTCATAGCAGTATTGGCGAGTGGGCGACGTGGATCAATTTCAGAAACCAGAATAATATCTGCATGATTGGCATTATCAGTAAGCTCGCAGCGACCGCATTCAACCTGTCTAAACACGGCCTCCAACAAAAACCGGCTATTCGGACCAGCCCTAGGTGACCACAGCATCAACTTTGTAGGACAAGATGGCATTACTCACTATCTATGTGATTAGGTCGCACAGCGTAATCGCGCGGATCACCTGAAATTCTCACAAAGATACCCGACGTAACATGACCACTATCGAAAGATCTTGCGTAATTCACCCAAAGATCTCTTGCATATCTAAGAACCTTTCGTGGCATACCAAAAACGGAATCACAAATAACCGGATACTCACGGACAGATGGTTTGGCCCTGTAAAAACCAGCTCTTTTCATCATAAGGTTCAGCGTTCTTGGACTGAAATAGGATAAATGCTCCCACGGATTCATATCCTTGGGAACACACATATCTCCTGACGATATTTGCGAGACGATTTGCTCTAATCGCCAATCAATAAAATTTGGCACGTTAATCCACAGCACAGCCTGTTCTGCTGATAATCTTTTGATCGCTTGCAAAAGCCCCAAAGGATCAGCTACGTGCTCAAGCACATCGTTGAGTATGATTCCATCGAAACACAGCCCCTCTGGTACGTCCTCCAGAGAGGCGTATGCCTGCATCCCCTGATCTGCCAGATAACTCCTTGTTGCACTTGATATTTCGATGCCTGTTACTTCATAAGGGTAGTACTTTCGAGCCAGCCCCAAACTACCAACGCCAAACGCACATCCCACATCTAAAATTCGGATACGCCTCTCGGAAACACCTCGAGCATCTACAGCCACTCTTTTGGCTAGTTCGCTCAAAACCAAAGAAAGACATTTGAAGGCATACGCCGCTCTTGCTGGACGAGCAAAAATAGCCACACTTTCTTCGAGGCTGCTGCCGCCATCGTAAAGCTTATCCAGGAATTCTGCACTTGGAACTTGCGCAGAAAACACAAAATCACATTCATTGCATTTTGAAATGCCAAATTGCGAATCTTTATCTACCCCAAGCCTTTCGTATGCACCTTCATCGTAGTATTGGCTGGAATGTACGATCACCTCTGCCCGCACACTTGCGAGAATCGAAACACGATCACTTCCGCACAGCGGGCAAGATCTTGATTGTTGAGACATAGAAACAAATCCTTCTATTCGAATTCCGGCAACCGAGAAAAACCACTCTTTTTATTCACCATGGATCTAGAAAAAACCGGTTCCATCAGACCACAAATATTTCCAGTTATTTTCCAGCCCAAAACTTTTGCCATACAGCCGACAAACGTCATCTTGAGATCAAATGTATGTGCCGTCTTTTTCGCAACGGCAAGACATGCACTGGCTTCTTGAATGTGGCCAAAGGATCCTGCGCGACGCGCTTCCAAAAAGGCCCAACGAGAGAAATGCTGTATTTCTGGACAAAGCGGATCCACCTTGGATTGGCTCGCAGCTTCATGTAGCGCAACAACCAAACATGCTATATCTTTACTCTTATCAGAGCTAAAACCGCTCCTCGTCAATCTGCCCTCACCATGACGACGCGTAGCAGCTACGACCTCCGGCACAAAAACAAGAGGAACACGCAATGCCGCTGCCTTTGAATCATAAACCCAATCCTCCCCCATTTTTCCTTGCGGCCAAGGTCCAATTCGATCACAGACAGTCCGCCGCCAAAGCGGGGTTTGCGTATTCCACCAACGCTCAACCAGAAGAGCAGGAAAGAGGTAATTCATTTTCTGGCCTGTCAGTTTATAGGGCTCTTGCAAAACCTTTCCGTCGGCATCAATAAGTCGGGTAATGCCGTATGCAATCCCACACTCTGGGTGTTCGCGCAATGCATTGACTTGAAGCTCGAATTTGCGAGGAAGCAACAGATCATCGCTGTCCAGATACTGAATAAACTCGCCCTGCGCAATTCCGCGCCCCGCTTCGCGCGCCCGCCCGGGGCCACCATTTTCGAGGTGTAGCACGCGAATAACTTCTGGATGCTCTCGCTGTAAATTATCGACAACAGCACCAGTGTCATCCGTCGATCCATCATCGACAATAATAATCTCTATCGGTCGATAACTCTGAGCCAATACACTTTTGACCGATTCAATCAATAACCTAGGGCGATTGTAAACAGGGATAATAGCGGAAACCAGACCTGTTTGATAATCAGACTTCAATTCCGTATGCCCTCAGATAGAGTCATTCTGATTTGCCGCCAATACTACGCTTGGCTCCATGCCTTCATCAGCAGAAACAACTTTAACACTATATTTTGAGGGATAATTGATTATGCCATGATTACCTTCGGGATTCATCGTGCTCCACAATTTCAAAATAGTTAGCGTGGCAACATCAGCCGCATAGAACCACCCCGCCACAAATTCATTTCCACCAAAACCCAAAACATATTTACCCGGACGCAAAAAGTAGGCATCCAGCTTGAAGGTTACCTTCTTTCGTCCATCCGTAAGATCCTGATAATCAGTTGAATGCGAAAATAGTCGCACACCATGCTCTGTCAAAAGGGAAAGATAAAAGCGGTAGCGACCACTTATGCGCAGGAAAAAGACAACATCCACGATTATATCTTCCGAAGGAAGTAGATCTGGCGAATGTTCATGCCCATTGATTCTAATGAAATCTATTTCAACAAACTGCTTTCCCGATCCAACAAATTTGAACGATCTACTTTGTTCTTGCATGCACGACATCAAATAATGCTGGATTCCCTCTTCGGTATCTCCCATCCAACTCAATCCACCATTGGTCAGCACACATACCTTGGTGCAAAGGCTCCTTATAGCCCCCATATTGTGGCTGACGAAGAGGACGGTGCGACCGTGGCTGGCGACGTCTTGCATTTTGCCAATGCACTTTTTCTGGAATTCGGCATCACCGACGGCGAGCACCTCGTCCACGATGAGAATCTCGGGCTCGAGATGGGCCGCTACCGCAAACCCTAAACGCACCACCATCCCGCTGGAATAGCGTTTGACCGGGGTATCGATATAACGGGCACAACCGGAGAACTCGACAATTTCATCGAGCTTGGCGGCAATCTCGGCTTTCGTCATACCCAATACCGCACCATTAAGATAAATATTCTCGCGCCCCGTCAAATCCTGATGAAACCCTGTACCCACTTCCAATAAGGCACCGATGCGGCCCTTGACGCGCACTTCCCCCGTCGTCGGGGCTGTGATCCGGCTCATGATCTTGAGCAACGTACTTTTTCCCGCGCCATTGCGACCAATCACCCCCAACACCTCGCCCCGCTTCACCTCAAAATTAATATCCCGCAACGCCCAAACATAATCGGAGTCAGACATTAGACCTTGGACTTTAGACTTTAGACTTTTTTTATCCCCGGCGGGGACAGAACCAATTTTCCCAGAGTCTAAAGTCGAAGGTCTATAGTCTAAAGTCTTTTCATCCCCTTCTGCGTGTTCTGCGTTTTCTGTGGTTCCTCTCCCTCTCCCTCTCCCGTCCTCCGACCTCCGTCTTTTCTCAACTTTCCTCGTGCGGATGTTTTCGCCGGTGACGGACAAATACGGATCCGGCAGACCACGCACCTTGTGCCACCACCGATTAATGTCATGGTGCAACGACCCCGTCGAAACCTCCCCCAACCGGTACTGCTTCGACAAATTTTCCACTTGTATGACTACGTCATTCATAAAATCCTGAAAAGCTGAAATGCTGAAAAGCTGAAATACGAATACATCATAACGCTGATCGCTACCCCTATTTAATGTTCTTGCGCGTTTTATGAACGATTGTTGTGAAAATCGAAATTATTTCTGTTGTTTCGACAAGTAACTTCTCAATGGACTCACCAGTGATAGCACAATCTTCATGCAATAATTCCAACCACAGAAGTGACTCATCTGCCTCTTGCAACAGGCCGTCGAGCTTCGAACAAAATTCCGCATCCGAACGAGCCCTTGATGCCTCGCGTGCATGCGCTGCAACAGAAGTTCCCGACCGTAGTAGTTGATGTCCTGTCACCTGCACCTCTTGTCGCCGCTTGGGCAATTCTACATATAAACGAATCACAGCAGAAGCATAACGCTTCGTCCGTCCCCTCAAATCTTCACTCAATCTCACAACACATTCCCTTTCAGCATTTTCCCCAATTTTTCAGCATTTTCGCACCGCGATCCCGTGTCACGCAGGGAGTCGGGACAGCGTTTCCGCTTTTTCCCCACTTTGTCCCAAAATTTCAGCTTTTCAGCTTTTCAGCTTTTCAGCATTTTTCCCAAATATTTCAGCATTTCAGCATTTCAGCATTTTCCCTAAACGGTGTCCATAAACGTGCGCTCGATGCGGTTGAATGCAATCACCCCGATGAGCAGTGCCGCTACACCAAACCCCGCGCTATACGCCAACCATCCCCAGTGCAGGATCCCAGCCCCCAGAAAACCCAGCCGGAAAGTTTCGATGATCGGTGTCATAGGATTAAACAGCAGCACCAACCGCAGACGTCCACCGGTTACACTCGACAGAGGAAAGATCACCGGCGTGGCATACATTGCCAGTCGCACACCAAATTCCAGCAAAAAGCGCAAATCCCGATACTTGGTCGTCATGGAACTAAACAAGATACCCAATCCCAATGCCTGCATCGCCATAATCAAAACGAGTATGGGAAACAAAAGCGCTGCGGGTGTCATCCGGATATCGGTCCCAATGAGTGCGTAATACACCCAAAACGCCAGGAAGAATCCTACCTGCAGTCCAAATTTAATCAGGTTGGAAACCGCCAACGAAAGCGGCACGGCCAATCGAGGAAAGTACACTTTACCAAAAAGGTGTGCGTTTCCCACAAACGTATTCGCCGAGGCGGTTAGTACGTTGGAAAAATACAGCCAGACGACATTACCACTAAGATAGAACAGCATCTTAGGCAGACGATCCGTACTGAGTTGCGCCAGATTGCCAAAGATAATGGCAAAGACTATCGTGGTTAACAGCGGCTGGATTACAAACCAAGAAGCGCCTAGAATCGTTTGTTTGAACTGCGCCACAAAATCCCGCCGCACAAACAAGAACACCAGATCCCGATACCGCCACAGATCATCCAAATGCAGGTTAAACCACCGCCCATGCGGCCGTATCACCAAATCCCAATTTTCATCACTCACATTCAAATCAGGCTCTCTCTATTTTTAAAAAAGCTGAAACGCTGAAATCCTGAAAAACTGAAATCAACATCCCTTTACCCTGTGCCCTCAGGACAGTTTCCCTGTCTGCGGGGTTCCGCATGTTGCTTTTTTTTTCACTTTCCCGTTTCAGCATTTTCCAAAATTTAGCAATTCAAAATCTTTCTCTCATCTTTCTGTATCCCCGAAATTTCAGCTTGTCAGCAT
>SLAV01000016.1 GCA_007126655.1 Haloferula sp. | reverse complement strand
CCGGATGTCGAGGTTACCGCTGGTGGCATATCTTTACAACCATGCCAATCCGGTGAAACTCATGCTGCTGCCGTCTCATGACATCAATATTCAGGTCAAAGTTGTGTATAAAGATCAGGGCGACAGCCCTTCCACCCAAAGATCCAGCCAGCCGAAATAATCATCATCGAGTTCGGACACCAGATCGACCGAAAACGGGTAGAAGAGCGAAACGCTGGTCGGCATGCTCTCGGACTCCGGCGGCACGATGGGATCGGGCACGGACTGGATCGGCGTGTTCCAACTGGCGATGGTGAGCTGCTCCGGGCGGTCAACCGGGACCCACAAATGGTCAGCGGTGCCGACCATCACCACGGCCAATGCATTGCCGGAGCCGATGAGAGATAATAAGCACAGGGCAAGAAAGGATGCTAAGGATGTTGCAGTGCGTGGAAGGTGATTCGCGGAGCGTTTCATGGTGGAGGATGCGGAAATGATGATGGGCGTTGGGCTTGGAATTGGAATGAAGATGGCTTGCCGTTCCGTCTCAGAGACTGGCTATTTTGTATCAACCTGGGATTTGCGGATGAAATGAGGGCGCGGTGCGCATGTGCGACATTTCTTCGCGGGGACCGCACGCGCCATCGCGTGCATCTTTCGGCGCCCCCGCCGAAAGAATGCGTCGGATACGGGCGACCTGCGGGAACGCAACGGACGTCACCAGGCCGGAATGCCAACCCTTCCGCGAGGGCGCGAAAGGGAACACGCGGGGGCGCGTGTGGTCCCCGCCCGTCTGCACGGGCGGGGCTGCGATGCGAGGGGGGCAATTCAGCGATTCATGCGTTTCGTCGCTGGCGGCGGGTGAGCAGCAGCGCGCTCATTCCGATCAGGAGTGCTGAAGTCGGTTCGGGAATGGCGCTGAAGTTGTCGAAGGTCGTATCGGTGTTGGTCGCTCCGGGCGTGGTGAATGCGGCGGTGAGGAGGCCGGGGTTTCCCGACGTGTAGGTCGTATCGGTCGCCGTCACCGTGGCCAGCGGGGTGGTGAGATCGGAGAGATCGTAGATTTCGCCCGTCAGGGACGATCCGATGCCGGTGAACACAAGGCGGTAGGCATTGGCCGGATCAATGTTCACCGAGGCGAAGGAACTCCCGTCCCCATCTGGATCCGATTCGGGGCCGAAAAACTGCTCGTTGTCGGCCCGGCTGATGGCGATGAAATCGCACAAGTCGCACATCATGAAAACATAACCGGTTGTCATTCCGGGTCCGAAATTTCCTGCGCGGGCGACGAGTCCGAAGGACTGCTCGATGCCGGACTCCCAGTTGATGACATCGATGGTATTGACGAAATTCGTCTGGCTGATGTCGGCACGGTAGGCACCGGCCCGCGCGGGGCCGATTACCGCCGGATTCGGAGACTCCGGCGCCTGCATCCGGTAGCTGTTTCCATTGGGGAAACTGAACGAGGCGAATGGACTTCCGATGGCGGCTCCGATGGGATCGTAGCGGGTCCAGCCGTTGTCATTGCCATCGTTGAAGTCATCGATGATGGTGGCTGCATTTGCGAATCCCCCGAGCAGGGCGAGGGAGATCATGGTGGTGGTTTTGGTATTTGCTTTCATGGATAGGGGATTGTTGGGGCAGGCAAAGGAAACGATTGTTCGCAATCGCGAGATTGTCCGCATGGAAGGAGCATAAACAAATCGTCCGCCGCCTGTCTCGTCATCCCGTCTCAAATGATAGCCGATCCGTCTCAGGGGATGTCTGAAACAACTTGGGATAGCTTCCAGTCTATTTTGGAGTCCGGGAGTCTTTTTGTTAGAAAAAGAGACATCAGGCTGGAAGCCCGATTTCCATGACAGCCGAGACGGCTATCCTCCATGTTTCGGACAGCCTCTCAGGCTTCAGGGGCTCGGAATTCTCACCACTCGATAGAATCGCGAGGTCGCCGGAGCGGTTTCATCCACCTCGCGGCCTTCATCGCCGGGGTAGGCTTTGAAGTTTGTCAGGTCCTGGAAATCACCATCCAAAGTCTCGGACCACTGTGCTTTGTATTGATATCCCGGAATGGCTCTCCAGGAAATGACGCGCGCCGTTTCCTCAAGAGAAAGATCCACGCTGAAGTCCTGCAGCACCGAACCGTCCATGTAGCTCATGGCCTCGCGCAGTGCGGTCTTGCCGGCCTTCGAGCCGATGATCCGCCCCGGTCCATCATCCACCGCGAAGTGGATTCCGCCGTAGATCCGTGAGATTCCCGCCTGATCGGCGGCGTCGTAATAGGTCGCCCACTGGAGCTGCACCGTGGAGGACGGGCCGAATTCGAATTCGAGCGCACCCGGGGCGACGGTATGGGTGCCCATGCCGCCGGGAAAATACGGGCTTCCGGTGAAGGCGGTGAGCACCTCCGCCGCCGCACGACTGAAAGTGCTGTGGCCGGAGACGTAGCCCGCGAAGGCCGGCGTGACGAAGGTGCTTTGCTGGTAGGGTTCCCATTTGTCGGCGCGGATCCAGCCGACGCCTCCGGCCTCCGTCGGGGATGCCGGTTCGCCAAGCCACGAGCGGATGGCGATGGTGCGGATGAAGATCCCTTCATGCCGCTGCCCAGGCGCGGTGGTTTCCGGCGTGACCAGCTCGATCAGGCCGGGGATGAGCGGCAGACCGTCGGGATGGTAGGATTGAAGCGCCGGATCGAGCAGGGAACTGAGGCGGATCACTTCGACGGCGTCCGCCTTGAACATTTCATCACCCACGCCCCCGAGGTAATGCGGGTCCTGCGGGTCGAACTTGGCATAGACTCCGCCGGAGAACTCACCGTCGAGCGCGAACGGCTTCACGTATCCCCAGTGCGATCCCACGAACGTCTGGATGTTGGAGGCGATCAGGCCGTTCTGAGTGAGGGCCTGCTCAAAAGCCAGCGGCTGCCAGCGGTTGGGATCGGCGAGGGGGCCGGTGCCGGACTGCGCCAGAATCAAGGGCTCGTTCACCGGTTGGTAGCCGGTGTTATCGAGATAAAGCTCCTGCTCGTTCGAGCCATCCGCGGCGGCCCGGGTGAGTACCGCCGCAGCGCAGCGGTTGCCGACCGCCGCTGGTGAGGTGCCCGTGGTTGTCGTTTCGCCGATGGGGTAGCCCAGCGCGGCCATCCGCGCGTCCAGCGCATCCAGCGTGACGGCTGCCCCGACCGAAATGGCATACCTCTCGCGCAACACCCGGTATGCCGCGTAGCTGATGGCCTCGGCGCGGGCCGCCGCCACATCCGCGGCCTCCGCCTTCTCGTTGTGAAACACCCCGACCGCCACCGGATCATAAGCCGCCCAGGCGTCATACATCGCGGCGGAGACATGGAAAAGGTTGCGCGCGTGCACCATCGGCGCGGGAAAATCGCGGCGGATCGCGCCCAGGCATTCCTCGTTCCACTGCCGCGCCACCGATAGCCCCGCCAGGACGGCGGATTCCGCGGACATGAATATCACGATGCTGACGAAACGCGCAAACATTGGTATTACAGTGAGAACCCGCATCGTTTCCGGCAAAAAGAATTCTTCCCGTGCCGTCCAAAATCCTGGGCATCATGTTTCATACGGGGTATCCCGCTCCCCACCCTTTTTCCAGTCGCAGATTTTAGGATCAGGCAGCGCCGAATCCATTCGGCCTTTCACCGTCACATCCACAATCAGCGTCATCCCCCAATGATCGGATGGGCTCACGGGGATTGCGCCCCGTGAGCCTTCCACACCACCGGACGTGCGGTTTTCCGCATCCGGCGGTTGAACCTCGCCTCCTTCACCGGGCGGCTCCCGGTTTGGTGGCGACTTCCCAAGGAATGATGAAGCCGTAGTGAGCAAGGGTTTTGTTCCTCAGTGCTTGCTGCAATGAGGGCCTTTGAAACTGGCGAGCCATAGACATGTTCCACGTCGCCACCGCCATCCACCTCGGCGCCGAAAAATTCCTCACCTTCGACGACCGCCAGAAACGCCTCGCCGGGTACGCGGGCCTAGTGGCCCGCAAGATCAAAAATGACGGATGCGATGGAATGACGGCTTTTAGATTCAGGCTCCCGTGGGTCGCGACTTGGAGGGACTCGCCGCTTTTGCCCAATTGCCGCGTGGTTCGTCAGTCATGAATCCCAAGTCCCTGCCTGAGCCCGCCTCCACGGAGTGGCGGATTGCTGGATCGGCCTACACATCGGATTGGGCGGCCTATTTTGCTCCGTCGCCCCCCGGAATCAGAAACCCGGTTCGGCTGGACTCACCGGTCGATCCATGGGATCTCCCGCGCGCCATGGATCGTCAAATCATGCAAGTGCTGCGCGTCACCTCGCTCACCGAGGGTGTCTCCTACCTCGTGCTCCTCCTCGTCGCCATGCCGATGAAATACGGCTTCGGCATCGACGCCGCCGTCACCTGGGTCGGCTGGGCACATGGCGCGCTTTTCATCCTGCTCGGCCTCGTCACCTTGGCCGCCATGATCGGAGCCGCCCTGCCCTTCAAGCTCGCCTGCATCGTCGGCATCGCCGCCCTCATCCCCGGCGGACCGTTCTTCATCGACGGCCGCCTCAAGCGCCACCAACTGTCTCGCCCCGAATCCTAGTGGTGCGTAAGATCAAAATGCGGGCTGGCCCCCAAAACCCATGCCCGCCACACCCCATCCGCGCCACTGGCAGATGGCATCGCACGGCCCATCCGAAATCCCGGGAAATATTCCCCGCGGCGTTCTCTTGACGCCGCGGATCATGCGGCAAAGCATGCGCATATTCATTCCGATCAAACCCGACCCTCCATGAAACCCGTCATCCCGCTCCTCTGCCTCGCATTCTCATGCTTCGTCGCCCTCAGTGCCGCCAACCCCGCGCCGCGCCCCAACATCGTCCTCATCGTCTCCGACGACATGGGCTACTCGGACCTCGGCAGCTACGGCGGTGAAATCCAAACACCCCACCTCGACAAACTCGCCGAAAACGGCCTGCGCTTCACCCGCTTCTACAACACCGGCCGCTGCTGGCCCACCCGTGCCTCCCTGCTCACCGGCTACTACCCCCAGGCCATCCGCCGCGACATGCTGCCCGGCGAAGACCGCGGCGAATACGGCATGTTCGGCGCCAACAGCGGTGCCAATGGCATCCGCCCGCGCTGGGCGCGCCTGCTCCCCGCCTACCTCCGCGAGGCCGGATACCGCAACTACCACTCGGGCAAATGGCACATCGACGGCGACCGCCTCCCCGCCGGCTTCGACCGATCCTACTCGCTCGAAGACCACAACCGCTTCTTCTCTCCGGAAAACCATTATGAGGACGACGTGAAACTCCCGCCCGTCCCGCGCGACAGCGGCTACTACTCGACCATCCACATCGCCGACCACGCGATCCGCTGCCTCGACGAACACGCCGCCAACCACGCCGACCAGCCGTTTTTCTCATTCCTCGCATTCACCGCCCCGCACTTCCCGCTCCAGGCGCTCCCCGAAGACATCGCGATCTACCGCGACCGCTACCTCGGCGGCTGGGATGAGATCCGTGCCTCCCGCCACGCCCGCCTCCGCGAACTTGGCATCGTCGATGGCGACCTGCCCCCGCTCGAACCCCTCTCCTTCCCACGCTGGAACCTCACCCAACAGGAGCAGGTCGAACTCATCAGCCCGCATGAGGTCGCCCTCGCCATCCCCTGGGACATGCTCGATGCCGGCCAACAACGCTTCCAAGCCACCAAAATGGCCATTCACGCCGCCATGGTCCATCGCATGGACCTCGAAATCGGCCGCGTCCTCGACCGCATCGAGGAAATGGGCCAGCTGGAAGACACCCTCGTCATCTTCCTCTGCGACAACGGCGCCAGCCCCGAACAGATCCTCCGCGGCGACGGCCACCTGCCCGGCTCCGAACCCGGCTCCGCCGATTCCTACCTCGGCCTCGGCGCCGGCTGGTCAAGCGCCGCAAACACCCCGTTCCGCCTGCACAAATGCTGGTCCCACGAAGGCGGCATCATCACCCCGCTCATCCTCCACTGGCCCGCCGGCATCAGCGACCGCAACGCCCTGCGCACCCAGCCCGGCCACGTCATCGACCTCATGCCCACCCTGATGGAACTCGCCGGCGTCTCCCTGCCGGAGCAAATCGACGGCCTCGACGTCCCGCCCCTGCACGGCCGCAGCATGCTGCCCGCCATCCGCGATGCCGCCGCACCACCGCCGCACGAGGCGATCTGGTTCTACCACGACGGACACCGCGCCATCCGCATGGGCGATTGGAAACTCGTGGCCAACCACAGCATGCCCGCCGAACTCTACCACATCGCCAACGACCCCACCGAAACCCGGAATCTCGCCTCCCAACACCCCGACAAGGTCCGGGAACTCGACGCCGCCTTCGACCGCCTCGCCGACTCATTCCGCCAACTCGCAGCCCAGGACCTGCCCGCCGATGCCGAAATCCCCGCCATCGACCCGAACGCGCCGACCACCCACACCACCGATCAAACCACCCGCGTCGCCTGGAAAATGAAACTCAAACCGGGCATGGCCGACGAATACCGGAGACGCCACGAAGAAATCTGGCCCGAACTCGCCACCGCCATCCGCGAGGCCGGCATCAGCGACTTCACGATCTTTCACAACGAGCAAAACGACACCCTCTTCGCCATCCAGAAACTCGCGCCCGACCACACCGCCGCCGATCTCCGCGAAAACGAACTCATGCGCAGATGGTGGGTCCACGTGGCTCCGCTCATGGATACCCACCCCGACAAATCCCCCGTCCGGACGCCATTGCAAGAAATATTCCACCAGGACTGAGGGGCCGGATGCCCGCCACACCCCGGCAGCCACCACATGCATCAAAAAAGGCCGCCACAGGATCCACCCGTGACGGTCGAGGATAAGCTGGGGGGACACATCAGAATTCAAACCTCAACGCCGCCGCGAAGCCACGTGCATCCGAGGTGGTCCCGACGCCTTGATACCCAATCGCATCAAGGAACATCGCCTCATTGAATTCCCACTGGAAACCCACGCGCGGAAACATCTCGCATCCCGAAAACGTGTTCGCCGGCGTATCCACCACGAACTCGCCCACAGCCGTAAAGGTGTCCGTGATCGCATGGCGCACGCCAATCCCCAAAAACACCTCATCCTTCTGGCGCGACAGCTTGAGGTCGCCGATGGACGTGTAGCCGATGTTGATGTCGATCTCGGTATCCGGACCGGTCTGCACGGTCATGATGCCGATCAACGAATAATCCGGATCCCCGCTTCCAAGGCCCTTGCTGCGCGACGCGGTGCCGAGCTTGCTTTCAAAACCAAGCGCGAACAACACGGCAGGATCCTCCTCGGCGGTGTGTTTCCACTTCGCCGCCAGCACGGTATCCGCCACGCTGTTGTCGTCCTGGTTCCAAATCCAGCCGGATTCCACACCCACCTCGATCTGCGGATGGATGCCGTAAGTCAGAGTGAAAAGCAACGGGTTCTCCCGCTCACCGCCACCAAGGCGCATGTGCTCGAAGGTGAAAACCAGCTCATACTCGCCCGTAGGCACGATGTCGGCGTCGTCGGTGAGGAGCGGACTTACCGCATACGCGCCCGGCACGGCGGTAAAGAGCAAAAGGGCGGCGAGGGAATATGGATGCAATTTCATGGTCGTGTGTAGATTGGAGATTCATTCGCACGCCAGCTTTTGTGACCGCAGACAGCGCGGATGGAAGATCGTCTATCCAACGAAGATTTGTCACCCCGAACCGCCTGAATGTTCAGTCAGGGAAATTCATACTGAGATGAAATTATTAGACTTGGCTAATAAAATGATTTTCTTATTGCGGTTTGTTTTCAGGTGGCGGCCGAAACTGCCGTCCTCACCGCCAGGGCATGTTTGGATGATGAGGAGATTCGGCTTACCGTTCTACTGAGAATCGACTGATCGACGGGCGGAAGGCTGGTCGATCAGGGAAATGCAGTTTTGGGTTTTGGAGATGCAGTTCGCGTGCGCGTTGCCATGCGGTTTTGGCGAATGGTGGCTGAGGGTGTGGGTGCCGCCACATCGTGGAGGGCACGGGTTCGTCGAGCGGGCGCTCCCGGATGTAAATCCCCCAGGGCGTCGCATCACACACTTCCACGCTGTGTTGAGATGCATGAACAATCCATCGTCGGGCATGAACTTCCAATCGTGTGGCACGGTGGACAATTCATGGTGAATCTGGCTCGACCATGAAAAGCACGCGGAGAGTGCATCGTCCTCCCACGCCACCCATTCACTGCGGTGATACTCCTGCCCGCTTCCGTAGCGCCATACCAGGTGTGCATTCGGATCCTTGTTTGCCATCATTGGGTAGTCCCATTCTTGCAAACTCGGGCGCACGCGGTGGAGGAATGCTGCCAGGTTGTCGCGGTTCGCGGATCGTTGCCCGGGAGGCATGAGGGAGGAGGTTTTCAAAGTAAGTCAAAAGTCCGGCAGGTTCGTCATGTCCATTATCCTGAAGTTTTCGTCAGGTGAAAAACGATGACGAATGGCGCGGTTTCATTCATGGCTACGGCCATGTCTTCCGAGGAAAGCGCCGATCACGACCGGAGGGTGAGGAACCTGTCAGGCTTCCTGCAGCGCACGCCCGGAGTGCAGGCCATCCTCCTCAATGATCACGACCAGACGCTGTCGGTTGCCACGCTGGGGCGGGTGGATGAAGCGGAGCTGAAAGAACGGCTCGCCACGGTGATGCGCGAGGCGGATTCGGAATTCTCGACCACCCCGCAACGAGTATCGGTATCCAATCAGTCGGAAGGCGAATTCCTGCTGGAAAAGGAGACCTGCCCGACCGCCCCGTCGTTCTGGCGCTGGCGGCCGATGCCATGGTTCGGCGAGCGGGAGGAGGAGGATGCGAATGAATGGAAACTCCTGCTCGGTTCCGTGGCGGCCTTCGCACTCGGCCGGGCCGAAGTGGCCCCCGCGGCCGTGGTGACCACGCTCTACCTGCTCGCCATCGTGGCCGGTGGCTGGGACGCGGCCATCGACGCCTGGCACGGATTCCGCCGCGGCCATCTCGACGTGCATTTCCTGATGCTTGCGGTGGCCATCGGCGCGTCGTTGATCGGCGCATACGGCGAGGGCGCGCTGCTCTTGTTCCTCTTCTCCCTCTCCGGCGCGCTGGATCGCAGGGCTCCGTCGCAGCGCTTCACCGACCGTTTCGGCACCCCATACACCTGGTTCGTCCTCGGCCTCACCACCGCGTATTTCCTGTTCAGCTGGCTCGTGCTCGGTGTCGCCCCATTTGTCGCCGACGAAGGATTTTCCGCCTTCTACCGCGCCATGACCCTGCTCGTCGTTGCCAGCCCGTGCGCGCTCGTCCTTTCCATTCCCTCCGCCATCCTCGCCGCCATCGCGCGCGGTGCGAAACACGGCATCCTCTTCCGGGGCGGGGCCGCCGTGGAAAAACTCGCCGCCGTCGATCTCGTCGCCATGGACAAAACCGGCACCCTCACCCGCGGTGAAATGGAAGTCCTCGCCATCGAAAGCCTGCCCGCCGGACGCGAACAGGAAACCGCCGAACTCGCCTACGCCCTCGAATCCCATTCCAGCCATCCCATCGCCCGCGCCATCGTCCGCTACGGCACCGAACAAAAGCTCGATTTGCACCCCGCCCGCGCCTTCCAGTCGATCATGGGCAAGGGCGTCCGCGCCGAGACCGACCACGGCCCCGCCATGCTCGGCCGCCGCGAAATCCTCACCGACGGCGGCATGGATGATCTCTTGAAAGACCTCCCGCCGCCACCCCCCACCTGCACCGAAGTCTGGATCCTCCGCGGCGATCCATGGGATCTGCCGCGCGCCATGGATCGGAAAATCATGCAAGTGCTGCGCGTCACCTCGCTCACAGAGGGCGTCTCCTACCTCCTGCTCCTCCTCGTCGCCATGCCGATGAAATATGGCTTCGGCATCGACGCGGCGGTCACGTGGGTCGGCTGGGCGCACGGCGTGCTTTTCGTCCTGCTCGGCCTGGTGGCGCTCGCCGCCATGATCCGGTCCGCCCTGCCCTTCAAACTCGCCTGCATCGTCGGCATCGCCGCCCTGCTCCCGGGAGGGCCCTTCTTCATCGACGGCCGCCTCAGGCGTCACCAGGAATCACTCCCCGCCGGGTGACTCGCTTCCGTCGAGGAGTTCCACGGTCACGTAATACGCGCCGTGTTCGAGCCTCTCCGGTCCGGGGTGCCTGAGCCACGTCTTGAGCATGGCGGGACCGGCCTCGAGATCGACGCGGAAGGTCGCTCCGGTGTCGGATTCCCGGAGGGGCGGTTTCATTGCAACGGGTGGCTGGAGCTTGTCCCGACACCAATTCGCAAGAATGGGAGGGTCAAGCAATTCCACCCGAAAATCAGTTCGCCCTCATCCACACCGGGGCGGTGACGAACCAGACGAGGCAGGAGACGAGCATGGCGAGCTTCATGGCGTCCTGGCCGAGCGAGCCGGCGAGGAACAGCATCGGGGGCACGATGGTGCCGAGCAGCGCGACGGTGCCGACGGTGATGGCGATGGGTTTCATTGGATCGGGTTTTTGAAGGGTTCAGATTTTCGCGGCGGGCGCGGGATACATGATTTTCGAGAGCACGATGTAGAACACCCCGCTGCCGATCCAAACCGGAAGCGTGGCGTAGGTGGGCAGCGGCATGCTGAAGAAGCCGACGGCCCAGAAGCCGATGGCGGCGGGCACCACCCACGCGATCAGCGCGGCGAGGTTGAACGAGGTCACGCCGCCCCGGGCGGGATCCCGCGCGATGCCGAGGCGCTCGGCGAGGAACAGATCGACGACAATGATCGCACCCACCGGTGCCAGCACCATGCCGTAGATGCCGACGAAATCGAGCAACTGCATGGCGAACGCGGGGAAAAGCCCGGCGATGGTGCACACGGCTCCGGCGATCAGCGTGGCCTTGGCGCGGCTGAGCCTGGGCAGCACGCCCTGGAACGCGAGGCCGGCGCGGTAGATCGTCGGGTTCGCCGTCGTCCAGCCGGCGATCACCACGCAGATGAGGCCGACCCAGCCGACTGCCTCGAACACCATCGGGCCGGGGGCCGGGCTGGCATCGTCGCCGAACCTCTGGATCTGATAGGCGAACAACAGCGAGGCGCTGATCCACGCAATGCAGTGGCCGAGATACATGCCGGCTGCGGGCGCCCAGCCGCTGGATGCCTTTTTCGCGTAGCGGAGCACCGACATGTCGCTCATGCCGAGATGCATCGCGGCGTTGCAGAACCAGGCGAAGAAGAACACGCCCCAGAAGCCGATCTTCGGATTGCCCTCGACCGGCACGCCCGTCCAGATGTCGTTGAGTTCCCTGGATTCGAGGTTCGGGATCGTCGCCAGCGCGCTGGCGACGAAAATCAGGAACATCCACGGCGCCGCGTAGTTCGCGACGCGCGCGACCATGTGGTAGCCGCGCATCGCCACAAAGGTCATCACCAGACCGATGAGGATCACCACCACCGACCAGGCGACGCCGGTGGGCATGGTGTCGGAGAACGACGGCATCCGCACGTCGGGGAACGGCACGCCCACGGCGGTGGCGGAAACGGTGACCATCGCCCCGGCGAGGAAACAGAACAGCAGGCCGTTTGCGAAGTTGTAGCCGGAGACGAGTCGGCGACCGCAGATCATCTCCAGCTTGTGATAGAGCGTGTAGCGCGTGCGCATTGCCACCGTGGTGGTGAGGTAGCGCCAGGTGAGCACGGCGGCGAGGTTGCCGAGCAGGAGGCCGAGGATCAGGTCGCCCGCGCCGACGCCGTAGGCGACGAAAAGCGGGCCGATCATGAATTCGGTGCCCGCGGTGTGCTCGCCGGCATACATGCCCCAGAACGAGGACGGCCCTTTGAGCGCCTTGTCGGGCACGCGCTCGTTCTCATATTCTTCGGCGGCAAGATTCTCGACCTTGAGTTCTTCGGGTTTCATGGGTTTTCGGTTTTTTGGAAATGGAGGTTCAGTCCCGCTTGGAAAGCGTGTCGCGCTCGTATCTGCGGACGGCATCCAGCCAGTCGCCGCCCACGGGGACGTTTTTCGATTCGCACCAGGCGTCCCACACGGCGGACCACGGCAGGCTTTTCGCCTCTTCCATCAGGGCGAGGCGGCCGGTGAGGTCGCCGGATTTCTCGCATTCGCGGATGGCGGGAGGCTCGAGCAGGGCGACGAGCACGGCCTTGAGCGTGGCGCGCGCGCCGATCGTCCACGCGGCGACGCGGTTGATGCTTGCGTCGAAGAAGTCCATGCCGATGGATACGCGGCCGAGCAGGTTGTTGGCGACGATCTCGCGGGCGATGGCGAGCGTCGGGTCGTCGAGCGTGACGACGTGGTCCGAATCCCACCGCACGCCGCGGCTCACGTGCAGCAGCACGCGCGGCACGAAAAGCAGGGTCGAGCTGAGTTTGTCGGCGATGCCCTCGGTCGGGTGGAAGTGCCCGGCGTCGAGGCACAGGGTGATTTGGTTTTTCACGGCGTAGCCGAGGTAGAACTCGTGCGAGCCGACGACGTAGCTCTCGCTGCCGATGCCGAACAGCTTGCTCTCGACGGCATCCTGATGGTGCTT
>SLAV01000209.1 GCA_007126655.1 Haloferula sp. | reverse complement strand
GGGCGCTTTGTCTAGGATTTTTCGAAAATCCCAGCCATTCCTTGAATTACGGCGGGCAAAAAATAAAGCCGTGAATTCAGCACGCGAAAACTCCATCCTTTACCTGCAAACCCAGCACAGGCTATCCCATCGAAGTCGAATGAATCCACAAGCGCCGCCACCGTTCATCAACGAGCTTCTCGCCACCTTCGCTGCCGAGGCGCGAGCCGACGGCGTCACCCTCTGGGTCGCCGAGGAGCTGGATCTCGTCGCCACCTGCAACCCAATCGAACCCGAGGTGCCCGGCATGCGCCAACCGCTCGAACGCGGCATCATCTCGCAAGTCTATCTCACCGGCATCGGCATGATCGAGCGCGCGCCGGCCTCAAACCCCGCCCACGACGACACGGTGGACCGCCATCTCGGCAAACGCACCGCCGCCATCATGGCCGCGCCCGTCAGCTTCGGCCAGCATGGTGGCGACGGCGTCCTCTCCGCCGTGCGCCACCACGGCGGCCAACCCGGCGCATTCGATCTCGACGACCTGTCCGCGCTCGAACGACTGGCAGCCACAGTCTCCGGGAGGGCATCGGGATGACGCCACCCTGGCCCACCGCCGAAGAATGCGCGGAAGCCTTCGCCCGCGGCGACGGATCGGGCGTCACCGTGGCCGTGCTCGACACCGGCGTCGATCCCGCGCACGACGCCTTTGCCGGATGCGACTTCGGCGGCTTCCATGAAATGCGGATCACTCGCGCCGGGCCGGCCTGCGTCGAATGCCCGCCCGGCGACGCCGTCGGCCATGGCACCGCCATCGCCTCGCTTATTTTGCGGCTTGCCCCACGCGCCCGCATTCTGAGCATCCGCGTGCTCGGAGCCGCCTCACGCCAACAGCGCCACGAAATCATCCGCGCCGGAGCCCTTGCCGCCATCGAGCACGGCGCGCCGCTCATCAACGCCTCCTTCGGCGTCCCCGCCACCCTGTTTTCCCTGCCCACTCACCTCGAATGGTCCGACGCCGCCTTCCATCGTGGAGTCACCGTCTTCGCCGCCGCCTCCAACCTCGACGCCAACCACTTCGAGTGGCCCGCCCATTTCGCAACCGTCCTTGGCGTTGCCGCCACCGATTGCCCGGCCGACTCATGGACCTGGCGCACCGGCCAGCCCGTGCCGCTCGGCACCTCTGGGGTAAACCTGAAAGTCCCCCACCCAGCGGCAGGCCACACCACCGTCTCCGGCAGCAGCTTCGCCACCGCCCACGCCACCGGCCATGCCGCCCGCCTGCTCTCCCGATTTCCCCACGCCTCGCCCGCGATCATCCGCGAGGCTTTCCGATGCCACGCGCGGCCTCACTTCTCCAGCAAGGTCACCAATCCGCCCTCGCCAACCCCGCCGCTGCGGAGCTGATCGAGAAAAAACGCGGAAGGACCATCACCCACTCCCTCACGAAGCTCGATTACACGAGCAAACCCGGAAGTGGCGGCAGTGATGTCATTCTCCTCCAGCCGTGCGAGGGCGTCGTGATACACCGTCACCCATTCCGGTTCCGAGTTGTTAAGCACCGGGCCGAGCAATTCATGAATCATCACCGGCTCCTTGCGCCCCTTCACGCGGAAATTTCCCACCCGCCGCTTGCGCATCGATCCATCCATCCTGCTCGCCACGGATTCACTCATCAGAATGTGCGTGCCGAGAATCTTGTTCACGCCTTCCAGACGTGCGGCCAGATTCACCGCATCGCCGATCAAGGTGTAATCGACCCGGCGGGAGCTGCCGATGTTTCCTGCCACCACCTCGCCAAAATGGATGCCAACGCGGGTTCTCAGCTCCTCGCCTTCGACCACCATGCGGGCGTTCTCGAAAAGGTTCCATGCCGCACGCACCGCCTTGAGAGGCGCATCCGGATCCGGAATCGGCGCGCCCCATGGCGCGAAGATCGCATCGCCGATGAATTTGATGACGACGCCGTCATCACCCAATATCCCGGAAGTGGTGCGCTCGAAATACGCGTTCATCGTTTCCACGATGCGTTGTGGATCGGCGATTTGTTCGCACATGTTGGTGAAATTCTCCAGGTCGGTGAACATCATCGCCGCCTCGACTTTCTCCCCGCCGAGATCGGTGGTGAATCCCTCACGCGTGAGGCGGTCGAGCATTTGCGGCGACAGGTATTTCGAGAAGGCCGCGCGAATTGCCTGCTGCTCCTCGCTGAGCTTGATGCGGAAATGGCGTTCCACATAAAGGTTCGACGCGACGCCCCAGACCAATGCCACCGGCACCTGGAGAAACGCCGCAGCCGTCCACGGAAACCAAACCCGCCCGTAATGCACCGAAACCACACCCGCCGCGGCCAATCCGGCAACCAGACCGATCGCCGCGAAAACCCCGCCCGCCGGGCGCAGCAATGAAAGGCCGATGCCAATGAGGATGCCGGCGATGGACACCAGCCAGAGATCGGATCGTGAGGACGACCGGACAAGCCAGTTGCCTTGGATCAGGTTGGCCAGCGCATTGGCCTGCACCTCGACGCCGCCCATGAAAGGGTTCTTCCCGCCAATCTGGAAACGGTGGAAGGGGGTCTCAAACAAGTCCTTGCCCAACGCCTCGCCCACAATGCCCGGCTCGCCACCAATGAGAACGATCTTGTCGTGGAAAAACGCCGGATCCGTCCGCCCATCGAGCACGCTTGCGGCCGGGCATGCAGGGATCGCGTGCGTGGCCATTGAGCTTTGGGGGTCGGACGGAGGCCCGGCGTAATTCATCCAGCGCTGATCCATCCGGGTGGCATCATCAAGTTCCGCACCCGCAGCCATGGCGGCGTGCCACACCATGGCTGGTTCGTCCGGCGTGCCGGTGGGAAGCTTGCGGATCATGAACGTCCGGTCGTCCATCGCCACCAGTCCGAAATCATCCGCCGCATCGAGCAGGACGTCGTTCGGCGGAATCAGTTGCTCGCCGACAGCACCGGTCATTTGGAATGTCTTGCGACCGCATGCCAGGAACACATGGCGACGCGGCGCATCCGGATCGTCCACCCCGCGAAACCGCCGCATCGCCGCCGCAAATTCCTCATCCACTTGCGGATCATCGGACGGCAGGTCGAAAATCAAATCATAGAGCACCATTCTCGCGCCCGCCTCGCCAAGGCGATCCAGGAGTTCGGCCTGCTGCGTGCGGTCGAGTGCGTGCTTGTCCAGCTCGCTGAGATAGACGATGCGGATGTCATCGTTTCCACCCGCCCGGTGAACGATGAATGGCAGATCGTATCCCAACATCACCAGCGGCTCGCCGATGCGGGAGAGCGCAACGAATCCGGCCAGCGTCGCCAACAACGCACCCAGCATGGCAACCACGATGCGCGTGCCGCGCTCGGACCACCGGCGCTTGCCCGCTGGTTTTGCGGCGGATTTTTCGGCTCGTGACATTCGGTTAGGGATTCGCGCT
>SLAV01000340.1 GCA_007126655.1 Haloferula sp. | reverse complement strand
GAATGAGACTTTCGCATGCGTCACGGAAGGCTCGACCGAAACCGTGACCCGCGTGTCTTTCGGCAGTGCCCCGAGCTTGTCTTCCAACTGTTCCTTTGTGACCGGCTCTCCCTCAATTTCCATTCCTTCCTGTGTCACGGTCAGGTTTTGTCGCACACCTTATCGCACCGGTGTGAATTGGATCGACTCCAGGCTGGAGGTCTCCGGATTTCCATCCACCAGCGACACGCTCACGGTGTGACTGCCCGGTTCATCGAACCGGATGATGCCGATGGGATAGGTGTGATAGACGGGCGAGGCGGCCTGCTGGTTGCGGATGCTGGCGCCTTCCGAGGTGCCGACCGACCACACCAGCCGGTCCTCGCCGCGGTAGGTCAGGGAGATGTGGTAATCGCCCGCCTCAGCCACGTTCACCTCCCATTCGGCCACGCCGCCGGGCTGCCAGTCGGAAACCTGCATGGCGAACTTCCATTCGCCGAATTTCTCCATCCAGCTCCGCTTGCGCTTCTCCGCGTCGCGCACATTGGCGAATTCCGTGGAAAGCACCCGCGTCGCGTTCGGGTGGATCCCCGGCGTGCGGTCGATCGACGGCGGGGTGTCGAAATGAAGCTCGATCACCGCGGCCATGGCGGACGTCACATCGGCATCCGCCGCATCGGAGGCGTCCAGCACCATCCAACCGCCGGCTTCCTCGACCGCCACCGGGCGTTTTTCGCCGTTTGATGTGATCAGCATTGCGGACTCCGGCGCGCCCTCGATCCCCGGCAGGTGAATCCGCCGGTCGGCGGGCCAGTCGAACACCACCACGTTCAGCGTGTTGCCGCTGCGCGTCACGTCGCCCCACGGCTGCGCGTGGCCCCACGGCGACGCGCTGGCCGAGTAAATCACCTGCGGGTGATCCTGGATCCATTCGCCCGCCTCGATCAGGTATTGCGCGGCCTTTTCCGGGATGCGGCCCTTGCCGTCCGGCCCGACGTTGAGCAGGTAGCTGCCGCCGCGCGCCACGGTCGAGACCAGCCGGTGGAGGATTTCCCGCGGCCCCTTCCAATTCGTGTCGTAGCTGCTGTAGGACCACGAGTCGTTGGTCGTGTCGCAGGTTTCCCAGAGTCCCTCCCGGTTCACCAGCGGGATCTCCATGTCGCCGAGGCTCACGTAGTCGCCCAGCCCGCGCCCAATCCGCGAGCAGAGAAGCGCGTTCGGCTGCTTCTCGCGCACCAGCTCCGCCAGCGCCCGGACTTTTTCCTCCGGCATGCCGCCGGGTGTGTCGAACCAGATGAACGACAATTCGCCGTAGTTCGTGCAAAGCTCGACCACCTGCGGCCGGCACTTTTCGTTGAAATATCCCTCGAACGTCGCGGGCGTGCCATCGTCGTTTTTCTCCGGCCCCATGTGGCCGCCGGGCGCCGTCCAGTCATAGTTGTGGGAGTAGTAAAACCCGAACCCGAGACCCGCCTCGCGGCAGGCCGCCGCGAGTTCCTTCATCGGATCGCGCCCGAACGGCGTGGCATCCACGATGTTGAACGGGTGCTCCGACCCGAACATCGCGAATCCATCGTGGTGCTTCGACGTGATGATGATCCACCTCATCCCCGCCTGCTTGGCGAGCCGCACCATTTCCTCCGCGTCGAATTCCGTCGGGTTGAACTCGTTGGCGATCGCCATGTATTCGTCGCGCGGGATTCTCATCCGGTTCATGATCCACTCGCCGATGCCGTAGAACGTCTCCCCGTCCCACTCGCCGCCGAGATGCGAATACAATCCCCAGTGGACGAACATGCCGTATTTCCCGTCGCGGAAAAGCGCCGCCCGCCCGCTGGCTTCGATGCCCTCGACGGCGGTCGTGTCGCCCCACATCCGGTCCATGGTTTCCTGTTCCGCGGAGGCGGGAGCCAGATGGCAGGCGGCGAAACATGCGGCGGCGAGGACGGAGTGCGTGCGGGTGATCGATTTCATGGCGATTCGGAAAGGCGGGGCGTGTTCGGTTTGCCCCGGGATCAGAAAGCAAATTGCCGATCCGCACTCCCGATGAATCATCATAATCCAATCGGATATTCCGATTCGCCATCATCCTCCATGACGGATCTTGACCACCGGCTCACGCGTCCATCTCCATCCCCGGCTCCGGGGACCCCGTCGATTCGAATCAGCGGCCGGCCGGGGCCTCGTTATTTCCATTCCCCCGGTGCGTTCAATCCGCGGAGTGCCCCTCCGCCACGCCCGCATTGACAGCCGCCCGTGCGCCGCACCACCTTCCCCGCATGACGGAACCGCCGCATGACAAGCCAGACCCGGCAACCGCGCCGCGAAATGAAGCAACCGAAGCCCCCGTTGCAACCGGTACGGAATCCCCGGAGCCAGTCACCCGGCCCGATGCCACGCAACAGCCGCTGCGCAAGATGCGGACCCAATGGCAGCTTCACGCCACACGCAATCTCTGGATCGCCGTCGCCGGTCTTGCCATCCTGCTCTTCATCTCCGTGATCTCGCGTCCGCCCGCCCCGAGCCCCGTGGTTTCATCCGCCGACCGCGCCGATGTCCGCGCCGTGCGTGCCCAGTTGCAATCCTGGCAGGACGACCTGAACCGCCGGCGCGCCGAACTCGGAAAATCCCCGCTGCCCCCCGTGGGCGAGGGCATCGACGACATCACCGCGCGCATCAGCGAGGATGCGAATACCCTCGTCTCGATCGTCAGGCGCTATCAGGAACTCGTCGCCGAAAGGGACGCGGAAATCACCGAGAAGAACCTCGAGATCATCCGTGCCGGGCAGCGCCGCGAGGCCCTCGCCGCCGAACTGGAGGAGGCCCTCGCACAGCCCGGGCCCGACACCGGAGGCACCGGACAACTCGAGGCCGAACTCACCGAAGCCCTCGAACGCGCCGCCCGCCTTGCCGACGAACTCGCCTCCGCCCGCCAACGCATCGAGGAACTCGAGGAAAGCCCGCCCGACGACGAAATCGAAATCCTCAACCGCCGCCTCGAAGAGGCGAAAAGCGCGCGCGATTTCTTCGAGGAACGCGCCGAACGCTTCGAGGCCCTGCTCGAGGCCGGTGCCGGCGACCTTGGCGACGCCGTCCGTGACGGGCTGCCGGACGGCGAACCCTGATCCGGATCAGCGGCGGTATAATAAATGCGGCCGCCGCCTGGCCTCGAACTCTTCCAGCGCCGGCTGCCACATCGCCCGGATTTCCCGGTTCGGGCGGCCCGCGCGGATCGCGTCCAGCGTCGGCTTGTCACCCAGCAGCCGCAGCGATTCGCCCAGCCGCAGCGCCTCCGCGTTTTCCGCGTGCAGCACCCGCGCGAGCGCCAGGCCGAGGTCCAGCGCGCGGAACGCCTCGCGGTCCGTCACTGCGAACCTCACGCCCCGGCACAGCTCGCCCGCGAAAACCGAGGACGCCGGCGTGAATCGCACCGGCGTGAACGTCACGCCCGCCACCCCCTCCGCATCCAGCCGCTCCGCCAGCGCCACGTCGCAGTCGATCCACGGCGCGCCGATAATTTCAAACGGCGTGTCGGTCCCCCGGCCCACGCTCACCCGGCAGAACTCCAGAATCGCCACCCCCGGATACAGCAGCGCCTGCGTCGGCGTGCGCAGGTTCGGCGAGGGCGGCGTCCACGGCTGGCCGGTGCCGTCGAACCATTGCAGCGGATCCCCCTCGCAGCGGATCACCACCAAGTCGCAATCCGGCACCCGTTCCGCGCGGATCATCGTCGCCAGCTCGCCAAGCGTCATCCCGTGGCGCAGCGGCACCTCGTGGATGCCCACGAACGACCGCGGCTCGCTCAGCACCGGCCCCTCCACCCGACCGCCGATCGGGTTCACCCGGTCCAGCACCACCACCCGCACCCCTTCCGAAGCCGCCGCCTCCATCGCCAGCACCAGCGTCGAAAGGTACGTGTAAAACCGGCATCCCGCGTCCTGCACGTCGAACACCAGCGCGTCGAGCCCCTCAAGCTGCTCCGCCGAAGGGCTGCGCCGCTCGCCATAGAGGCTGTGGATCACCAGCCCGGTCGCCTCGTCCCGCCCGTCCGGGATGATTTCCTGGTCAAGGTCCGCCCGCAACCCGTGCTCCGGGCCGAACAACGCAGCCAGCTCCACGTTTTCCGCCTCGTGCAGCAGGTCGATCGTCGGTGCCCGCCCGCGGTCGTGCCCGCTCGCATTGGTGATCAGCCCAACCCGCATGCCGTCGAGCGCCGCGAAACCGTCGCGCGACAGCACGTCGATCCCGTTGAGCACCGGTCCCGCCGCCATCGCGCCGCCCGCCAGCGCCATCGCAAGCCACCAGCATATCCATGAAATCCGGATCATGCCCCCAGCATGCCCGCCCCCGTCCCGTCCGACAATCCAGATTCCCCGATGATCCGCAACCGGGACAATTCTTGTACCGATCGAGACAAAAATTGTCTCGAGACTCCAGGCGGCCTAATCATTCCCGGGGCGACCATTCTCTATTTCAGGATGTCTGCTTCACCATGTCCACGGTTCGGAATGGGGCCACACGCGCCTCCGCGTGTTCCATCGCAGGCCATCGCGCGATGGTTGGTATTCCGGTTGGAGGACGTTCGTTCCGATGTTTTGCGTCACCCGTATGCGACGCATTCCACCAGTGAGGGCTGCTGGAGAGCAGCTTGGTACTGGTCGGCGGCTGGTCGCGGTCCGTGATTTCCGCTTGTAAGAAACCGGGTTTCAGTGCGGTATCGTCACACGCGAGATACTTCGCACCTACCGAACCAACCGCATGCACACCCGTATGAATTCAATCACAGACACCTTCAGCCGCCGCGAGTTCCTTGGCACCACCGCCATGGCCGCCACCGCGATAGCCGCCGGCTCCGCATCCGCACAAGCCCCGTCCATCGGCAGCGGGCCGCTCAAAGTCGGCCTCATCGGCTGCGGTGGTCGCGGCACGGGAGCGATGCGGAATTTCATCGAGGCCGCCGGCATCCTCGACCGCCAGGTCGAAATCACCGGCCTCTGCGATGTGGACCTGCCCTCCGCCGTCAGAGTCGCTGAGGAGCATGGCGTGGATCGCGAGCGCTGTTTCGACGGATTCGACGGATTCAAAAAAGTCATCGAAAGCGGCTGCGACTTCGTGCTCGACTGCACGCCCCCCGTGTTCCGCCCGATGCATTTCGCCGCCGCCGTGGCCGCCGGCAAGCACACGTTCATTGAAAAACCGGTTTCGGTCGATCCCGAGGGCTCCCGCTCGATCATGGCCTCCGGCGAAATCGCCAAATCCAAGGGGCTCGCCTGCGTCACCGGCACCCAGCGCCGCCACATGGCCGGCTACCTGCGCAACAAGGCCGCCATCGACGCCGGAGCCATCGGCGAGATCCGCGGCGGCATCATCCAGTGGAACGGCCGCGTGCCGTGGGTCCGCCGCCGCAACGAAGGCGAGTCCGACGCCAATTACATGGCCCGCAACTGGCTCGCCTTCAACGAAGTCTGTGGCGACCACATCGTCGAGCAGCACATCCACAACATCGACGTCGCCTGCTGGTTCCTCGGCCGCATGCCCGTGACCGCCCTCGGCTTCGGCGGCCGCGCCCGCCGCGAGACCGGCAACGTGTACGATTTCTTCAGCGTCGATTACGACTTCGGCGACGACGTGCACATCCACAGCCAGTGCCGCCAGATCTCCGGCACCTACTCGCGTGTCGGCGAGAAATTCACCGGTGTCCACGGCGTCTGCCTCGGCGGCGGCCGCATCACCGGAAAAGACGTCGAAATCCCGGAAATCACGGTCGATCACGACAACGGCATGGTTCAGGAGCACGTCGATCTCATCCGCAGCGTGCTCGATGGCGAGCCGCTCAACCACGCCAAGCGCATCGCCGAGGTGAACAATGTCGCCATCGCGGGACGCATCGCCGCCTACACCGGCGCCATCGTCCGCATCAGCGACCTGACCGACCGCGAGGACTCGCCGTTCCACAACCTCAACCTCAGCCCCTCGGCCGAGGATTTCGTGAACGGCACCGTCACCGCGCCCGAGGAGGAAGTCGCCCCGATCCCCGGGGAGGCCTGATCCACAGGCAACCCGGCCTTCACGGCCGCTCCACGAACCACCCAACAAGAAAGCGCGCCGGTCTCCCGGCGCGCTTTTTTTTGTCCCGGTGCATTCCCCCAGCGGAATCAGAAACGGACGCGGATGTATCCGCCGCCGCGGCGGTGGCGGGGCGGCGGCGCCACGCGATAACCGCGGGGTGCCGGGCGCACGACGTGGTGCGGACGGTGGCGGATCACGCGGTATCCGTAAACCGGACGGCGGTAGCGGTCGTAGCGGATGACGTAGCGCTCCGTATAAATCGGAGTTCCACAATGGTGGTAGCCGCTGACGAATATGTAAGTCGGCTGATGATGATGGCGGTGATGGCGCTGCGCGTCGGCGGCCGGAGCCGCGGCGAAAATCGTGGCGGCGGCGATGATGGCGGTGAGGATGGTGTGTTTCATGACGTTTGGTTGGTTGTGGGTTACGCAGGCTTCGACGGTGGCGCGTCAGGATTATTCATCTGATATCGCGCCAACGCGCGAATGGTTGCAAATCCGCGCAACTGTTAGCCCCGAGCTCCCGTGCCTGAATCCGCCGGGGCCTCCGGAAAATCATTATCAGGTATGTTGTCACGTTTGACTGAGCATTACATCGCCATGCCAGTCAGAAAGCGACGCGCTGCCATATGGGATGGAGGAGCCACCGGTGAACTTTAAACAAGGAGATGGTATGCGCGAACGGACCCGGAAGGCGATCAAGAGCGTGCTCGGGCAGTTCATCAAGGCCACTGACAACCCATGGGCGCATGAAATCACCCCTCAGAACGTGGAAGCCTTCCTGCGTGGCCTCAGAGCAAAGGACGGCGTTGAAAAGGCCAGCCTACCGAACGAACGATCCCTAGTCGGCGGAAATGCTCCTACGTCACCCCGGTGCCGAAGCCGAAAAAGCGAAAGGGGAAGAAAAGCGAGCAGGCCGACATGTTCGAGGAGACGATGGGCGGAATCCGCATTGACGGCCAGATTTACGACCAGACGTCCATCATCAACGAAGTCCGTGCCTCAGTGGATTCCTGGCGGCAGCTCAAGGATCCGAAAAACTGGGGCGTCACCCCGGAAACCGCCCGCCTCCTCCAGCATTGGCGGCACCACCGGTTCAACGGCATCCGTCCCTTCTTCTGCCAAGTCGAGGCGGTGGAAACCGCCATCTGGCTCTCCGAGGTCGCCCCCAAGCAGCCGCAATACAAAAAATTCCGCGCCTACCTCGAAGCCGCCAATGCCGAGGCCAATCCCGAACTTTTCCGCATCGCCCTGAAACTCGCCACCGGTGCCGGGAAAACCACCGTCATGGCCAAGCTCATCGCGTGGCAGACGATCAATGCCAACCGTCGGCCCGGCTCCAGGCAGTTCTCCAACGGCTTCCTCATCGTGGCCCCCGGCATCACCATCCGCGACCGCTTGCGCGTTCTGCTGCCCAACGATGCCGAAAGCTACTACCTCAATCGCGAACTCATCCCCGAGGACATGCGGATGGAGATCCAGAAAGCCCGCATCGTCATCACCAACTACCACGCCTTCCAGTTTCGCGAGAAAATGCAGATCTCCTCCGGTCGGCGGAAATTACTCCAAGGCCGTGGCCCTGGAATCAACACCCGCGAGACGGAAAGCGAAATGGTCCGCCGCGTCATGGGCGGCCTCATGGGCCTCAAGAACATCGTCGTCACCGACTCTGATTGGGAAGCCCACTTCGCCCGTGCCGCCGAGTCGCACCCCGCCGTTCTCGCCTACGCGAAAAACCAAGGCCTCGGCCTCGAAGTCCCCTACCTCCTCGGTTCCGACCACCGCCGCTACCTGCCGGATTTCCTGCTCAAGGTGGACGACGGCCACGGCCCCGAAGATCCCCTCCAGCTCATCGCCGAGATCAAGGGCTTCCGCGCCGAAGACGCCAAAGCCAAGGCCGAAACCATGCGCTCCTTCTGGATTCCCGGCATCAACAACCTCAAAAAATACGGCCGCCGGGCCTTCGCCGAATTCACCGAACCCTACTCCATGGACGAGGATCTCGCCCACCACATCCACCAAGCCCTCGCGAGCGCCATGTACGATTGAAAGTGCTCGTTAAATCCCTTGCATAAATTTAAATAAATTGGCGAATTTCTTTAAATTCGACTTGAACTCTTAAAGTTTTCTTTTCATCCTACCGGCGCATTTAAAGAAAAGAACACATCGCTTTAAATACCATGCACCGAGGACTCACCGGCCACTACCTTCCCACTTCCACTGCGGGCGAGACCGTTCGCGCCTTCGTCCCCAATCCACTTCCTCCCGAGCCCCCGCTGGTCGTGGATGGAGAAATGGGCACCCTGCTGGATGCCGCCTCCACCGCTCTCGGGCGTCTCGACGGCATTTCCTCCCTTCTGCCGGATGCCCGGCTTTTCCTCTACACTTACATCCGCAAGGAAGCCGTCCTCTCTTCCCAGATCGAAGGCACCCAGTCCTCCCTCTCCGATCTCCTCCGCCATGAAGTCGATGGCACCCCGGTCGGCCTCCGCGACGACGTCACCGAAGTCTCATGCTATGTCGATGCCATGGAGCACGGCCTCAAGCTCCTTGCCGACGGCCAGCCGGTTTCCCTACGCATGATCCGGGAAATCCATGCCCGCCTTCTCGCCCACGGTCGTGGTTCCTCCAAGCAGCCCGGTGAGTTCAAGCGCTCCCAGAACTGGATCGGCGGTTCCCGCCCCGGTAATGCCAAATTCGTCCCCGCCCCGCCGGAACTCACCTTGGAGGCGATGGGGGCATTGGAAAAATTCATCCATAACGATCCTGTCAAAACCCGCCCCTTGCTCAAGGCCGCCCTCGCCCACGTCCAGTTCGAGACCATCCATCCCTTCCTCGATGGCAACGGTCGCCTCGGCCGGCTCCTGATCACCTTCATCCTCTGTGCGGAAGGCGTTCTCAGCCAGCCGCTCCTCTATCTCTCCCTTCATTTCAAGCAGCACCGGGACACCTACTACCAACTGCTCCAGGAAGTCCGCCTCGAAGGAAAATGGGAGGACTGGCTCCGTTTCTTCCTCACTGGAGTCATCGAGACCTCTCAGGAAGCCGTCTCCAACGCCAGACGACTCCTCGATCTCTTCCAGGCGGATCGTGCCCGCCTCCAGAATGAAGCCGCCTCTGTGCTCCGCCTCCACGAGGCACTCCGAATTCAGCCCATCCTCTCCTCCTCCAAAGCCGCCGAACTCATCAACGCCTCCGCACCCACGGTGAACAACGCCTTCCGCAAGCTCGAATCCCTCGGACTCGTCCACGAAATGACCGGGAACAACTACGGCCGCCTCTACGCCTACACCGAATACCTCGCCATTCTCTCCCAAAACGATGAGCCCCTCTGAAAACTGATCACTGATCACCGATCACTTCCCACTTCTTCCCATGCCCGCCAAGAAAAAGCCTGCCACGCCCAAGACCGTCGCCACCCACACCTACCCGAGCGCCACCCGCAAGAACATCCCCTCCGCCGAGATGAAGCCGGTCGTGGACGATTCGGTCAAGACGCCCGTGCAGGTCGCCTACGAGCGCCGGAACCCGGATCTCGACCCGCAGCTCGTCTGGCGCGGCAAGTCCGACGGCGCCCTCGAAGTCGCCGCCCCGCCGCTCTACATCCAGGAGAAGGTCCACCGAGTCCGGGCTATCCTTGATGAGATTTTTCAAACAGAGAACCTCGTCTCTCAAATCCAGTATCGCGCACTTACTCCGCTTGGGCCGCGTGGTCTGTCTAATGTTTATGATTATGTACTTTGGTTCGCGAAGTCCAAGGAGTTGCTAAAGTATAGAAACATTCAACTGCCGCGCCCGATGGAAGACGAACCCGAGTTCTGCTTCAAAGATGATGGATCGGGCCACTACGCCAAGCTTGCGGAAACGCCTAAAGACTCAGAACGGGTCTTTAAGCTCTCAGACTTAAAATCGTCAGGATACACCCCGACGTGCATCGATGATTTTGATTTTGAAGGACATGTAGTTAAATCAAAGGGGCGGAAAAGTTGGCGAACAAATTCGAAATCCGGCCTCGATCATGATCTGACAGCCGAAATGAATGACCGAATCGCTGGCCACCGCCTTGTACAACGCATTTTCATCTTCTGCGCCAAGCACGATGACCGGTCCATCCTTACCTTGGTATGATGGCAGCTCATCTGCAGGATTGGCTGCATATGGATTGGACGGAACGTAGGAGCCATCGCGCAGGGGGGGTGGAAGAGTTCATGGAAGAGTTCCCTGAAATGCCTTTTGCTGGATCGACCGTATTTCTTGGCACTGATGTAGCGCCCCGCGCTAATCGCGGGGGATTTCAGCGTGATATTTTGTGGTATGGTTGTGTGTTTTTACGCGGTTGGAGCGGAGGTTTTCGATTTGTGCGCGGGACGTGATGACAAAATGACGGGCTCGGCAGGAGGCCCGCAGGGC
Organism: Haloferula sp.; assembly: GCA_007126655.1. Classification (GTDB taxonomy): domain Bacteria; phylum Verrucomicrobiota; class Verrucomicrobiia; order Verrucomicrobiales; family Akkermansiaceae; genus Luteolibacter. The sequence goes on along the minus strand of SLAV01000340.1, from coordinate 2,119 downwards.
CTCGGGCGGAGCCCGGTGCTTTTTAGGTGGTGGTGAGTTTCGCGTTGGCGGCGGGGACTTGTCGCAGGGCGATGTGCACGTGTTCGGGCTGGATGGTGGTGGCTGATCCACGCGCTGCTGCCAGCCAGGCGGCTTGGGCAAGGAGGTCAAGCGTGCGCGGGTTGCCTTGGCTGGCTTCGGCCAATAAATCGATCGCTGCGGGTTCGAAGATGTCGCGCTCCAATCCGGCGCGGGCGACTTGCGTGTTGAGGTGGGCGGCAATCTGTTCGCGCGCCAGCGGGGCGAGCACGGCGGTGGCGCTGATGCGCGTGAAGAGGGCGCGCTGGATGGAGAGCCGCAGACTGCCTAGCAGGTATTCGTCGCCCGCGAGGACGAGGGCAAAGGCACTGCGCTCTTGGCCTCCCAATCCTAACAACATGCGGATTTCTTCAAGGGCTGGCGCAGGGTAGTTCTGGGCGTCGTCGAGGATCAGGACGAGGGTGAGCGGATGGATGTCGGTGAGATGCTTTTCCAAGACGAGCAGGCTGGCGCTGCGTTTGAAGCGCGGGCGCTCACCGAGTTTGGCGAGCAGGATTTCCATGACGCCGCTGGCCGAGAGGCTCGATTGGGTGATGAGCAGAGGCAGGTGACGCTTGGGTTCGAGTGCGTTCATCCAGGTTTTTAGCAGGGTGGATTTGCCGCTGCCGGGTGCGCCGGTGAGCAGCATGACGCCACGCAGGGCGGCGGTGGTGTCGAGCAGGTCGCGTGCTTCGCGGTGGCTTTCGGCGGGGAGGATGGTGGCGGGGTTTTTCCCGTCGGCTGTGAAGGGGGCGTGGCGAAGGCCCCAGGCGCGGAGATGTGCTTCGAGGGTTGGGTTCATTTTTTGGGTTTTCGAGACGCAGGGTGGCTTCGAAGTCTTGTTGGATGGTGCGGATGAGGCGCTCGACTTTGCCTTTGCTCCAGGCGTGGTAGGGCTTGGCGTGGAGCAGGCGGATGCCGAGGTTGGCACAGACGAGAGGTAACGGTAAATGGAGCTGATGGAGGGCAGGTCGTGGCCGTGCTGCTGCCAATGGCGGTGGAGGACTTGCAGCGGGGTTTTAGGGTTTTCTTGGATTTTCTGGATGATCCAGGCACCGGTTTCTTCGTCGATGGAGCTGCTTTTGCCAGCATCGGCGCGGGAGGATTTGCCGGTGAGTCCGGTGTAGCCGCTTTTGGCGGAGTCGTACCACCAGGTTTCGAGGGTGCGGCAGGAGTAGTATTTGCCGTCGGGTTCGGGCCATGGGCGCGAGGAGGCGGCCCGCAGGCATTCGGCGAGCGGGACGCCCTCCTGGCGGAGGGTTTTGAGGTGGCAGATGATTTCGAATCGCAGCAGGGCGAGGGCGGATTTGGGGCTTGGGGCGTCGTTTTGCATGACGCGGGCAAGCCTTGGGGCCATCCGGGCGGTCTCCGAGGATACGGTTTTATGGGGTGGCTTTGCGCGGCTGCTTCGGATGTCATGCGGGGGAGTGTTCCCGTTGCCAGCGCGGTCGCAGGCTGCGGTAACAGCCAAGCAGTGAGGTCTTGAAGTCGCGGGCAAGCTGGATGAGGATTTCCCCGGTCGAACCAAGCTTGCGCAAGGCCGACCAGAACCGGTCGATGCCCGTCCTCGCGGACCAAGGCATCTGCTGGCCCAGTAACCCGCACAACAAGGGGATGCGTTCCGACAGTTTTCTAATGGCCCGCCGGATGCTCCCCTGCTCGATCTGGGAGGCGGGCGGCGACCTCGCGCCGTCGCCCGCCAATCCAGAGTGTTCGTCGAGAATCGCTTCGAATCGCGCCACGGGCAGGCTGCGGTATGGGAACATGCCGACTGGGATGACGCTCACGGTGAGGTTGCATTGCGGGCAGGCGAAAACCTGAACGGTGACTCGCTCGGCTCCGTCGGCGCGGCGGTATCGCTCGTAGCGAGCCGTTGCGGTGGAGCTTGCGGCAGCCGAGACAGGCGGCGCAGTCCTTCGGCGCACAAGGCCGCTGGTCAGGCCCGAGGGATGATTCAAATACCTGCATGGCAGGCGATGGATAGCCACAACGGGCCAAGCAGGGAAGATCCGCACCCCGCAGAGAAGATCCCCCGCCCGCCCCCGCGTCGCCGGGCAGGCCG
>SLAV01000287.1 GCA_007126655.1 Haloferula sp. | reverse complement strand
TGCGGACGGCGCGGTCCTGATCGAGCAGGAATTCGGAGCGGAAAAGGCGGCGGTTGTCGTTGAGGCGGATGGACTCCTCAAGGTCCGCGATGGCCTCGTTGGTGCGGTTGGCGCGTTGTTTCTCGATCGCCATGTAAAGCGGGGGGGTCGGGTCGTTGGGATCGAGTTCACGCGCGAACGCGAGGTCTTTCTCCGCCTCGGCCTTGCGCCCGTCCTGGCTCATGGCCTTGCCCAGGTAGCTGTGAAAGATGGAGATGGTGGGTTCGACGGTGGCGGCGGTCTGCAGGTCGGCGCGGCCGCCATCGAGGTCGCCCTGCTTGATTTTCACCAACCCGAGGCCGAGCCAGCCATTGCCAAAAGCGCCATCCAGGGCGACGGCGCGCTCGAATGCGGCGCGCGCATCGGCGATCCGGTTGCGGGCACTCAACACGAACCCCATGAGGGCGTGGGCGCGCGGGTTTTCCGGCGTGAGTTCCAGGCCTTTCGCTACGGCGGCAAGCGCCTCGCGGTCGCGTCCGGCGGAGAATTCGAGTTCCGCCAGGCGGGTCCATGCGAAGCCGTTAACGGGTGATAGACGAGTGGCGGCGCGGGCGGCATCGGTGGCATCGGCAAGGCGGGTGCGGGATTGGAGGAAATAACTTTCGGCAAGGGCTTCGGATGCGGTGGTGATCGCATCGGCGTTCCAGGCGTCGCCATCCCGTCCATGCACGGCCTGGATCATGCGCAGCAGCGCGCGTTTGCCCGGATGGGTTGCGGGCACGGCCACAAGTGCCTCGCGCGCTTGATCGATCCTCCCCACGGCGAGCAGGGTTCCCGCATGAAAAACCCGCTCGTCGTGGGCGGCGGGTGGATTGGGCCGGAGCGAGGCCACGGCTTCGAGGAGATTGCCCTTGCGGTAGGCGGCAAGCGCCTTCGAGTCGGCGAGGCGGAGGTCCGCAGGATCAATGACCGCGGGATAATACATCGCCCATTGCAGAAGATTTTGCGCTTCGATGACGGCGGTTTTTCGTGGTGCCTGGCCAATGGCGGCTTCCCCGGCCTCTCCGGCGTTGAGCACGATTTTCCCCTGCGGGTTCTCCAGATCGACGCGGCCTTCCAACACCTGGATTTGCGATGTGCCGTCATCGAGCACGCGGACATGGAGTTGGGTGCCGCGCAAGGCGGCGTTGGCGGCGGGCATGCGGATGTCGATCTCTCCGGCCGGTTCGCGGCTGAAGATGAAGGCCGCCCCGCCCGATAAATCGAGCCGCGGTTTTTCTGCGGAAATCAGGGAGGGGGTAATTTCCACGGTGGTGAACTGATCGAGCCGCACCGTGTAAAGCCCGGTGAGGGCGACGGTCGCCCGGCTACGCTGCCGGGTGCGCACGCGGTCACCCACCTTCAGGGTTTCCTTCACCGTGGCTGCCCTCCAGGCGCTGGTTTTGGCGGGCGCGGTCTGCACCTGGTTCTCGATTTCGAGAATTTCGGCGTCCCTGGCATGGGCGTCCTGAGCTAATCCCTGCAAAATCCAGACCGCGATCATGGGCTGGAAAAGCAGCCGGATCACACGACCGGAAGGAAAAGAAATCAGATTGGGCAATCCAGTGTTCATTGGTCTTTGTGGTCCGGGTTGGATGTTTTCAAAGTATCTGCATCAGATTTTCCTGAAGGCATGGCCTTGGGGTCGATGCCCCCTAGCAAAACCGCGAAATATTCCAGAGCAGTCGTGTTGTGGGCGAGCAGGGGCATGAGGTTCTTGCGAGCGGCCTCGTCGAGTTCGCCACGTGCAAAGGCAGTCAATGCCGATTTTTCCTCCTCAGTCAGTTCTTTGCGGGCGTGAGCCTCCACAGCTTGGCCGAAGTGACCGAAGAATTGCTCGATCAGCTCGATTGCGGACTCCGGGGGTGAAAAATGATTCATATCAAGGAAATGACGCCACGATTTCTACTTCTTGCGCACTTTTTAAAAATTCATGGACTAGGGCGAGAATTTTTTCCAACCAGCAATTCACCGGCATCTGTTTCCCCGCAGGCGCGGTTGTGAATCGCGGTATCTCCCCCCAACCATTCGCAATCAAACGACTACCAGTATCCCGAAGCTAAGGTGACCAGCGACAAGAGCAATGGCCGGTCTGGCATCCCGCACCGACCCAAAAATCACTGATCCGCGCCTCGCCCCCGGCCTTCACCACTCCATGCGCGGCGCGTTCCATTTCTGCCGCCACCGCTTTTGAGAACGAAATTGGGAGCAGACTGTTTCTTTCCATTCTTCCGAGAGCGCTGACCTTGCCCAACGACGGGTGCAAGCCGGAAACAATCAGGACAAGGACAAGGTCGAGTTCATTTGAAGTCCACAGCGGTGGAAATCCGCCTCTGAAGCGGTGGCCGGGCCGGGAATGACCAGTTCGATGGCGTGGAACCGCGCGCCGAGATGCGCCGGGTGGGTGAGCGTTTGGAACTGGCGGATTGCCGCAACATCGGGAGAGGATTCCATATCCGCAAGCCACCCGCGCGCCTCGCGGGTGAGCCAAGCCCCTTGGTTTTGGAACGCGGCAAGGGCAAAGCCGGCCTGCGCCGCATCTTCCGCCACTGCGGTGAAATCGACGTGTGCCGTGATGTCCGCCCTACCGGGTGCCGCGAGCGGATCTCCCCCCGCAACGTGGCGGGAAAATGTGCGCAGCGTCCCGTTGATCCGGGCCGGATCATAGTATTCCGGCCGGGCAAACCCGTAGTCGAACCACAGCACCATGCCACCCTTGAGCACACAGGCGAGCGTGGTGTGGAGCGCCGTGTAGTTGGTGCGCACTTCGGTGTGGTAGCCATCCGGCAGATGGGTGGCGTCGATGCGGGCGGCGGCGGCGGCCAGCGCACCGGTCGCCGGGCCGAGATCGCACCACGCCAGCGATTTCGGGTTTTGCGAAGCGGGTGCCACTCCGGATTCGTGCCAGCATCCATGCTGGCGGGTGACCAGGTGGCAGGGCAGCGCATCAAGGAGTTCATTGCCGAAGGCGATGCCCGGCAGCGGGTTGCTTGCGAGTGCGGCGGCATCGGCAACCCATCGCACACCCGCACCGTGGGCGCGCAAGGCTTTCTGCTGGCAGGTCCGCAGCGTGTCGAGTGGTTCGGCGATGGCGTATTCCAAGGTGGCATGGGCGGCAGGATCGAGTGCGGCAACCGCCTGCAAAATGTCGTTGGCAAGTGAGCCGTCGTGCGCACCGAGTTCGAGGATTCGCCAACGGCCATCGTTGCCGTTTTCGCGCCGCCAACGCAGGAACCGCCGCGCCAGCAGGTGGCCGAAGAGCGGCCCCACACTTACGCTGGTGAAGAAATCCCAATGCAAAAAAGCCCAGGCCTTTTGCACACAGTCGTGACTAATTCTCCCCGCGAGGGCAGGATGGGAATGCCATTCTTGAACTCAAATGGCTGGCCGGTTTTCATTCCAGAGGAAGGATTGTCAACCGAT
>SLAV01000103.1 GCA_007126655.1 Haloferula sp. | reverse complement strand
TTTGCCGAGGACGACGGACAAGGGCGTGTTAAAGGGCCGACGGTTACCGAAGACGATGTCGGTGCACATGCATTCAATCCAGGGCCGACAAATTTGCTCGATGTACTCACAGCCGGTTTCCACAAGTTGTATATTCCGAGGCAATTTGGGCCGCGTGATGCCAATCATCAAGACATCTATCAGAATCATATAGCTCAATCCATCATGGAGGAGTCCGTTGTTTTCATCGATACCTGGTGGTATCATCTGGGCAACGGTGAAATCCACTGTGGCACCAATGTGATCCGAACCATTCCGTCGGATCCATGGTGGGAAAAATTATCCGTAGAAAACCCGTAATATTAAATCAGTTAATCATTATGAAAACAATGAAATTAATTCCAGCACTCGGACTGCTTATTTGCCTGTGTCTGTCCACGCGGCTTGCAGCCATGGGCGCGGATGTCAGTGATTGGATTTCCACTTACGTGCTGTCCGAAAATGTGGATCCAGAGGACTATTGGGACTCGCTCAAGAAACTCGGTGAGGCAATAGACGCAGATACGGCAACCGGCCTTGCCGCTCTGGAGGCTCACACCCGCGAAGATGCTGTCGCCCTCATGGCCCATGAGGTGGCACAAAACCCTGAGCGGGTGGACACACTAGTCGCATGGTATGGCCGTCCCATGTATCAAGTGACAAGAGAGACTTATGAGAAGGCCGGTTGGGTTTTTAATGACGAACGGTGGGCCGCGCATCAAAGGAGGCGCAACATGCGAAGAGACAAATTCAACCCTGAGCGGCTCCGTGCAGAACATCAAATCGATAGATATCGAACCGCGTGGCAGGCATGGTTGCTTTCACCGAGGCTGCGTGGGACGGTTCATGAGCGTCACAGAATGGCTGGGCATATCTATCGCGCACTTTTGAGTTTGCCACATTCTTCAAATATACAAATAGCAATCCTGACAACAAAACAATTGCAGTTGATAAATGATCCTGCCATCCGCGAGAAGGATTTGAGACGACTCCAATTAGGAGAGGCTCTTTCATATGCGAGCATTGTTCTTGAGTATGCAAGCAAAGAATCAGTCATCGGAATTCTGGAGCTGAATCGGATCGCTGTAAATAAAGGTTATGCCGATGCCTCGGTTGAAGAACCAGGTCATGGCCCGAACTCACACTTCACCCTCTACATGGAAAGAGCATTGGCCGCTCGAAATTTTTATACAATTGACGAAATTTTCAAAGACCCCGAAAAATGGGGTGCACAACCAGCCAGAGGTCGCAGTGCATATGTCATAGGCGATCACTGGAAAACCTTCAAGCCGATCATTGAGGAACTCCTCGCCGATCCACAGGCTTACAATTTACTAGAGATCGACATTGAATTGCTTCAAAACGCACTTCGCCTCATGCCGGACGCTCCATTTCCAAGCAAGGATCGGTAAAGTTGGCAGATTTTGTTTTTGTTTCTTTCTGGCCGCGTGATGCCAATAACCGAGACATCTATGAACTGCATGGAGCCGAGAGTGAACTCAAATATCCGCGCGAAGCACCAACGGACGGCTACCGGAACACGCCCATCAGGCTGGGCATGAATGTGAAGGACGGCATCGATGAAAGGCCTCGAGCAGGCGAGCATCCACACGGATACATTATGGGGCTGCGGACCGTAGCGTCGGACAGTGGTGAAATTGAGTCGGCGATTTACGTCCGGGTCGTTCACCGCGATATCCGCCGGATCAATGACAAAAGGCGTTTGCACAATCCCATTACCATCGAGGCTTCACCGCGATTCCAGCGTGAACTGGATGCGGTCGCGTTCATCAACATTCCACATTACCTGAACCCGGAAATCAACGACCGCAGGCTCGAGTTCGACCGGAAAAACAATCTGGCGGATGATGTCTTGCCTGAACCACAAAACATTCTGCCATGAAACATCTGTTCACAATCATGATGCTTCTCGTCACGGGAAGTTTCGCAGAAGAGGAAGCGACGATTTCGATTGTCCGCGTGCACCCGGATTCCAGGGATCTGCTGGAAAAGAGCGGAGGTTCGGTGCCTGACGGGCTGGCGGAGGGATACCGGATTCTTTTTCTCCGCAATACGGGTCACGGGAATGGCAGGGATCCGCGGGAAAACGGGTATCTCACAAGCCGGGTTCCTGTCCTTTTCCAAAAGGATTTCACGGAGATCAGGGAATTCCAGACCCCTTTCGGGGCGATCGGCGTGGTTGTCTCCCTGACGGACGAGGCAATTGGAAAGTTAACCGAAAGCTTTTCCGAAAACGAGCATCAGTCTCTGGGCCTGCTGATTGATGACAACTGGCTTTTTCTTCCTTCCCGAATGAAACCGACGAGGGGTTCGGCTGGCGTGGTCGTACCAGTGGCCTTCCTTCCGCGTTGAAGGTTTCGGGTGACTCACCCGGCGGGAGTGAAAAAGCGCACAGGCTCATCTCCTTCTCCAATCATCCGCATCGGCGAAGGAGGTTCGCCGCTCCTTGACTTCTTTGTCCCGTTCCCACGGTGATTCGCGTGCGATTCCCCGCTTGGCGTGCCGGTGGAAAGGGTGCATGGTGGCGCGAACCACAACCAGATTCCCCGATGAAGCAATCGATCCGACCACCCCGCATGCCCGCCCGCCTGATTTCCAGCCTGTTGCCCGGCGCCGCGATCCTGCCCGCCGTCTCCACGCTCGCCATGGGGGAATGGGCCACCGGCGTTTCCGGGGGCACGGTTCACGGCGGCCACGACGGCGAGACCCAGCTCGTCTGGCAAATGGACACCCTCGACCACCCGGGCGGCAGCGACGCGTTCCTCCCGAGCGCGTTCCTCCATCCGATGAAGACGCCCGCCGGGTACCAGTGGACCCACGCCATGCCCGGCGATCACATCCACCACCTCGGCCTGTGGTGGCCGTGGAAGCACATCGAGGTCGGCGGCACCCAATACAACTGCTGGGAACTCCAGAACGGCCAGGGGGCGCACCACGCCGTCGGCGCGAAATTCATCGACGCCGGGCCGGACGCGCTGGAGTGGGAATTCCACAACGAAATCCGCGTCCGCGAATCGGACGACGCCGGCCCGCCGGTGACCGACGGCATCGCCGCGGTCCGCGAAGCCGTCCGCACGCGCATCGCCCGCCACGGGGAGGATGCGAACGTGATCGACCTGACGATCCGCCAGGAGGCCGCCGGCGAGCCGGTCACCATCGGCCGCTACCGTTACAGCGGATTCGCGTGGCGCGGACCGGCGGAATGGGTGACCTCGAACAGCGAGATGACCACCTGCGAGGGACACGGGCGCGACGAGGCGAACGGCAAGGAAAGCCGCTGGGTGCTCCTCACCGGGCCGGGCGAAGGCGATGCCGCCGTGAGCGTGCTGCTGATGAGCGGAGCCGCGGAAATCGCCGGCACCCCCGAGCGCCTGCGCGTCTGGAATTCGAACATGCATGGCGGCACGCCGTTCGTGAACTTCAACCCGGTGCAGGCGGAATCAATCCCGCTGGATGCCGACCACCCCGCCGTTTCCCACCGCGAATACCGCATCATCGCCGCCGACCGCAAGCTGACCACCGACGAGGCCGAGGCGGAGTGGAAGGCGTGGCGCGGCGCGGACGATTGAGCCGCGTTGCGGTTACGACTTGGCGCGCCTGCGGTGTTTTTTCCTCCGGCCGCTCTTGCGGCTGGGCGGCGGGCCGGACTTGGCGGCGGGTTTCGGTTTCGGCACGCGTTTCGGCTTGTGCCGGGCCACGGCGGCACCGGGCGGCGGCGTGTGAGTGCCGGGGCTGGTCGGGTTCCCGGCGAGTTCGAAATCGACGAAGCGGGTGTCGAACTCGACGCCGGAGACGCGCAGCGGCAAACGCATGCCGAGCTGCACCACCTTGCCGTCGCGCGAGACGAACGCCATGCGGTGGGCCTCGAAAAACCAGCGTCCGCCGGGCAGGTCCTCGCGTTTGACGACGCCGCGGACGCCCATTTCCGGCACCTCGACCATGAGGCCCATCGGGCGGACGTCGGTGACGAGGCCGTCGTAAACGGGTGGTTTTTTCGATTTGGCGGCGCGGTCGAGGAATTCGAGCAGCTTGAGCATGCGCGATTCGCCCTCGGCCTCGCCGGAGTTGCGCTCGGTGTCCGAGATGTGGCGGGCGATCTCGTGCATCCGCGCCTGGGGCGGGGTGGGGTCGCAGGGTTTCGGCGGGTTTTCCAGGAGCGGCTGCATGGCGCGGTGCACGATGAGGTCGGCGTAGCGGCGGATCGGCGAGGTGAAATGGGTGTAGTGGCCCATGGCCAGGCCGTAGTGGCCGGTGCCCTCGGCGGAGTAGGCGGCGCGCTTGAGGCTCTTGAGCAGGCCGAGCTTGATGGCGTGCTCCTCGGGCCTGCCCTTGGCCGCGTCGAGCAGCTTCTGGATGTGGGCGCGGTTGGTCAGGTCGCCGGGCTGGTAGCCGTGGAGCAGGGCCATCTCGGTGTATTCCATGAGCCGCGACGGGTCGGGATCCTCGTGGATGCGGTGGACGGCGGGTTTGCCACGGGTGGTGAGCAGGCTGGCGACGGCCTGGTTGGCCGCAAGCATGCATTCCTCGACAAGCTGGTGGCTGGAGGTGTGGACGACCTTGTCGGCGGCGACGGCGCGGCCCCTGTCGTCGAGGCGGATCTTGACCTCCGGCATTTCGAGGTCGAGCGCGCCGTTTGCGAAGCGGTGTTTGCGCATGGCGGCGGCCATTTTCCAGGCCTCCTTGACGAGCGGCACGAGTTCGGGATCGGAGCCTTCCGGCGCGGGCCTGCCGTTGAGGATGGCCTGGGCCTGTTCGTAGGAGATTTTCGCGCGCGAGTGGATCACGGCGTCGAAGAAGACGGCCCGGGTGGTTTCGCCCTTGGGCGAGATCTCCAGCAAGGCGCACTTGGTGAGGCGGTCCACATCCGGCTTGAGCGAGCAGATGCCGTTGCTCAGCTCGACCGGGAGCATCGGCAGCACGCGGTCGATCAGGTAGGTCGAGTTGCCGCGGGCGACGGCCTCCTCGTCCATTTGCGAGCCGGGCTTGATGTAGTGGGAGACGTCGGCGATGTGGACGGCGAGCGTCCAGCCGCCGCCGCGGCGCTTTTCGCACCAGATGGCGTCGTCGTGGTCCTTGGCGTCGGCGGGGTCGATGGTGATGACGAGTTTGTCGCGCCAGTCCTTGCGGCGGGCGATTTCGGCGGGTTCGGGCTCCTCGGGCACGGCGCGGGCGGCGGCGAGCACGTCGTCGGGGAACGAGGTGCGGAGGCCGAAGCGGTGGATGATCGAGAGCATGTCCACGCCGGGGTCGCCGGGCCAGCCGAGCACCTCGATGACGCGCCCGCGCGGCGGGGCGTCGCGGTTTTTCCAATCGTCAAGGTCCACGACGACGAGCTGGCCGGGGTTGGCGCTGGTGTCGCCGGTGATTTCGACGCGGCCGTCGAGCGCCTTGTCGTCGCACTCGACCCAGGAGAATTTCTTCCGGGATTGGAACGTGCCGACGAGGCGGTTCGACCGGCGGGCGAGCACGCGGGTGACCATGGCCACGGTCTCGCGTTCGCCGCGGTTGTGGATGCCGCGGGATTGCCGGCGCTCGATGCGGCACAGCACGCGGTCGCCGTCGAGGGCGGTGCCGGTGTCGCGGCGGTTGACGAAAAGGCGGTCGTTGGCGAGCAGGTCGATGCCCGCGGCCTGGTTCTCCGCGTCGGCGAGGTCGGCGAAGAAGAAGGCGTGGCCCTTCGGGTGAAACTTGAGGGTGCCGGCGAGATGGGTGCCCTGTTTCGCGCGCAGCGCGTAGCGCGCGCCCTTGAGGGCGGTGACCTTGCCGTCAGCGACGAGCGATTCCAGCGCGCGGCGGAGGTCGCTCCGCTTGCGCGGCCCCACGTTGAGCGCGCGGGCAAGCGAGGACTTCGTGAAATCCGGCTGTTTGCCCGAGCGCATCAATCCGAGGATGGCGTCGCGCAGGTTGGTTTCTGACATGGGCGCAGTATGTTTCGCGTCGCACCGCCCGGCAATGGCTTATTCAAGAGGGAGGCGGGCGAGCTCACCGACGCTTGTATCCATTGGCACGATGCAGCAGAGGATCCGCGCGAGAAAAAATGGCGGTGGATTATCGGTCCATCAGCGCGAATTTCAGCTCCGCTTCGGAGACGACCTCGCCCTTGACGAGGCAGCGGCAGCGCGTCTGGCCGATGGAACCTCGGATTTTCAGAATGTCGCTCTCGATGAACAGGGTGTCGCCCGGAAGCACGGGGCGGCGCCATTTGACGTTGGTGGCGCTCATGAAGTAGCCGATTTTTCCGACGTTCTCGGGCTTGCGCAGCATCACGATCGAGGAAACCTGGGCCATCGCCTCAAGTTGCAGGACGCCCGGCATGATCGGATGCCCCGGGAAATGCCCGGCGAAAAACGGCTCGTTGACTGTGACGTTCTTGATCGCGACACACTTGTTCTCGCCCTCGCAGTTGACGATGCGGTCCACCATCAGGAACGGGTAGCGGTGAGGCAGGATCTTGAGCACCTCGTTGATGTCGAGCACGCTCTCGCCGTCGGGAATGCTCACCGCCTCGGGCACCATCGAGCGCATCCGGGCATATTCGGATTTAAGCTTTGCGGCCATTTTCGTGTTTGGCCCGTGGCCGGGCTTGATGGCGATGACGTGGCCAAGCATTCGCTTGCCGGAGAGCATCAGGTCGCCGATGAGGTCGAGCGCCTTGTGGCGTGCGAATTCGTTTTCGAAGCGCATCGGCTCCTTCGAGAGCACCTCGTCGTCGCGGATGACAACGGCGCTTTCCAGCGACCCCCCCCTGATGAGCCCCTTGTCGAGCAGCGGCTTGACGTCCTCGTAATAAACGAACGTGCGGGCGTCGCAGATTTCCTTTTCGTAAAGCTCGGGTGTGACATCGCTGGAGAAGTACTGGGTGAACCTGCCGCCAGGTCCTACGTTGGTTACCGAGACGCGGAAGTTTTTCGACGGGACGATGGTGATGATGGTGCCGTCACCGGTTTCCATGTGGATCGGCTCGCGGATTTCCCAGTTTTTGCGCGGGGTTTCCTGCGGAACGACGCCCGCCTGCTTGATCAGCTCGACAAACGGGCGCGATGAGCCGTCGCCAATCGGCGGCTCGTTGGCGTCCATTTCAATCAGCGCGTTGTCCACCCCCATGCCGGCCAGCGCGGAAATGACGTGCTCGACGGTGTGGACCTTCACCGATCCCTCGGCCAGCGTGGTGGCACGCTCGACTGTCTGCACCTTGTCGGCGTCCGCCGCGATGAACGGCTGGTCCGGCAGGTCGATGCGGCGGAATCGGAACCCCTGGCCCTCCAGCGCGGGCTTGAGTGTGAGCGTCACCTTCTCGCCGGTGTGCAGCGAGGTGCCCTCCAGCGTGGCGGGCCCGGCGAGAGTGTGTTCGTATGCGGCGGACATGGGCACGGAGAATCAACTGCCCGTAGGGTGCGATCAAGCCGGAATCGACCGCCTGGGAGCGCCAAGGTGGCGCCCCGCCTTCAATGGTTGAGCTTTTCCAAGCAAGGTTGAGCAAGGCAAATGCGCCGGAGGCCATCCACTGTGGCAATCGCGGCTTGATTCGCCCGCAGGCTGTCCAATAATCGAATGATCCGTATCCGTGATACGTCACATACTGAAAATCCTCCATGAACCTGATAAGCCCATTATTGAAAACCCGATTTACCATGCTGGCGGCCGCCGCGATGCTATGTGCTAAGGCTGCGCCAATGGCCTCCGCCGAGCCCGTCGAAGTGAACGCCATCGCCGCGATGGTGAACGGACGCGTGATCACCGTGAATCAGGTGAATTTCCTGCTCGCGCCTGTTTACGGCCAACTTGCGGCCCAATACCCGCGGCGCGGGCCGCAGTTTGAGGCCGAGCTCAAGGAGGCCCGGGAGAACATTCTCCAGGAGTTGATCGACCGGGAGATCATCCTCGACGAATTCAAGCAGGCGGGCACGGAGATCCGCCAGCACTTCGTGGATGAGGAAGTGAAGCGCCAGATCCGCGAACTATACAACAACGACGAGGCGCAATTCCGTGAGGAACTTCGCGAGAACCGCCTCACCATGGAGGGGTTCCGCCAGATGACGCGTGATCGCATGATCGTCCAGGCGATGCGTTCGCAACAGTTCACCGACGCGCCGCCGCCACTGCCGGAGGAGGTCCGCAGCGAATACGAACGGACCAGACACGAGCTGAGGGACACAACGCAGGACGAGATCGACTTCGAGAAAATCTTCATTCCGGCGCGGGATCATCAAAATCTGGCCGCCACACCGGATTCCCAGCTCGAACTGGCCGAGCAAGTCGCGGAACAAATCCGCGGCGGGGCGGATTTCGCGGAACTTGCCCGCGCCCATTCCCGGGACGCGGCGGCCGCAGAGGGCGGCCTGCAGGAAGGCGTCTCGCGGCTGGATCTTGCCCCTGAGTTTTCGGCGATCATCTTTGACGCACCGGTCGGCGAGCTGGTCGGCCCGCTGCGCGACCCGGCGGGATTCACCATCGTGCGGACGCTTGAGCTGCATCCTGGGCCGGTGCCCGCTTTCGAAACCGTGCGCGAACAGGTAGAGGAACGCGTCCGGCGCAAAAAAACCTCCGCGCAATACGAGCGCTGGATCGAATCCCGCAGGCAGCGGGCGATGATCGAAATCCGCAGGTGACCCGCAGGGAAATCCGCTTGCGGTCCTGACATTCGGCCACCAATTTGCGCGGGTGACCCGGGAGTTGGACATCGATGCCACCGAGCGCCTCCGGGAGGCACTCGATGTAGAGGACCAATCCGCGGTGTTTGCGACGGCGCAGGACATGCACTATGCCGATCTTGCGACGCTTTATGAGGAGCTCGACGATGCGAAGCGTGATCTGTTCCTCAAAACCATCGGCCCGGAGCTGGCCACGGACGTAGTTGCGGAGTTGCCTTACAGCCTCATCGAGGAGGCGCTGGGGCATTTCCATCCGGCACAGTTGCGGGTGCTTCTCGGCAATCTTTCCGACGACGACCGAGTCGATGTCTTCCAGGTCTGCGGCAAGGAGGCTCAGGTGAGGTTTTTCAGCCTGCTCGGCCCGCGCGACAAGGAGCTTACGCGTAATCTGCTCAAGTATGAGGAGGATACGGCCGGAGGCCGCATGACGACGAACATCGGCCGCATCACTGCCGACATGACGGTGAAACAGGCGATCGCCGTGTTGCGCCGCGACCGCGAGGATGCCGAAACCCTGGCGCGGATTTTCGTGGTCGATTCCGAGGGCCGGCTGGTCGGCAAGGTCCGATTGCGCGATTTGGCGTTCGCCACATGGGACTCACCCATCCGGGACATCATGCAGGAGGCGGCCGAATTCGTTCTCGCCGGATCCGACCAGGAGGAGGCGGCGCGGATGCTCGCGAAGTACGACCTCGTCGTGCTGCCCGTCGTTGATGAATTCCATCACCTGCTCGGCGTGCTGACCTACGATGACGCGATGGAGATTCTCCAGGAGGAGTCCACCGAGGACATCGAGAAACTCGCGGCGATCGCCGGCGAGCAGTCCGAAATATCGTTTCTCAATATCGGTGTGTACGAGCATCTGCGCCGCCGCGTGTTGTGGCTGGTGCTGTTGGCGTTCGTATCGATCATCTCGGGTTTTGTGCTCTATCGATTCGAGGAGGTTCTCGAACAAGCCTTTGTCCTCACGCTGTTTTTGCCGATGGTGGTTGCCGCCGGAGGCAATGCGGGGGGGCAGGCGGCGACCATGGTGGTGCGTGCGATGGCGCTCGGAGAGATCACTCCGGGCTCGGCGCTGCGCATTGCCTGGAAGGAGGCGCGCACGGGGCTGCTGCTTGGTCTCGCGCTCGGGCTTTCAATTGCCGTGTTCATCACCGTCCTGCTGCCGGTGCTGCTACCGCTGTTCCAAGGTTCGGGCACGGGACCGAATTTTGGTTTCGCGCGACTCGCGTTCGCGGTTTCCGCCGCGCTCACCGTGCAGGTGCTCTCCGCCACCATCCTCGGAGCGATGCTTCCGATGATGGCCCGCGGCCTGCGTTTCGACCCCGCAGTGGTCTCCGCACCATCGCTCGCATCGATTGTCGATGTGAGCGGGATGTTCATCTATTTCATCACCGCGTCGATCATTCTCGGGATCTGAGCGGCATGGGATGCGTGACCATCAACGCGGGACGACCACCTCGCGGCCCCGACCGCGTTCGAGCGCGGCCCGCAGGCTGTCGTAGATGGTGGTGAGCTGTTCGGCGCTGTCCACACGGTATTCAATGCTCCGGGCGTGGGTGGTATCAGGGTATTTTTTCACAACCATGCGGTGGGCGTCGGTGCCGGCGCGGCCGGCGGCGTCCTCGATGATTTGCCTCCCGCGTTGCGCGATGCGGCCCGCGCTGCTGTCGCCGATTTCATCAGCCAGCGGCGCGAGGTGGTAGAAGCGCGCGAGCGCCTGGCCGGACGTGTCCACCGTAACTTCATCGACGACCACCGCCCCGTCGAGCAGGTAGCGGTGGCGGCTGATCGACGCGATGCGGTCGAGCCGCACCATGTAATGGCCGCCGCCCACGGAAACCTGCCAGAAGGGATTCCGTGTCTCGGTATCGGTGGCTTCGCCGTTTTCGGCGTCCGGCGTGTCCTGCGATTGCGCGGCAACCGGCGCTGCCGTGAACAATCCGCCGACGAGCAAGGGAATGAGAAATCTTGTTTTCATGATGCATAAGCTCGCACGCCGCGGATGCCATGCAAAGCAGATTCCCCCCCTGCTCCCCTCCCCATGCTAGCCCGGTCGCCTCAGAATATGCTCATTTGATTATTTTTGTTCTATTGAACACTTTTTATTTGACCAGTGTTTCTGAATTGTGCAATCTGCCGATTGTCGATACCAACCCATCGGCCCAAACACATGAAAGACAACGTAGTCCTGACACCGCCATCCCCGACCCAAGACGCCAACGAACCCACTTCCGCCGAACGGCGCGCCAACGCGCGGGCGAACCCGAATTACCCGCCGCGGCGGGACTACACCCTTTACAAGCCAAACAGCCGGGGTATCGGCGCGGCGGTCCGCTTCAGCGTGAGCCGTGAGAAGGAGGCGATTTTTGTCGAGGCTGCCGCTCAGGCTGGCGACCGCCAGTTCGACTGGGAAAACAAAATCATCATGAAATGGGGCCTTTCCGACATCGGCGAAGTGCTCGCCGTGCTGCAGGATCGCCAGCCCTCCGCTAAGTTGTTCCATCAGACGGCCAAGGGCAACAGCAGCTGTGAGCTGACCACCCGCGACGACCCGGAACGCGCGCCCCACATGCTCGCGATCAGCCGCCAGTTCGCCGCCAGCGGCGAGGTCCGCAAGGCGGTGATCCCGGTGACCCACGCCGAAGCCGCCGTCCTCGAAACCGCGCTGCGCGCCGCCATCACCCGCTTGCTCCGCTGGTGAGCGCCCCGCCGCATCATCCGTATTGATCCGCGGCGGCGGACCGCCGCGGATCCCCCGCCATCCCTTCAACTTGGAATCCCTCGCACTGAGGATGAGTCGCGCATACAGCGTATTTCAATGGGCGGCATACGCGCAACCGCGTGCATCCTCCGGCACCCTCGCTGGAGGAATGCGACGGATACGGGTGGCGCGGTAGATCGGAACGGACGTCACCCGGACGGAATGCCAGCCTTCGCGCGAGGGCGCGCGAAGGGACACGCGGGGGCGCGTGTGCTCCCCTTGCACGGTGCGCCGCATGTTTTGACGCGCGGGCGATGATCGGGCATGGTGCGCCACGCCGATCCGATGCGCCCTTCACTCACAGGAACCACCCCCGACACCCTCGCCGCCTGGCTCAAGGAGGCGGGCGAGCCGACGTTCCGGACCAGCCAGATCCTCGACTGGGTGTGGAGGAAGAAAGCGGCGTCGGTCGATGAGATGACCAACCTGCCCGCCGGTCTGCGCGGGCGGCTGGCGGCCGGGTTCCGCGTTTCGCCGCTGGAGCACGTGCTGACCAAGGGATCGGACGACACCACGCGCAAGTTCCTCTTCCGCCTGCACGACGGCCGGTATGTGGAAAGCGTGCTGATCCCGGCGAACCCGGCGCTCTATGGCGAAAAATCCGACCGCCTTACGCTGTGCGTGTCCTCCCAGGTCGGCTGCGCCTACGGATGCCGGTTCTGCGCCTCGGGTCTGGCGGGGTTCACCCGGAATCTCGATGCCGGGGAGATTGCCGGCCAGGTGGTGGCGGCCGGGCAGCTCTCCGGCCGCCGGGTGGACAACCTCGTGTTCATGGGCATGGGCGAGCCGCTGGCGAACCTCGACAACCTCGCCGAAGCCATCTCGCTCATCACCGGCCCGCACACGCTGCACCTCGGCGCGCGCCATCTGACGGTCTCGACGTCCGGCCTGGTGCCGCAAATCCGCCAACTGGCGGCGCATCCGCAGCAGATCCGCCTGGCGATATCGCTCCACGGCGCGACCGACGAGGTGCGCGAACGCATCATGCCGGTGAACCGGAAATGGCCGCTCGCCGACTTGTTCGACGCCCTCGACGAATGGAACAGGCGGAAAAACCAGAAGCTCACGCTGGAATACATCCTGATCGACGGCGTGAACGACGCGCTGGAACAGGCACGCCTGCTCGCCCGCCACGCCCGCCGCCTCCGCGCCAAGGTGAACCTGATCCCCTACAACACCGTCGAGGGTCTCGACTGGAAACGCCCGCCCGCC
>SLAV01000376.1 GCA_007126655.1 Haloferula sp. | reverse complement strand
TTGTTCTGCGCCTGGCTGCTCACGCGCGTCGAAATCTCGCAGTTGATCGAGCTGGCGTTGCGCCCGCGGATTGATCCGGATTCCGGCGCGGACGAAATGGTCAACGTCCTGAAGCTGGCCTTCGACGTCTCGCTCTACGCGAGTTTCGGATTTATCGGAGCGATGCTTGCGTTGCGTGGCAGTCGTGACGATTTCGCATTCATCATTCCATACGTTCGCTTCCGCCAGGACGCCGCATCCGGCCAACCCGTGGTGCTCGATCATGAGGCGTTGATGGATGGACGGATTCCAGGTGTGATGCGGGCCGGCTTCCTGCACGGCAGGCTCGTGGTCCCACACTTTGTGCTCGAGGATGTCCAGAAGATGGTGGAGTCCGATAGTGCTGGCGATCGACAGCGCGGCCAACGCGGGCTCGACGCACTGGCTGAGCTGCGCAACGCGCCGGATATCCAGGTCACCATTCACGACGACCGCAGCGCCACGACCCACGGCCAAGACCGCGCCCAACACAGCCGCTTGATCGACGTCACCCGCCTGCTCGGTGCGCGATTGATGACGATGGACGAAAATCTGACAAAAGTCGCCCGCCTTCAAAGCATCGACGTCCTCAATCTCAACGAACTTTCCGAATCACTCAAGCCGCCCATCGAAATCGGCCAACGCATGCGCATCGCAATGGTGCGCCCCGGGAAAGAGGATCATCAGGCGGTCGGCTACCTGCCGGACGGCACGATGGTCGTGGCCAACCAATGCGCCAAACGGATCGGCGAAATGGTGGATGTGACGGCGACGAGCACGCTGCAGACGCCGGGCGGGCTGATGATTTTCGCGGAGCCGGATGTGGCGGGGTGAAGAGGGTGGGGAAACCGGGAGCAGCCGGAATGCGGTTGGTTTCCGGGTGGATCCGGGTATGATCGAGACCATGAGCGATGCGGCGGATGAATCGGCGTTCTTCGAGTTCCTGGCGACCGAGCGCACCGCCTCACCGCGCACGCTCGCGAACTACCGGCAGGCGCTGGCGGCATATCGCGAATGGAAAGGAGGCGATGAGGCGGGCTGGCGTGACGCGGCGGCGGATGATTTCCGCGATTATCTGTTCGCGCTGATGAAACGGGGTCTCAAGCGCTCGACAATCCGGCTGCGGTTCGCGGCGCTGCGTTCGTTTTACAAATTCCTCGTGCTGCGGCGCGGCCTCGGGCGCAGCCCGGTGGCGGAGGTGGAGCTGCCGAAGCCGGAGCGGTCGCTGCCGGTGGTGATCTCGCGCGCGCAGGCCGACGAACTGCTCGGCCTGCCGCTGCGGCTGCCATTGGGGAAAAAATCGCCCGCCTGGCTGCCCGCGCGCGACGCGGCGATCCTGGAGACGTTCTATTCAAGCGGGCTGCGGATCTCCGAGCTGACCGGTCTCGACGTGGCGGACGTCGATTTCATCGGCAGCACGCTGCGGGTGCGGGGAAAGGGCGCGAAGCAGCGGGTCGTGCCGCTCGGCGAACCGGCGCTGGCGGCGATCCAGCGTTACCGGCGCGAGGCGGCGGTGACGGGCGGCCCGCTTTTCCTCAGCGTGCGGATGCGGCGGATCACCCAGCAGGCGGTCGATTTGCTACTGCGCAAATATATCCGGCACAGCTCGATTCCATTCATGATCAGCCCGCACAAGCTGCGCCACAGTTTTGCCACGCACCTGCTGGACGCCGGGGCGGATCTCCGCAGCGTGCAGGCGCTGCTCGGCCATGCTTCGCTCTCGACAACGCAGCTCTACACCCACGTCACCCGCGAACGTCTGAAGCGGGCATACGATTCCTCCCACCCCCGCGCCTGATGACCCGCTACATCCGCGGGAAACCGGCTCACGGCGCGGGTTTTCGCTGATCCGATCCTCGGCGGGGGCGGCGGCTAAGGCAGAACCGCGTGGATCACGGCTTGCAGAGCCGGGAATTTCAGACAAATTCAACATCGCGCGGTGTTTCAGGAATGAACATGCGCCACATGCCTTACCAGCCATACACATGAAGATCCACCACACGCATCCCGCACACAGACAGCGCCCCGGTTTCACCCTCCTCGAAATGGTCATCGTCCTCGGCATCATCGCGATGATCCTGGGAGGCGCGATTTTCGCAATGCGGGGCATCGGCGACGCCGCCAAAATCAGTCAGGTGGAGGCGGATTTCAAAAGCTTCGAGAGCGCGCTCGCGATGTACCGGATCAACGCGGGATCATACCCGACGACCCAGCAGGGACTTGATGCCCTCGTCAACGAGCCGACCTCGTCGCCGCAGCCGCGCCGCTGGGTGCAGGTGATGAGCAATATTCCGACCGATCCATGGGGCGCGGAATACCGTTATCAGTTCCCCGGCAGCAAGCGCGCCAACCAGTTCGAGATCATCAGCAACGGCCCCAGCGGCCAACCGAACACCGATGACGACATCAGCAGCCAGGACCTGTAATCCGGAGGCTGCGAGACGCCCCGGCGGCTTCACCCTGATCGAGATCGTCCTGGTTCTGGTGATCGCGGCGGTGATCGTGGGCGGGGCGGTGGGCTACATGGTTTACTCGTCCGACGAACGCGTGCTGAGCGATGTGTCAGGCGAGGTCGAGCTGCTGGCCAAGCGCGCCCGCACCACCAGCATGCTCCAACAGACGCCATACGCGCTGGAGTTTCGCGAGGGGGTGGTGCGCCTGATGCCGCTGGCGGAGGCCGGCTCGGACGAGACGCTCACCGCGCTGGGCCGCACCATCGGTGGCGAGCGGGTGGACGAGGAAATGCCGGGCAGGCGGTCCCCGGTGCGCGCGGAATACTGGTTTCCCGAGGACATGAACGTGGTGATCCGGCGCTGGAACTCCGGCGAGTGGCTCACCACCCGGCGCAATTCGCTGCACATCTGGCGGTTTGATCCGGACGGTCTCAGCGAACCCGTCACCCTGCGCTACGAGGTCAACGAGAGCCACCGTGAAGACACCTTCCATCCGTTGACCGCCAGCATCCGCGAGAGCGAATACGCGATCCGATGAATACTCCGCACCATCCACGAACCCCACGAACCCGCCACCGTTCCGGCTTCATGATGCTGGAGGTGATCCTCGCGCTCGGCATCTTCAGCGCGGCGGCGGTCGGTTTCGTCGTGGCGATCCACCGCATGGCCGACGCCGCCGAGATGGCGCAGCGGGAAATGCGCATCACCCGCATCCTGGACAGCGCGCTGCGCGAGGCCGTCTCGGTGCCCGACCTCGAAGAGGGCGTGACGACCGTGCAGGTGGTCGAGAACGGCATGGAAATCGACACCCGTGTCGAAATCATCGAGGACATGGAGAACCAGGACGGGCAGTTGCTGCAGTTCATGTTCCGGATCGAATGCGTGGCGAACTGGTATGAGGACGGCGAGTGGCGCCAACGCAGCGTCGAGACGCTGCGCTACGGGAGGATGTATCAGCCATGAGGGGAAACCGTCCATCATCACGCGCCCGCCGCGCCGGCTTCACGATGCTGGAGCTGGTGCTGGCGATGCTTCTGCTAACGATGATCGTGGGGATGGTGTTCGGCACCGCGCGCACCTCGCTGCAGCTCGGGGTGTCGGTGGTGGAGAGCCAGAACGAGGAGATGCTGCACCAGGCGTTCTTCGAGCTGCTGGACGGACGTTTCGCGAGCATGCCGGGCAACGCACGGCTGGATCTCTCTTACGAGGACACCGGCACTCATCATCTTTCCGAGCTGACGCTCCAGAACGTTCCGATGAGTTTCACGTGGGGCGGGCCGGAGTTGATCGCCAATGCGGTGCAGATCGCGACGGTGCGGCGCCGCAGCGGCTACCTGGATATCGTGTTGCGCTACTACGAGGAGGAGATCCTTGATGATTCCGAATCCACGTTCGGCAGCCTCACCCCGGCCGGGCCGTTCGCGGAGATCGTCTTGCTCGAGGACGTCCGTTTCTTCGAGTGGCGGGTGCTCGACGGGCGCGAGATGGAATGGTATTACGACTGGGATTTGCCCGGACGGCTGCCGCTGCAGGTTGAATTGCTCGTCGCTTTTGGTCCTACCGGACCCGAAATGCGGCATGTTTTCTGGATCCCGCCACGGCAGAACCCCGGCGTCTCCGCCCGCCAGATGATGCAGGAGGCGCGGCAGACCCCCGTTCTTCCCGGAGTCGGGGAAGGAGCCGGAGGCAGTGACGGTTCGTCCGGTGGCACCGGTGCAAGTCCGCCCGCCATCAACATTCCCGGCACCCCGGGAGCCGGTCGACCGCCGGGAGCCCGCCCACTACCCGCCACCGAATGAAATCCAGCCCACCCCATCCGTCCGGAGCCCCTGCCCGCCGCGTCCGCGGCACGGCGCTGGTCGCCGTGCTCTGGCTCATCGCGATCCTCGCAATGGCGGCGATGGCGGCATTGCGCGTCATTTCCTTCGACATGGAGCTGGCCTCGCAAAAGATTCACGGCTCGCGCGCCAGCCACATGGCCGAGATGGGGATCGCCATCGGCTCGAATCCGGCCGTGGAACGTGACGACCCGATCCTGAGCTTCCACGATCCCGAGACCGGCGATGGGTTCGACGTCGAGCTGATTTCCGAGGGAGGGCGGTTCAACATCAACGCCATCCTGCTGCGCGAAGACCTCGCGCTGCTGCGTTCGCTGTTCATCAAATGGGGGCTCGACATGGACACCGCCGCGGCGCTTGCGGACGCGCTCGCCGACTGGGTGGACGCCGACGACGAGGTGCG
This sequence comes from Haloferula sp., assembly GCA_007126655.1. Lineage (GTDB taxonomy): Bacteria > Verrucomicrobiota > Verrucomicrobiia > Verrucomicrobiales > Akkermansiaceae > Luteolibacter. Next base: position 7,960 of record SLAV01000376.1, on the reverse strand, counting down.
GCTCAACGGCGCGGAGCGGGAATGGTATGAGGCCCGCGGGCGCATCAACCAGCCGTTCAACCGCCCGTTCTACGATTTTTCCGAGATGCGGTTGGTGCGCGACATGGATCTCATCGAGGCGCTGCGTCCCGACTGGCGCGACTGGTTCACGATCCACAGCGGCGGGATGCTCGACATCAACGAGGCGCGCGCCGAAATGATCGCCGTGGCGGCGGAGGTTTCCGTCGAGCAGGCCTCCGCCATTCCCGAGATTGTCAACGGGCCGGACGGGATACTGGGCACCGAGGATGACCAGCCGTTCCAGGATGTCGCGCAAGCGCTTGCCATCATCGGCGTGAGTGCCGAAGCTCGGCCCGACATCGCCGCCCGCTTCACCGTGGGGGAGACGACCACGCGCGTGGTGAGCACCGGCTACGTCGGCGAAGCGACGCGTCGCATCACCGCGATTCTCCGCAACCGCACCGGCCAGCCGGTGTTGCTTGAACGCACCGAAGAAATCATCCCGTGAGCAAGACCAACGAACAAATCCTGATCATCCCCGGCGAAATCGGCTGGGAAATCTGGCACCGCCAGGGTTCCGGTCCATTCGCCCTGCGTGAGGCCACGGAGGTTGCGCACGCCGCGGACATTCCGGGTTTGCCCGCGGGCGACCTGCTGATGTGCTTTCCAGTCAAGGCGGTGACGGCGCTGCCGATGAAGGTGGCCAGTGACGATGACGCGCTGTTCGAGGATCTCGCCACGCTGCATGCCGAGCGACTTGGCCTGCGCCCCGATCCGATGGCCGGCCAGCTTACCGATCTTTTCGTGATCGAGCGCCGCGAGGAGTCCGCAACCCTGCTCGAGGTGCTTTTGCGCGCGCCGCGCGAGGGTGACATGCCGCCGCGCGGGCCCAAGGAATTCGACATTTCGCCGCGCGCTCTCGACGCGGAGGATCACGCGCTGGCGGTGTGGAGGGAATTCGGCCGCTGGGTCTTCGCGGTGCGCCACAGTGGCAAGCTGATCTATTGCCAGGCCACGGCGAACGACGCCGAGGCCCCCGACGCGGCGCTGGCCCGCGAGATCCGCCTGGCTTTGATCCAGTTGGAAATCCAGGGCATGGCCACGCCGGTTGATTCAGCAGTGGTCTGGTCGCCCGCTCCGCAGCCGGACACGCGGGAGTTTGCCACCGCGCTGGGCATTCCGGTATCCGGTGCCGAACGTCCGGCTCCGGTCTGGCCGCAACCCTCGAGCCGCCTGCTGCCGGCGGATGTGCGCGCCGCCCGCCGGGAGGCGCTCAAGCGGCGCAATCTGATCGCTGCCGCGGCGGCCGCGGCGGCCGTTTATCTCGGTGTGATCGGCTGGTTTGCCTTCCAAGTGTGGAGCGATTCCTCCGAGGCGAGGCGGCTCAAGGCGATCGCCGAGTCCTACGGTCCCGGTGGCGAGGCGGTGGCAATCCACAACGAAAAATGGGACGAACTCTCGCTCGCGCTCGATTTGAGCCACGACCCGGTGGACATCCTCTCGCGCATCCACCGGTCGATCCCGTCGAATTCCGGCCTGCGACTGACCGACGCGGACATTTCCGCCGCACAGATCACCTTGCAGGGCGAGTCACCGCGGTTCGGACCCGCGCAGCAGTTTTCGCTGGCGTTGAACCGGAACAACGAGCTGGCGGCCTTTTCGTGGGAGAATCCCGAGCCGAGCGAGTCGGACGGCCGCTGGCGGTTCGTTTACACCGGGACATCCGCGCTCTACAATCCCGCCCGGTAGCGACAAATTCCCGTTGCCACGGTTTTATTGACGCATACCGGCCACCGCCCGCTCATTTCCACCACCCATACCCATCCATTCCACTCCATGTCGCCCCGCGAGAAAAAACTATTGGTCTTCTTCGCCGCCGGAGGATTCCTCGTGCTCAATTTCATTCTGTATTCGTGGTACACGAATCTCAGCGCGGCGAAGAGCGCCGAGGTGCTGGACGCGCGGCTTGCCGTCGAGACTGCGGAAGCGCTCCAGGCCAGCAGCGAGCTGGTCGCCGACCAGATGGAATGGCTCGCCGAGCACGAGCCGGAGCCGGCGGCCTACCAGGAGGCGCAGACGACGCTGCAGGAGTTCGTGGAGCAGCAGGCCCGCTCGACGGGATTGAACATCCGCACCCAGCGCCCACTGCCGGTGGATGACACCGGGGCGCATTACCACCGCGCGCGAATTCAAATCGAGGTTACCGGGCGCGAGCAGGCGCTATACCAGTGGTTCGACCGAATCAAGATGCCGCAGGAATTCCGTGCGGCAACCCGCATTGTCCTGAGGCCCAACCGCGAAGACGACACGCTGATCGACTGTCGCGCCGAGATCGAGCAGTGGTTCATCCCCGCCGAAACCGGAACTTGAAATCGCCATGAAACATCACCTGCCAAAGAAAAAACCGCTCTTTCCCGCTTCCACCGCGCTGCTCGCGGCGCTGCTCGCCTTCCCCGTGCCGGTGTGCTCGGAGGAACTCCCACGGAAGGCACCGCTCGGAAGGTATGCCGGGCTCTGGAACAACTCGCCGTTCACCTCGGAGCCGGAAGTGGAGGCCCCGGAACCAATCCCGGTGGACAATCCGCTCGACGATTACGCGCTGACCGGAGTTTCGCCGGTGGCGGGCGGATACCGCGTGACCATGATCAACCGGAACGACACCAGCAAGCGCATCGTTGTGAACACCGCTCGGGAAAGCGACCTCCACGACTTCGAGGTCGTGAACATCAATCGGACGCCGGGCCGCCCGCTATCCACCACCGTGGAAGTCACGGACGGCACGCACACCGGCACGCTTGCCTTCGAGCAGGAGCTGCTGACGCTGCGCACACCGCCCGCGGCGGCCCCCGAGCAACCGGATGCTCCGCCGGGGGTGGATGCCGGCCGAGGCCAGCAGGAGCGAGCCCAGGGGGGGCGTCGCGCTCCGCGCCCGCGAGTCGTTCCACAAGGCGCCGACGCCCAACAGCAGCAGCGGGGCCAGCGCGGCCAGAGGGGCCAAGCCAACCCCGGTACCAGCGAACGTGCCGATCGCCGCGGTCGTCGTCGCTGACCAAACCACCCAAAAACCCTGATTTGTTCCAAGTGAATTTCCGAAATTACTCCATGTATCCGCTTCGTATTCTCGCCATCGCCTCGCTCGGCGTAATCGCAGCCATCGCACAGGATGTGCCCCAGCCTCCCGGCATCGATCTGTCGCAGTTGAATCAAAACCAGCAGAATGAAGGGGGGGCGGCCGCACCGCGCCCGCCCGTCCTCGAGCGGCCGGATAATTTCGATCCCGACATCCCGCTCGGTGAGAACCTGATCGTCGAGGACATCATCGAGGCGAACCTGAGTGGCAACGAGCTGGCGGGACTTTACCGGGCATACACCGGGCGGCGCGTGATCGTATCCTCAGCAGCGGCGCAGGCCGAGTTTTCATTCATTCAGGACGCCTCGCCGGAGGATCCGCTCACCTATGCGGAGGCCGCGGCGCTGCTGCGCAAGGCCGCGACCATCGAGAATTTCGTTTTCGTTCCGGATGCGACGGACGACAATCTGGACATCCTGACACTCGCGACCGGCGGCATTCAGCCGCGCCAGCGGGGAATCGGCGTTTACACCGAGGACGACCGGTTGCCCGAAGGCGACGCGGTGATTTCCTTCGTGATGACGTTCGATCATATCAAACCCGAGAACGCGGTGAACGCGTTCTCGCAGATCATCGGGCAGTTCGGAGCGTATGGCTCGATCGCGCCGATTCCGAACACCGCTTCGGTGGTGATCACCGAAAACACCTCGTTGATCCGGAGGCTGCTCGACCTCAAGGCCGAGATCGACAAGCCGTCCGCCCAAGTGGCCACCCGCTTCATCCGCGTGAACTACGCCGACGTGACCGAACTGGCGGCGACGCTCAACGACCTGCTCAGCGTGGACCAGCAGACGACTGCGGGTATCCAACGGACCGACGCTTCGCCGCAACAACCGCCGCCGCCGGTTCCAGGTGCCTCGGGCGATGCGGCGGCGGCTGCCGCCGCAACTCCGGCGAATGGCGGAGGCGGAGATAGCCAGGCGGGCGAGACGACGCCGGTGCAGATCATCCCGGACCCGCGGACGTCGCGGATCTTCGCGATGGGCCGTCCTGTGGACCTGCTTTTCGTCGAAGGACTGATCCGTGAGTTTGACGTAGAGACGGACAACCGCACGTTCATGCGCCGGAAACTGAGTTTCCTGACGGTGTCGGAGTTCCTTCCGATCGCGGGCGACGCGCTGACGCGTGCCTTCACAGGCACCGGCGAGGCCGGTGCCACGGGAACCCAGCAGACCGGCGGCACGCGCCGTGGCGAGACCACGCGCGGCCAGAGCAACCGCCCCGGCGGCGGCGCCACCAGCGGCCTCGACGCCCGGCAAACCGACACGCGAGGACGGACGGGCGCTCGTGGCGGTCAAATCGGCGGTGGCGGCAGCATGCGCGGTGATGTGCTGGGCGACCCGAACATCTCGTCCGCGCCCGAGTCGCTGCTGGTCGGGCGGACGCTGTTGGTCGGCGACAACATCACCAACTCGGTGATCGTGCAGGGACCGCCCTCGGGCATCGAGATCGTCGAGCGGCTGCTCGACCAGCTCGACGTCAAGGCGGACCAGGTGATGATCTCCACCGTCTTCGGCCAGCTTACCCTGACCGACAGCGTGGAAACAGGACTTGATTACATCGTCCAGAGCGGTGACGTCGTCGGGCGCGGTGGCGCGGGGCTGTTCCCGGCCCTGCCGATCACTGGCGGGACGGGCAACGACTTTCCAGGCAGCCTTTCCGGGGGCGCGGGCCTGCGTGTTTACGGGCAGACGGGCGACCTGAGCATTTTCCTGCGCGCGCTCCAGTCGAAATCCGATTTCACCGTGCTGTCGCGGCCGAGCATCTTCACCGGCAACAACCAGCGGGGCACGATCTCCTCCGGGCGGCGCATCGCGGTGCCGACGACATCAAGCCAGTTCACCACCGGAGGCGTCTCAACGAATATCGAATACCGCGACGTGGTGCTGAAGCTGGAGGTGGTCCCGCTCATCAACGACGAGGACACGGTGACGCTCCAGATCGCGCTGGTCAGTGACGACGTGGTCGGCCAGTCGGAACCGATCGGGGACATTGGCTCGGTGCCGATCATCGGCACCCGCGAGATCCTCACCACTGTGACGGTGCCGAACAACGAAACCATCGTCCTCGGCGGGTTGATCACATCGAACGAAGAGGAATCCGTCTCCGGTATCCCGATTCTCTCAAGCATTCCCGGGGTCGGGCGTCTTTTTTCCTCCAACTCGCAGTCGCTGTCGCGCGACGAGCTGCTCGTTTTCATCCAGCCGTCGATCGTCACCAGCGATCACTCGCTCCGGGAGGTGCAGGCGGACATGGATTCGCGCTACCGCGTCTCCGGCACCTCGCGGGCATTCTCCGACGGTCCTGGTGCCCTGCCGCCGGGCACCGACCCGATCCACACCGTGGACGGGGTGAATGTGGAGGATGCACCCCGGCCAGCCGTGGTGGAGGAAGCGGAAGTGGAGGAGCCGTCGCAGCGGCGCTCGCTGCGGCCGATCCACCGCCGGTGAGTTTTCAGCGGAATCCGTGGGTCTGGCCGAAGCGGAGACATTCTTCAAGCGGCAGGATGCCGCCGGTGCAGGTCGGATCCCCAAGGCTTGCGGCGGCTGCGCATGCCGCAATTTTCATGCAGCGCTCCATTGGCAATTCATCGTGGATGCCGAGGAGCGCGCCGGCTGCGAATGCGTCGCCCGCGCCTGCGGCACCGCGGATGTATCCATCCGGCAGGCGGACGCTGCCATGCTCGACGATCTCGCCCTTTCCGGAGCGCGCGAGCGCACCGTCCGGGTGGTGGATGATGACCCAGCGTCGCACCCCTGCGTCGATCAAGCGTTCAGCGGCGACGGTGAGCTTGGCCGCGTCGGGCTTGCCATTGATCGTCACGTCCACGCCGGAGGTGCGCGCGGCCTCGAGTTCGTTGATGATGAGGAAATCGATGTGTGGCAGCGCGGGCGCCATGACGGCGGCGAAGCGGTCGCTGTCCTCGCTGACAAGGTCCACCGAGGTGAGCATGCCTGCTTCGGACGCACGCTTGAGGAGGCGCGAGGCGCCGGTGGTGCCGTCTGGCGCGATCTCGTCGAGTCGGTCGAGCAGGAGCAGGTAGCCGACGTGAAAGTGCTTCGCATCCGTTGCGTCGGGATCGACATGGGATTCATCGAACAGTGCGTTCGCGCCGCGGCAATGGAAGAACGTGCGCCGACCGGTCTCGCGCACCGTCATCACGTCGGTGTAGGAGGTATCGGCGTCACGCGTGGTCCGCATCGCGGAGGTGTCGATGCCGTGAGCGGCGCAGTCGCCGAGGATCTTGCGGCCGTCGGCGTCGTCGCCAACCAGGCCGGCGGCGTGCAGTGGCATGGTGGCTCCGAGTTTGGCGAGATCGATAAGGATATTGTATGGCGAACCGCCGCTGCCGTCGGATGAGGATTCGATGGTTGCGAGCGTGTCCTGGGCGGGGAAGCGATCGATCATTTTCACGTGATCGACGATCCAGCTGCCGGCGGCGATGATTCCCTGGCGCGGGCTTTCGATTTTGGGTTCCATGTGCCCCAGCGTGGCGGGATCTGCCGTTTCCGCAAGTTTGATCGGCGTGCGGCGGGCCGATCCATATTCCCCGATGGCGAGATGGATGCGCTGTGGAGGTGGCGCGGAAGGTGAGAAGCGGCTGACGGCCTGTCCGCTTCAATACCCGGATCTGGAAACCATGGGATAATTCAGGATTTTCTCCGATCCGCACGTTTCTTCGATCTACGGAAAGCGGATTGACGCGATTTTTTTGGTGGGGGTCCGGGCGCGGCAGTCTTGGATCCGGTGCGGCGGTTGAGACGCTGCCGGGCGGGTGCGGTCTCGCCGGGCGAGGTTGCGGGATTTGCAGTCGCGGGCGGGTTTTCAAGCAGCATGGCGACCTCGGGCGGGCTGAGGGCTGCGTATTCGCCGGGTTTGAGGTCGCCGAGCCAGAGGCTGCCGATGCGCACGCGGAGCAAGCGGGTCACCTTGTAGCCTAGGGCCTCGAGCATCACGCGGATCTGGCGTTTCGCGCCGTGGGAGAGGATGATGGACAGGCGCCGCGGCGAGAGCAATGAGGCCCGTTTTGCGGTGAGTTTGCCCTCCGGCGTGTAGATGCCCTTGGTGAGTTTGGCGAGATGCTCGCGTTCGAAGGCCTGGTTGGCGGTGACGAGATATTCCTTCTCTATTCCGGCTCGCGGGTGCATGAGGCGTTGGGTGAGATCGCCGTCGTTGGTGAGGATGAGCAGGCCTTCGGAATCGAGGTCGAGCCGCCCTGTGTGATGCATGTGATGCAGCATGGGGGGCAGAGCGGTGTAGATGGTGTCGCGCTTGAGTTCGTCTTGGCGGGTGCAGACGAGACCGCGTGGTTTGTGGAAGGCAACGACCTGGTTTTCCTGGCTGGCAACGCGGCGTCCATCGACGCGGACGTGGTCGCCCGGGCCGACACGGGTGGCCGGATTGGTTTGGATTTCACCGTTTATTTCGACGCGGCCCTGCTGGACCAGCTCGTCGCAGGCACGGCGTGATCCTTCGCCAGCCGTGGCGAGGAACTTGTTGAGGCGGATTGCGGCGGTGGATGGAGTGGACATGCGATTGTCGAAAAAAACGCGTCTCCCGGATGGGAAACGCGCGTGGCGTGCGATGGAGTTTGAGATGGAGATTGCCGACTTGCGCTCCTGATGCGGTAACACAAACCACGGCACGCAGGATGTCCGCCTGCGAATACAGGCCGGAAGGTTGTTCCGCGAATCAGCCTTCGTGTTTGGTTTTCGGCAGGCCGATCGGGGATTTTCCGGACTTCCATTCGCCGCGCTCCTTGAGGAGTTTGACGCGCTCGAAGCGCTTGAGGACGGAGCGTTTGCCGCCGACGCTGGTGTTGGATTTGAG
>SLAV01000044.1 GCA_007126655.1 Haloferula sp. | reverse complement strand
TCTGCGGCTACATGCAAAGGATTTTGTCCTTCCGTAACCAATCCGCGTTTTACGCAATCTTTGACGTTGGTCAGTTTTACCCGACTGTTGCCAATGGGACTTCCGCCAAATGCATATAAGCGACTGATGTTGGCACGTGTTTCGGCATCAAGGGTGATTGCGTCTCCTTGCAACAACCCTTTGTATCCAGAGCGGTAGCAGATGATCTCTACCTCAGGGGCGGTTGCGGTATAGGATTCGACGAGACCGGCAATGGCTGAGGATAGGCAAGGCGCAAGGCCTCCGGCAGTGAGAATGGCAACTTTTTTTACTGGCATGATGACTCCTTCGTTGTTGTTCCGCTGGGCGGAAGATGATGGTTATGGTGTTTAGATGCTTACCGGAAGTAGCGAGCATGTTCTTGAAAAACGTATTTATCTGTGAACCCGGATAGGTAGTCGCATACTGTACGCTTAAGACCGTCTTCTGCAAGCCGTGTTTGCGCTTTTTTACCCATATGTTCGGGATGCTGTTCATAGTGATGAAATAAATGGCGCAACATGGCGGTAGCAATTTCGGCCTGATTCTTGATGGATTGGCTGAAGTAGACGTTTTGATATAGAAATGCCCTGAAGGCATCGGCATGCGGTTGCATTTCGGGGCAGAAAGCAACGATCTGGCCGGGGGCTTGCATGACGTCCTGAACGGATTGCGGGCGATAGGTTTCGAGTTTTTGGAACGAGTGGGCGACGATGTCCTCGATTTGCAGGTCGAGCAGGTTCCGTATGGTAATGCGGATGTGCTGTCCTCGATCAAGATTGGTATACCGTTGATTCGTGCGCTCAGTCGCCATGCGCCACAATTCTTGTGTTTCGAGAAGCTCTTCGTTGAGGATGCGCGCTAGCAATGCGTCATCGGTATCATGGGCATAGTAGGTGATATCGTCAGCTATATCGGCAATTTGTGCTTCGATGGATTGCCGGGGGCCAATGGGTAACCCATCCATGATTGCTTCGGGCTTGGAGGCTTCGTGTTTCATCAAGCCGGCACGCACTTCCCAGGAAAGGTTCAGGCCGGGGAAATCCGGATATTGAATATCGAGGATATCGACCCAACGGAGGCTCTGCAGATTGTGGTCGAATCCGCCGGCATCAGCCATGAGCCTGTTGAGTTCATCTTCTCCGGCATGCCCAAACGGGGAGTGCCCGATGTCGTGGGCGAGGGCAATCGATTCGGCAAGGTCTTCGTTGACTTGAAAGATGCGGGCGAGCGTGCGGGCAACAGCGGCCACTTCGACGCTGTGTGTGAGGCGCGTGCGGTAGTGATCGCACGAGCTGCGCGTAAAAACTTGTGTTTTATATTCGAGTCGACGAAAGCATCGGCTGTGAATAATGCGGTCACGATCCCTTTGAAAACGACAGCGCGAGGGGTGTTCCGGTTCGGGATAGCGTCTGCCTGCAGAAGTGCTGCTTCTGGATGCATAAGGGGCAAGCAGGTGATTCTCACGTTGGGTGAGTACATCTCGTATGTTGCTTTGGTTCATGCTGGCTTCCGGATATGTAGTATGTGGGTTAAAAATTGCATATCGAATCTACTATGATCGTGCGCTTTTGTCGATTCGATTTGGCTTGCGTGTGTTTTGTGATCATGGCATCTTGTCCGGCTCTGAAAGCGATTTGCACGAGTTGTGTGGATGGCGCAGCCCTGCGATTGCGTGAAATATGGCAGCTTCCGCCATAACGCTGCAGGTTGTGTTGATGCTTTCTGGATGTTTTACGGGAGCATGACAGGAGGAAAAAGGTTATGGCAAGAAATAGTAGTCGTAAGGCGAAGGGTAAGATTGTACGCCGCTTGGGTGTTAATGTTTACGGGAATCCGAAGTTTTCGCGTTTGTTGGAAAAACGTCCGAATGCTCCTGGCATGCATGTTCGTCGTAAAGGCCGGTTGTCGGATTATGGTGTACAGCTCGTAGAGAAGCAAAAGTTACGTTTTCATTATGGTTTGAGTGAACACCAGTTTCGTTCGGTGTTTGTAAAGGCCAAGAATATGCCTGGCATTACGGGTGACAATATGCTCATTTTGCTAGAGCGTCGTTTGGATAATGTGGTGTATCAATTGGGTATGGCGGCAACGCGTTCCCAGGCGCGTCAAGTTGCGCGTCATGGCCACCTGAAAATCAATGGTCGCAAGGCTTCGACGCCTTCACAGCTTGTAAGTGCCGGGGACAAGATTTCGGTGAAAGAGCGTGAATCGAGCCGCCGTATGTTGCACGATGCGCTGGAAGCAAATCATCGTCCGCTGCCGGGCTGGTTAGCTGTAGACGAAAAGGCTCTTGAGGGGCTGGTAACACGTTTGCCGGAGCGCTCTGATATTGAAACCATTGCAGACGAACAGCTTATCGTGGAATTCTACTCGAAGTAAGCTTTTCGTATAGATGCTTTAGAACAGCCGTCCTCATCGGGGCGGCTGTTTTTTTTGTTTGAGTCGCATGTTTCAAGGATTGCGGAGAGGGTTAGAATCGTGCTACCTTCTTGCTTTCACGAATCCTATCATTTCTGGCAACGAGGCAATATCATGGATACGGATATACGAGAGTCTGATTCTCCCAAGGAATTTTGTGGTTTATGTGGTGTGTATGGTGTGTCCGATGTTGGACAAACGTTATATCAAGGGCTGTTTACCTTGCAGCACCGAGGGCAGGAGGGGGCAGGCATCGCCACGGCAGATGGCAAGGAAGTGTATTCGGTACGAGGTCAGGGGTTAGTTAATGAGGTTTTCGGGCGTCAGGATTGGTCCGAGCTTCCGGGGCATCTTGGCATCGGTCATGTTCGATATTCCACGACGGGCGCTACGCGTATTCAGAATGTGCAGCCGCTGATTGCTGAATGTGTCGACGGGGTTTGGGCGGTGGCACATAACGGCAATCTTGTGAATGCAGAGAAGATGCGCAGGATGTATCAAGAGGCGGGCGCCATTTTTCAAACGGGTACAGATAGCGAAGTTCTGATTCACCTTTTAGCGGATCCCATGTATCGAACGCGTCCGCGTCGTGTTGCCCGTGCGCTGGCAGAGTTGGATGGCGCGTTTTGCTTTTTACTGATGACGCGCAACTGTATGTTGGCTGCACGTGACCGGCATGGTTTCCGCCCGCTTTCGATTGGACGTCTGGGCGATGGTTATGTTGTGGCGAGTGAGACGTGTGCACTGGATCAGGTGGGGGCTACCTTCCTACGTGATGTTGAGCCCGGAGAACTTGTGATATTTGATGAGAGTGGCATGCATAGCTCCTTTTTTGCAGAGGACACGGAACGAAAGTCGGCAAGCTGTATTTTTGAAATGGTGTATTTCGCGCGGCCTGACAGTAGGGTTTTCGGAAAGAATATTCATGAAGTGCGCGTGCAGTACGGGCGTCAACTGGCGAAGGAGCATCCGGTTGATGCCGATGTTGTGATTGCGGTACCCGATAGTGGGAATTCGGCTGCTTTGGGTTATTCGA
>SLAV01000127.1 GCA_007126655.1 Haloferula sp. | reverse complement strand
GCTTCGGGTTCCTCATCCGCGGTGGCGCCGATGACGAGGATGGGGGCGTCCCCGGCTGCATCCGCCCGATCTGACGGATCTAACGGATCGGGCTGATCGCCGGTGGGGACGAGTTTCTCGCGGCCGCCGCGGGTCTGGAGGGCCTTTTGGGACTGGATGGAGGCGAGCAGGGCGTGGGCGTCTGGCTCGAAAGTGGCGAGGTCCACGCTGTGACGCTCGGCGATGGTGTTGGCGAGGTTTTCGAGGCGGAGGTCGAGTTTGGTGATGGCGACTTCCTCGCGGCCTTTCTGCTCGCTGACCTTGGCGTGCTGGCGGCGGACGTCGGCCAGCGCGGCTTCGGCGGCTTCGATTTTTTCGACCAGTTCGCCGCGGCCGGCGGCGCGGGATTCGATTTCGGCCTGGAGGTCTTCGGATTCGAGGCGGTGGGTTTCGGCCTCGCCGGTGAGGCGTTCGTTTTCGGTGACGGCGGTTTCGATGCGCTCGCGGAAGCCGGCGATCTCGTTTTCCCTGCGGACGGCGGTTTCGCGCAGTTCGGAGAGGCGGGCCTCCATCGGCTTCTGCTGTTCCTCGGCTGACTGTTTGGCCTGGCGCTCGACGGCGAGGGCGGTGCGCAGTTCATTGAGTGAGTCGGCCAGCTCCTGCTCCTCGCGGGTGGCGGTTTCGACTTCGGATTGGAGACGGCGCGAATCCTCCTCGAGCGATGCGAGGCGCTCGCGGGCTTGGGCGAGTTCGCTTTCGAGCGACGAGCGGCTTTCGGCGGCGGCCTTTTCGCGGGCATCGAGTTCGCCGCGCTCCCAACGCACGTTTTCGAGTTTGGTCTCGTGGGCCTCGACCTCGCGACCGGCAAGGCCGAGCTGGCCCTGTAGGGTGGACAGGTCCACCTTCTGGCGCTGGAGGCGGTCGCGCGACCGATCCACTTCCTCGCGGAGTTCCTCGAGGCGGGTTTCAAGTTCTTCGGCGCGGGCGCCGGCGGTCTCGTCGGCTGCGGTGAGTTCGGCCACCTCGGCTTCGAGATCGCGCACTTCGTTGCGGCGTTCGAGGATGGACGCGGCGGTCTGGCCGGCGGATCCACCGCGCAGGATGCCCTCGGCATGGACGACCTCGCCGCCCTCGGTGACGAGGGTGACGCCGGGCTGTGATTCGCGCAGGCGCAGGGCCGCGGCCAGGTCGGGGACGACGAGGACGTTTTCAAGCAAGGAAGCGACCAGCGCGGCGACGCGTTTGTCGGACTTGACGCGGTCGAGCGCCCAGGCGGTGGCGCCTTCGGGCAGCGCCTGCATCTGGGTGGCGGGCACCGGACCGATGAACGATTCCGGCAGCACCGCGGCGATGCCCAGGGCCTTTTCCGTGAGGCGGCCGATGATGGTTTCGGCGGCGGCCTGGTCGGTGACGAGGACGGTCTGCAGGTGCCCGCCGAGCACGGCTTCGACGGCGCGGGCGCAGGTGTTGTCCACCTCGATCATCGAGGCGAGCACGCCGCGGATGGCGGGTTTGATTTCCCCGGGGGCGTCGAGCCCGTCGAGCACGTTGCGGGTGCCCTTTTCGAATCCCTCGCCGGAGGCGACGAGCTGGCGCACGGCGTCGAGGCGGGCGGCGCGGCGGGTAAGGTGCTGGTGGGCCTCGTTGGCGGTGACGCGCGCGACGTCGAGATCGCCGCGGGCGTGGTGGTGGGCGCGCTCGGCCGCCTGGAACGCCTCTTCGAGTTCGCCGAGGCGGGAGGCCGTCTGATCGACCTCGGAGCTGATGCGGGCGTGCGCGGCGTGGGCCTCCTCCAGCTCGATGGCGAGACGCTGTTCCTCGTCGGCGAGCTGGCGGGCGCGCTCGCGATTGCCCTCGAGCTGGGAGACGGCGCTTTCGATTTTCGCCTGCATCGAGGCGATCATCGTCTGGGTGCGGTTCGCCTCGCCGCGGGCCTCGCGCAGCGACGATTCGATGCGCTTGCGGTTGTCGCGCGCACCCGAGACGCGCTCGGTGGCCTCGGCGACGCGGGTTTCCTGGTCGGCGATGCGGCGGTTCAGGGCGTCGAGCGCCTCGTTGGCGGCGATGAAGTCGAATTCCTGCTGGGCGAGTTTTTCCCTTGCGGTGTGGATGTCCTCGTTGTTCTGGGCGATCCGGCTCTCGAGTTCGGTCTTGCGCTCGTTGTTGAACGCGATGCGGCCTTCGGCGGCGGACAGGGCGTTGCGGTGCTCGTTGAGGCGCTGGCGGAATTCGGCCAGTTCGTTCTCGAACGCGCGGGCGGTGGCGCGGGCCTCGGAGACGGCATTCTCCCGGTCGGGCAACTGGCGCTCGATCTCGCTGTCGCGCGCTTCGAGCGATTGGATCGAGGTGGCGAGTTCGCCGCGCTCGGCGGTGAGCTGGACGAATTTGCGGTGGCCGAGGTGGGTGTCGAGCACGCGGACGTCGGTGGCGAGCGCCTGGTAGCGGCGGGCTTTGGACACCTGGCGCTTGAGCGAGTTCATGCGGCGCTCCTGTTCGGCGAGGACGTCGGAGACGCGGAGCAGGTTGGCCTCGGTGTATTCGAGCTTGCGCAGGGCGTCCTTTTTCTCGCGTTTGTATTTGGTGATGCCGGCGGCCTCCTCGAAGACGGCGCGGCGCTCCTCGGGCTTGGAGGAGAGGATCTGGTCGATCTGCCCCTGGGCCATGATCGAGTAGGCGGTGCGCCCGATGCCGGTGTCCATCAACATGTTGTGGATGTCGCGCAGGCGGCAGAGGGTGCCGTTGAGGCGGTATTCCGAACGACCGTCGCGATACACCCGGCGGGTGATGGCGACCTCGTTGTAATCGACCTTAAGGGACTGCTCGCAATCAGCCATGGTCAGGGTGACCTCCGCCATGCCGAGCGGCTTGCGTTTTTCGGTGCCGTTGAAGATCACGTCGGCCATCTCGCCGCCGCGCAGTGCCTTGGCGGACGTTTCGCCGAGCACCCAGCGGATCGCATCGACCACGTTGGACTTCCCGCAACCATTCGGCCCGACGATGCCGGTGACCCCCTCGGCGAATTCAAAGGCGGTCTTGTCGGCGAATGACTTGAAGCCGTGGATTTCGATGGTTTTCAGATACATGATGATGGATGGTGTGAGATCGGAATTTGCCAATCAGGCGGCGTGGCTCGGAATGGCAAACAAGCTACGCGCCCGCACTTGGCAATGCAATGAGCTGGAGCATAAACCACTACAAATAGTGTTTTTATTCAAGAAAAAACACAACATGTAGAGTTTTGCGAAAATTAAGAAATCCGAACCTTTTTGCGCGGCGCACCCCGAAAGCGTGCGGCCGGCGGGGAGCATCAAATGATCATGCCGCATTTGCCGTCGCCGGCGCTTTCCCATGCTTATCGTCCAGTGGCATGCTTTACACCTGTCAGCGATCACCCAAAGTGCACCACCTGATAATCACTTATTTGGATTCAAAGTGCACCACTTTCGGATGTAAACCGCTCCCCTTCGGGCACTGCCTATGTGCTTGGATCGGGGAGCATG
>SLAV01000379.1 GCA_007126655.1 Haloferula sp. | reverse complement strand
TTGCCGGTCGCCCGGTGGTGCACATTCCGGTCGATCGGCCCTTCTGGCAGCGGTTCGCGGAATTCCATCGCATTTGCCGCCAGCGATCGCGCGCCTCGCACGGGATTGCGGCCGGGCATGCCCGCGCGCTCTGGGCCGAAGTCTGCGCGGCGGTTCATTCCGGCGAACAGGATGCGGCGGAGGTGGCATTTTATGGTGCGGCGAGGGCGGCACTGATGGCGGGGAAATCCGTCGCCGATCTCGCGGTTTCGATGGGCATGAGCTACCCGCAATTTCACCGTCGGTTCAAGGCCGTGGCGGGGCTGCCGCCGAAGGAATATCATGCCCAGGTGCGCCACGCCCGGGCCGAGGCCCTGCTGCTGGAGGGCCGCCTCAGCATCAAGGAAATCGCCGCACAACTCGGCTTCCACTCTTCCGCCCACTTTTCGGTCGAATTCAAAAAACGCGCGGGGCAGTCCCCTGCGGGCTATCGCAAGCAGGGGGAATACACCTTTGAAGGATTCATTCAGTCGGCAATGGCGCAGGGATGTTCGATCGGGCTGCCGGATTTCCAAGTCTGGCTCTCGGCACTTATTTCGACATCCCAGGGCTGTGGTGGCAGCGGGTCGTAGATCGGGTCGGCGTCTTGTGCCGGGTGGTCGGCGATGTGGTTGAAGAGGCAGTCCCTGACCGCGGCATGGGTCGGATCGTCCACCAGATTGTGGGTCTCCCAGGGATCCTCTTTTAGGTCGAACAATCGCACCGGTTTGCGATCCGTCGAGATGTAAAGCTTGTAGCGTTGGTCGCGGATCACACGGTCGCGGAAGTGCCACTCGTTTTCCACGCCGTTGGGCGTCAGCCTGGCCCGATTGCCGCCGCCCATGGAGAGGATCCATTCGCGCGGTCCGTCGGCTGACTTGCCATGAAACACCTCGACCATGGAGTGTCCGTCGTAAACGTAGCGCTCGTCCGGGCGGGCACCGGCCAGATCGAGGAAAGTGGGGAGCATGTCGGTGATGTCGCTGAGCGCCTCGGAGACGACACCCTCGGGCACCGTGCCGGGTTGTGAAACGATAAAGGGCACGGCCGTCCCGGCTTCATTCAATTTGCTTTTGGCGCCGGGAACCTCGCGCCCGTGGCGAGTGCCGGTGATGGACCCCGTGCTTCCATTATCCGTGGTAAAGATGACCAGGGTGTTCTCCCGCAATTCCAATTCATCCAATGCATCGAGCAGCCGGTCCAGGATGTGGTCCATGTAGCGCACCATGGCTTTGTGTTTGGCGAGACCGCCCTCGGCCTCCGGCTCCAGCGGCGTCGCCACCAATGGGGTGTGCGGCAGGCTTGGGGCGAAGTAGAGAAACATCGGGGACTCGCGGTTTTCCCGCATGAATTGAATCAGAAAGTCCGCGTAGATGTCGGTCGCAAACCGCCCTTCGTGGGTCCGGCTCCCTTCCGTGGTGTGCAGGTAGGGATCCCAGTAGCGCTTGGCGCTGGGTGGGTTGCCGGTCTCAAAGCCCGTCCACATGCAGTAGTCGTCGAAACCATGGTCATGCATCACCCCGGGCTGGACCCGGAAGTCGTTGATCTGCCACTTCCCGGCGGCCGCGGTTTTGTAGCCGGCGCTTTGCAGCATGCGTGCGACGCTCGGGTTCCTGCTTGAGTCGAAATGGGCGCCACCACCCCATCGCGGCACATCCCAGTGATTCACCCAACCATGGCGAAAGGGGTATTGCCCGGTCAGGACCGAAGCCCGGGTGGGCGTGCACTGCGGCATCACATAAAAATTCTCGAAGCGCATGCCCTCCTCGGACAGCCGGTCGATGGTGGGGGTTTTGATATCGGTCGCACCATACGCGCTGACCCATTCCTTGCCCAAGTCATCCAGCATGATGAATAGGATATTCGGGCGTTCGGCGGCGTGTGCGGAGCCAAGGGCGAGAATGGCAATCAGAGTGGGAATGAAGCGCATGAAGATGGCGGGCTGGGTGGGTGTAAGACTGCCGGATTCCTGAGAAAAGAGAATGAAAAAAGATCCGACCCGTAGGCGCGATTGTGAAATCGCGGGACGTTGGGGAAAGCGGCGTGCACCGCACCTCATTCTCATGCTACTTTACTCGTCTGTTTCGCTTCGCAGAATCATCTCCCGCACGTGAATTTCGCTCCATTCGGTCGGGTCGTCCTTGATGCGGTCCCATTCTTCGACGGTGATCCAGCCGTAGCCGAATGGTTTGCGGGCCTGCCTTCCCTGGGCGGTGTGGGGGAGCAGCTCTTCGGGTGGGCGGACGGGTCTCGCGGGTGCGGCCATTTCGGCCAGCCAGGCGTCGTATTTTGCGACCAGGGTTTCGAGCACCCCGGGGTGCTCGGTGGCGAGGTCGGTGGTCTCGCCGGGATCGTCGTCGATGTGGTAGAGCCGCCATGGTCCGCCCCGGAACCTGACGATGCGCCATTCCTTCCAGCGGGCGACCTCGGAGCCGTGGGTGTTCCAGAAGAGGATGCGGCCGGCGTCGGGTTCTTTTTCGCCGAGGAGGATGGGCATGAGGTCCACGCCCTCGCAGTGTTCCGGCAGCGGCGTCTTCGCGAGTGCTGCGGCTGTGGCGTAGAAGTCGATGGTACTGGTCATCATGTCACTCACCTCGCCCTGTGGCAGGGTGCCGGGGAACGAGAGGATGGTGGGCATGCGGAAGTTGCCCTCCCATTGGAGATTCGAGCGCTGCGGGCCTCCTTTGCCGCCGCGGAACGGGTCAGGCCGGGCGCCGGCTCTGAGTTCTCCGCCGTTGTCGCTGCTGAACATGATGAGGGTTTCCTCGCGGATCTCCATTTCGTCGAGTTTGCCCATGATGCGCCCGATCTGGACGTCGAGCGCGTGAAGCGTCGCGCGCAGGTATTGGCGGGATTCATATTCTCCCTCGTGATCCGGGTAGAGTGCGTCGAGGTATTTCTGCGGCACCTCATGGAGCGGGGTGTGGATCGCGAGCGGGACGTAGTAGAGGAAAAACGGTGTCTCGGTCTTGCCATGGCGGGAGATGAAGTCGAGGGCATAGTCGCCTTCCGTTTCCGTCAGGTAGTTGCCGTGGATGTCGAGATACCAGGATGCGTTGCCATCGCCGGATTCGTTGAGCTTGCGCGGGGGTTGGCGGGCGGACTCGGTGAATCCCCGGTCCATCGCGCCCTGGTCCCATTTGCCGATGTCCCATTTTTCGTGGCCGATGATGCCGGTCGTGTATCCGGCGTCGCGCAGGGTTTCGGCGAGCGTCGGCTTGTCATCGGGGATTGGCACGCCGCGGGAGAGGCCGAATTTGCCGAAGCGCTGGGTGTACATGCCCATCATCAGGGCGGTGCGGCTGGGGCTGCACGGGACGTTGTGGGTGAAGGCATTGTCCATGCGGATGCCCTCGGCGGCCAGGCGGTCGATGTTTTCCGTTCCGGGATCGGGGCATCCATAGACGCCGACGTCGCCAAGGGCGAGATCATCGACAAACAGGATGATGATGTTCGGGCGGTCCGCCGCGACGGCGGATGAAACGCCGATGAACGCGGTGAGAAAAAGCGGGCGCAAGGCGCGCGTGAAAAGGCCGGAGGATTTCATTGAGGGAGTGGTCACGGAGGGGTTGAAGCATGACACGGGTCTTGAACAAAGCGGAATCGATCACGGGGGTGTTTCTTGAAGAGAAACAGTCCGGTCAGGACCGGATACCGTGCGGCCATTTCCGGTAATGCTGAAATCCGGCATTCAAAAGGTCGATGCAGACGATTGACCACGGATTTCACAGATTACACAGAGGTCTGGAGTGTGGCTTCCGCTCCGGGTTCGATTCGGTTCCATTGTGGTTCTGAATGCGAATTTCAGTGTGATCCTCTGCGACTGGATCTCCTGAGGACCAAACCACGGAACATAAAGAAGCCCTGCATGTTTGCAGGGCTTCCCGGAAGGTTTTGAAGAATTTTTTTTCACTTTTTCCCGATCCTACTGTTTCAATAAAAAAACGGTTTTTGGGAAGTGGGAAAGTCATGGGTTTTGTCATTCGGCGAACCGACCGTGGCGATGGCAATGGTTTACTGAAGACGATTGAGTACAGATTTCAAAGGCGAACTGCAGGTTCTATATCCACTTGCCACGAAAGAAAAACCAACAGCCTCCCGTAAGCGGCATTCCACAGGCCGGGAGGCGGTTGTGCAACCACCCAACCCTCGTTCGGAGAATCTTACGAAATCATGAAGACGACCCATTTATCCGCAATTTCCGCCATTTTCATCACCGCCACAGCCGCCAATTGCGCAAGAGGTGAACAGCCGGTCTTCGCAAAACCGGGCGAGGCGGCGGAGCACCCTCACTTCGGTGTCGTCGGCGAGTTTGTCGGCCATGCGGCGGATGACGGGAAGTGGGGCCTGCAGGTGAACTCCGGCCATGACGGGCTGTATGGGATTCTTTATCCGGGGGGGCTGCCCGGAGCGGGCTGGGATCCGGAATCCGACGATCTGATCGAGGTGGAAGGCGGGATGGAAGACGGCGTCGCGGAGTTGACGGGTGAGGATGCTCCGGTTCTCCGGTTTCATGACGGGATGTTCCAAATGTTGACCGAATCGGGCGAGGTGGCCGGCGGGCTGGAGAAAACCGGGCGTGTGAGTCCGACGATGGGTTTGGAGCCACCGGACGGCGCGGTGGTTCTGTTCGACGGCACGAACATGGACGCCTGGGCGGAGCACCGCGGGATGACGGATGACGGTTTGAAGATCGAGGGCGGCCGCACGGCCCGGGAGTTCGGCGACATGCGGCTGCATCTCGAGTTCCGGCTGCCCTTCATGCCGGCACACGAGGGACAGCGGCGCGGCAACAGCGGTGTTTACATCATGAACCGCTATGAGGTGCAGATTCTGGACACGTTCGCGCGAAAAGCCACATTCAACGGCATGGGATCGCTTTACCGGGAAAAGGCGCCCAAGGTGAACATGTGCCTCCCGCCGCTCGCGTGGCAGACCCTGGACATCGATTTCCGGGCGCCGCGATTCGACGGGGACGGGGAAAAAACGGAAAACGCCCGGATCACGGTGCACCACAACGGCGTGTTGATCCATGACGACTACGAGCTGGAGTCCGGCACGGGCATGGGCGGCCGCCGCCCCGAAGTGGAAAAGGCCATGCTGTGGCTGCAGAACCACACCGGGCCGGTGCGCTTTCGGAATGTCTGGCTGGTGGAGCCGTGAGTGGGTTTTACCGGGCTGACGGTAGGGTTGTGAAATCGCGGGGCGTTGGGCTGGGCGGCGTCCACACCACCCCATTCTCACGAATGGGCCTACGTGTTCCGGTAGGCGCGATTGTGAAATCGCGAGGCGTAGCCCGCATTTCTCACACTTTTTGCATAATGTGCATAATCCATTGTCAGTCATGCGTAAGAGTGTTGAAAGCCAAAACGACATGTTTTGCCGATTCGGTATTTCCAACGAGCGGCGAACCATCTTCGCCGACGTGGATGAAACGCGAATGAGAACATGCTTCGCGCCAACCATTCGCCATCTCATCCGCGTGGGCGATGGTGTATCGCGTTTCCTTGGGTGTGAGAAATGCGGGGTAGGGCCGGGCGACGTCCACCCCATCCCATTCTCACGAATGGGCCTACGTGCTTCGTGCCATCTCAGAAGAAATTTGACACTGGTGTCGCGCAAGCACGAGGGTGGCGGCGTCATGATGCGCTATCACATAATCCTGCCTTTTGCGCTTTTTGGCGCGTTTGCTCCGCTGTGTGCGGCGGAGAAACCGAATGTGGTCGTTGTTCTAACAGATGATCTGGGGTTTTCCGATCTGGGGTGTTATGGTGCGGAGATCGAGACGCCGGTACTCGACCGATTGGCGGCGAACGGGCTTCGGTTCACGCAGTTTTACAATACGGCGAAGTGCCATTCGTCGCGGGTTTCGCTGTTGACGGGGCGCTGGTGCCGCCAGGCGGGGGATGAGGACATGGATCGCGCGGTGACCCTGCCGGAGGTGCTCGGTCCGGCTGGATACTTCAATGCGATGACCGGGAAGTGGCACCTCTCGAAGGAGCCGACGGATTTCGGCTTCGACCGGTATTTCGGCCACCTCTCGGGGGCGACGCATTATTTCCGCGGGAACGACACGTTCCGTCTCAACGGCGAGCCATGGGAGGTGCCGGACTCCGGGTTTTACACGACGATCGCGAAGGTGGATTACGCGCTCGATTTCCTCGCCGAGGCGCGCGAGGAGGAAAAACCCTGGTTCCTTTACATTGCGTTCAACGCCCCCCACGCGCCGATCCAACCGTTGAAGGAGGATTATGAGAAATACAAGGATCATTACAAGGTCGGCTGGGATGTGATTCATGAACGGCGGATCGCGCGCCAGATCGAGCTTGGGATCTTCGATGAGGATGTCGAAACCGCGCCGCGTCTGGATCACATTCCGGCATGGGAGGATCTCGCGCCGGAGCTGCGCGAGTGGGAAAGCAAGAGGATGGCGGGCTACGCGGGGATGATCGACCGCGTGGACCAGGAGCTTGGCCGCCTGGTCGCCGACCTGGAGGCTGCCGGTGAGCTGGACAACACGCTGATCATGTTTTTCTCGGACAACGGGGCGTGTCCGTATGACCGCCGGAACATCAAGTGGGAGGATGAGCCATACAACCCGGACACCCGCTGGACGGACAGCACGGGATGGGCGTGGGCCCGCAACACACCCTACCGTTTTTACAAACAGAACCAGTTCGAGGGCGGCGTGGCCACGCCGGCGATCTTCCACTGGCCGGACGGGATCAAGACGGAGCCGGGTGCGCTGGACTTCACACCCACGCACCTAGTCGATCTATTCCCGACGATTTTGGAAATGGCCGGGGCGGAGGCTCCCACGGAATTCCCGGGGCGCGAACTGACGCCGTTGGCCGGTGTGTCGCTCATGCCGGTTCTCTCCGGCGGGTCACTGGAAGAACGCCCGCCGATCCATTTTCTTTTCAATCAGGACCGGGGGCTGCGTGATGGCGATTGGAAAATCGTGTCGTTCCAAGCCGGGCCGTGGGAGCTTTACAACCTGGAGAACGATCCGGCTGAGGCGCGCAACGTCGTGGCGGAGCATCCCGAGCGGGTCGAAAAAATGGCGGCGGAATGGCACCGGATGACGCGCGACGTGCTGATGGCGCCGGAGCGCGAGCAACGGCCGGTCGCCACGGAGGACCGGCCCAAGATCCATTCGCAGTGGTCGGATTATGATCCGGAGCCGGGGCGGCACACGGGGAACCGATGAGCGGAACGGCTGTGGCTGCAAAACCACACCGGGCCGGTGCGCTTCCGCAACGTCCGGTTGCTGGAGCCGTGAACGGGTCCGCTCTTCCGGTTAGACCGGCAACCTGTGGGTGTTGGTGATTTCGTCGTCCTCGGCATTGATGTGGGAGGTGACGATGCGGTGTTCGTCGTCGATTTCGACGATGCGGTATCCGCGTTTGGCGCCCCAGCTTCCACCCACGCGGCTGCCGAAGAAGTAGCGGCGCTCTCCGGAAACATAGACTCCCGTTTCGCTGTGATTGTGGCCGTGGAACACGGCGCGGACGTTCGGGGTGCTCTCCAGCAATTCCATCACCGCCTCGGCCCTTGGCATCTCATCCGGATCGTGAACGCCGTGCCTGGGCCAGCCATCGACGTTGTGCCTGCGCTGCGCGATGTGGATGATCATGAAAACGCCCGGCGCGTCGCGGTGGGCTTCGAGCTGTTCCCTGATCCAGTCGATATCGGCGGCAAGATACGCGTCGGCCTGGCGCGGGGCGGAGGTGTCCGCCAGCATGAACACGAAGCCGCCGATTTCGACCGTGTGGTTCGGCGGGACGCCCCAGATTTCCTCCCACGATCCGGTCGGCGATCCGGGTTTCCCGTCGATGAAATCATGGTTGCCCTTGCAGACGTGGTATGGGACTTCGAGTTTCGACAATTGCTTGTCGCGCAGCGCCGTCAGGTGGGCGGGCACGTCATGCGTCAGGTCGCCGTTGAGGAAGACGGCGTCGAGTCCCTTGGTGGCTTTCTCACGATTCATCCAGGCGACCATTTCACCGGTCGTTTCGTCGTACGGGGTGTTTTCCTGGCCGTAGTGCAGGTCCGAGGCCACGGCGAAGCGCAGTTTGATCCCGCGGTCGTCCGGCAGGTCGGCGGCATCGACCCATCGCGCGGGCATGCTGGCCGCGAGGATGCCTGCGGCGGAGGATTTGAGGAAATGGCGGCGTTTTTGATGCATGGGGCCGGGTGGTGGTTTTTCTGACATTGCGATGCGAACCGAACATTACGCGCGCTCGATGGCTTGTCTTCCAGACAGGTTCTTGATTTCAAGAGCGCTGTTTCAACCACTGAAGCACTCGGAATCGCCGGGTTCACCTTCATTCAACGGGTGATGATTGGGGACCACACGCGCCATCGCGTGTGGCCTTCCGCGCCCTCGCGGAAGGTTTGGCATTCCGGCCGGGTGACGGTTGTTGCGATCCCGGACGTCAGCGGTGTCAGCCGCATTCTTTCGGCGAGGGCGCCGAAAGATGCACGCGGTGGCGCGTGCGCTCCCCGCGAAGAATTGCCGCGCTTGCGAATCCGTGGTGCCCGAAGGGAGCAACCCCATTGGATTACCCCCCACCGGATTAGTCCTGCGGGGTATCCACTTCCACGGACAGCCGGGCGAAGAGCCTTCCGGTGGACGTCAGCGAGGTGGGGAGTGCCACGGTGACCTGGTCGATGCCTGTTCCGAAGCCATCGGCGACTTCGGTGATGGTGATGTCGTCCGGGCCATTGCCTTCGTGGGTGGCGGCGGTCCAGCCTGCGAGATCATTGCCGTATTCGACGAGGATGGTGGTGTCCGGGTCCGCCGCGGCGGCGGCGTTGCGGCGGAACACGAAGAGCAGCTTGCCGTCGGGATCGCTGGTGGAGTCGATGGTCGGCATGATGCCCGCATCATCGGCGGCGTCGGTCGGATCGCCGCCGAGCACCCATTCGAGTGCGGTGGCGAGGCCGCCGCCGTCGAAATCGAGCGTGGGGTCGGCATCGGTCAGGGTGCCGGCCCACGGACCGGCGGCCCAGGTCTCGAAGGGGCCGGGGCCGCTGATGGCTTGCGGGGTGACGTCTTCGAAGGTGGCACCGAAGCGGATTTCATCGTAGATGTGAACGCCGCCGGAATTGCGCTGGCCGAAGCTGATGGTGGTGAAGGCGGATTGATCGAGGGCCGCGGTGGTGCGGGTGGAGCCGCCGGAGGTGGGCTCGGTGTCGATGTCGTCGAGCGCGCGGGTCCAGACGGTGAGGGTTTCGTCGTCAACCGCGGTGGCCCCCCATTCGATTTTTCCGATGACGAGCACCGGTTCGGAGTATTCGACACTGACACTGCCGGAACCGGCGGTGCGGCTGCCGTCCGACCAACTGGATGCGGTGAGGCTGGTGTTGCGGTTGAAGACGCCGAGACCGGAGCCGGAGTCTTGCATGTTGAGGCCGTTGAAAGCCGGATCGACGCGGGCGGTGCCGAAGGCAAAGCCGGAATGCTCGTTGGAGCCGCCACCGGAGGTTTTCTGGAACACGTAGCTGAACCAGAGGGTGGCGCCATTGCTGAGGAGGCCGGCGTCGGCGAGGGCGGAGGAGATGGGGACGCTGGCCCAGGTGCTGGCGGAGCTGGGAACATCCGCCTGGCCACCGAGTTGGCTGAAACCACCGTATGAGAGGGTGGGTGGCTCGACGATGGTGACGGCGTTGCCGCCGGTGGTGGCGGACCAGTTCCCACTCAATCCGGAACCTGATTCCGCACCACTCAAGTTGCCCGGCGCCTGCCCGAACGGTTCGTAAATCACCGCGCCGGAGGGGCCGACCGGGGCGGGCGAGGTGGTGGCCGAAGCGGGTTCGGAGAAGGCGGTTTCGTTTTGGTTTGCGGCGAGGTCGCGCGCCTTGACCTGGTAGGTGTATTCCGTTTCGGGTTCGAGGCCGGTGTCGGTGAAGACGGGGTCGGCCTGCCAGCCGCTGTCGGTGCCGAGGGTGATGTTGGCGAAGAGGTATTCGACGCCGCTCTCATCGGTGGCGGTGGTGGCCACCATGGTGATCGCGTCCGGGCCCGCGGCTGCGGGCGGGCTGGCGAAGGTCATGGGGTCGGGCGACGGCGGTGTGGTGTCGGGCGGCCCGGTGGTGGCGGAGGCATCCACGGACCAGTCGCCGGTGTTTTGGTTCGGGCTTTTGTCGCGCGCGCGGACGCGGTAGGTGTATTGGGTGTCGCCCTCCAGGCCGACATCGGTGTAAGTGGGGCTGTCCTGCCATCCGCTGTCGCTGCTGCCGGGGTTGCCGGAGGTTTCCTCAAAGTAGTATTCGACGCCGCTCGGATCGACGGCGGTCGTGGCCGTCATGCTGATGGTTGCGGAGCCACTTGCGGCGGGAACGCTCTCCCAAGTGAGCGGGTTGGGCATGGGTGGATCGGCATCGGGAACCTGCTGGTCGAGCGCGATCACGTCGTCGTAGCTGGCGGCGAAACGGATCTCGTCGATCTTGGGCGAGCCGGAGTCTTTGCCGCCGATGGAGAGCACGTTGAATTGCGATTGGTCGAGGACGGCGCTGGTGGTGGACACCGGGCTCTCGGGCAGCACGAGGTCGGTGTCGGGGAGGTAAAGTTCGAGCGTGTCGGGCGAGCTTGCATCGGCACCCCAGGTGATTTTGCCGACGATGAGGGCGGTGGTGTCGCTGGGGATGCTGGCGCTGCCGGAGGCCTGCGAGCGGGTGGGCGACCAGGTGGCGGCCCGGGGGGACGAGCCTCCGGAGATGTTGACGCCGATGGCCTGGCCGTCGTCCTCGACGCCGGAGAAGAAGCCGACCCGGTCGGTGCCGAGGCCGAATACGACGGCGGTGTTGGTGCCCGCGGTGTTGTTGGTGAGGAAGCTGAACCAGAGTTCGGCGCCGTCGTCGAGCAGCCCCGCCTCGGCCAGATCGGGCTGGAGCACGGCTCCGATGGTGGTGTTGCTGCCGCTGTTGAAAGTCTGGTTGCCGGAGGTCGGCAAATCGCCGAAGGACATGCTGCCGGGGGCGACATCCAGACTGCCGCCCCAGAGACCGCTCAGGCCCGCGCCGGCGGGGGCGCCACCGAGCGAACCCACCTCCATGTCGAAGCCTTCGTAAATGATGGAATTGCCGGGGGACAAGCCGTCGAGATTGATGGTGGTCTCGATGGGTTCGGCACCGTCATTGGTTGCGACAACGAGATAGGTCGCCTCTCCGGCGACGGGCGGACCGGCATCGACATAGCTGGTGGAGTCGCCGGGCAGCGCGGATGCGAGGACCGCGCCGTCGCGCCGCACTTCGATGCCGTCGTAGCCGAGGTTGTTGTCCCATTCGAGGAGGACGTTGTTCTGGGTGCGGCGCGCGGTCAGCCCGGTGATGTCGGCCTGGTAGGTGAGGGTGAGCGGCGGGCAGGGGTCGCCGGGCATGGTGAAGTTGAGCTGGTATGCGATTTCGCCGGGTTCCGCCGTCTCATCGAGGAATTCGGTGGCGGTGCCCGGCAGGGTGGCGATTTCGATGCCGTCGCGGAGAATTTGGATGGAGTCCGGAGTCTCGGTGCCGGGTTCCCAGGTGAGCGAGACACCCGCCGCATCGCCGGTGGCCTGGAGGCGGAACGGGCAGCGCGGGGAGAGCATCAGCGACATGGCATCGCCCATGGCGAGGCCGATGTTGGTGTAGGTCTTGGCGTTCTGATTCCAGTGAAAGCCCTCGCTGGTTGGCGACTCGCTGGCGGGTATCCAGAACCGGAGGCCGTTGTATAGCTGGCGGGTGTCGATGGAGGCGACGTTGCCCACGAACTCCGGATAGGCATCGGGATCGGCCATCTTGAGTTGGGCGCGTTCGACCTGGGTGTAGGTGATCCACGAGTCCATACCGGAGGAAGCGATGACGAAGGGAAGATCCGGGACGCCCAGGTCGTCGCGGACGTCATTGATGAAATTCGCCATGTTGGTCTCGTAGTTGGCACTGCGCTCGGAGCTGATCCGGTCGTTCCATCCCTGGTGCCAGGCGAAGCCGGCGATCTCGTAGCCGCCACCACCGTAGTCTGGAAAATAGGTTTCGAGATTTTCGAACACATCGTCGATGATTTCGAGCATTTCCTGGTATGCCCAACCGGGAGGATTGGCTCTCAAATTTCCCGTGAAGGGATCGGAACTTGGCGGGCGGAAGTCGTAATCCAGATCGCGGTTGCCCCAGGCGGTCTTGATGAGGAGCACTTGTTCGTCGTAAAGGCCGCTGATCACCTGGGCGAAGCCCATTTCCGGGCCGATCATCGTAGTGGAGCCGCCGAAACCCGTGGTGAGCAGGCCACCGCTATTCATCCGTTCGCGAATCCACACATCCTCGAACACCCTGAACCCGCCTTCCCCATCGCCCAGAAATGCGTATTTGGGATCGTTGGCGATCAGGTATCCCACCGTGCCGGGAGTGGATTCCGGACCCACGCGGCCGAGGCCGACCATGTTCGATTGGCCGGCCAGGATGAAGACCTTCACCGGCTCGGCGGGAGCGGCATGGGCGAGCAGGGTGGTGGCGGCGAGCGATGCGAGCAAGCCGGACAGGGTTCGTATGTTTTTCATTGGGATTTGTTTGGATTTTGGATCGTGGATGGGAAGCAGGGCGTGAAAAAAGCGCCCGCGTGGTGCGGGCGCTTTGGGAGTGGGATTGAGATGAGGGCGATCTCAACGGCGGCGACGCATGAGCATCAGGAATCCGAGGCCACCGAGAAGGGCGGTGGTCGGTTAGGGGATGGGGCTGACGGAGTCGAGTGTCGCACCGAATCGGATTTCATCGTAGATTTGCGCTTCACCCGAATTACGTTGGCCAAAGCTGACGGTGTCGAAGTCAGTTTGATTGAGTGGGCCCGTCGTCGTTGTAGATGAATCCATTGGCAAGATTCCGGGATTATCCAGGTCGCCAAGCCAAATGGTGAT
>SLAV01000149.1 GCA_007126655.1 Haloferula sp. | reverse complement strand
TTCTCGGCATCCGCAAGCCCAAAGGCCAGCCGCTGCAACTCGTCAACGCCTTCGAAAAAGCCATCCCATCCGGCAAAAGCGGACACGCCGGAAACTCGAAGGCGGAAATGCTCAAGCATCACGAGGATTTGAAAAAACTCTGGGGCATTGAAACCACCGTGGACGTCCTCCTCACCGATGTCGGCCTCAAATCCACCCTCCTTAATCCCGTGTGGGGTGTGTGGTTTGGCCGCAAGACCTGCATCCCCGCCTCGCCGCTTTCCCCGGTGATCGCGCCGAGTCCCCGCGAAGCCCTTGCAGCGCTCCTGCACACGCTCGGCAGGGAGGTGGCGGAAATCGAAACACTCGAAGGCGTCACCGAATCCGAGGGCGAAGGCGCATGGTTCCCCATGGACCAACCCTCCGCCTTCGGCCATCATCACGGCGCGGTGCCCGCCCCCTACCACTCCCGCCCCGTCCGCGGGATCAACGCCGCCGATCTGACTTGACCACGAACCTCGTGCGCACGAGCTTCGTGTCATGAAAAACATCACCTTCAGTGCCGACGAACGCACCATCGAGCTGGCCCGCGAGGAGGCGCGCAGGCGCAAGGCCAGTCTCAACCAGCTATTCCGCGAATGGCTTGAAGACCTCGCCGCACGCGATCAACGGCGTGAAAAAATCTCCGCGCTCATGGAGGAGATGAAATCCTACAACTCGGGCGGCCCCTTCACCCGGGAACAAATGAATGAACGCTGATTACTTTCTTGATACCAACACCATCGCCTACGCCTTTGATCAGGATTCCGCGGGCAAGCAGCAACGCGCGCTCGAGTTGATCGAAGACCAGGCCCCTTGGCATGTCAGTTGGCAGGTCGTGCAGGAGTTTTCAAACGTCGCCCTGCATCGATTCCAGACTCCCTTGCCCGCCAACACGATCCAAGGATTCTGCGAACTCCTGCTTTGGCCCCATTGCAGCGTCTTCCCGTCTCCGTCGATCCACGCAAAGGCATTGGAAATCCATACAAGCACTCAATACCGCTTCTTTGACTCCCTCATCGTCGCCGCCGCCCTCGAAAGCAAGGTGCCCATCCTTTATTCCGAAGACCTCCAGCACGGACGCCAGATCGGCGACATGAAGATCATCAACCCGTTTCGATAACGCAAAAGCGTATTCAGGAGCACCCAATATCCAATAACTTCCCCCATGCCCATTTTCGAACGCCCGCCCCTCGAAACCCTAGCGCCCGCCAAAGATCGCTGGACTCCGATTTATCTGGAATACGGCCGGATCGAGGTCGATGACTCGTCGATCAAGTGGATCGGCTCCGATGGCATGATCACCCGCCTTCCCGTCGCCACCGTTTCCGCCCTCATCCTAGGCCCCGGCACCACCGTCACCCACGCCGCCGTGAAAGCTGCCGCCCAGTGCAATTGCCCGCTGCTCTGGCTCGGCGAGGACGGCCTGCGCTTCTATGCCTTTGGCATTACGCCGAACCATGACAACTCCATGGCCCGCATCCACGCCAGCGCCTGGGCGGATAGGAAAGCACGCAATGTGATCGCGCGCCGAATGTTTCTCCAACGCTTTCCCCAGGCCTCCGTCCACGGCATCAACATCAAGCAACTGCGGGGCATGGAGGGCAAACGCGTCAAGGAAACCTACGCCGCACTTGGACGCCAATTCGGAGTCACCTGGAAAGGCCGCGACTACAACGCCAACCACTGGAACCTAGCCGACGGCATCAACCGCGCCCTCTCCGCCTCCAATGCCTCTCTCTATGCCCTCACCGCCGCCGTTTGCTGCTCCATGGGCTTCATCCCCCAACTCGGCTTCGTTCACGTCGCCGGCACGCTCCCCTTCATCTACGACGCCGCCGACCTATACAAACACGAAACCTCCTGGCCCGCCGCCTTCGGGGCCATGTCGCTCGACCCCAGGGACGACGGCACCCTCGTCCGCAAAATCCTCAAGCGCCGCATCGAGCAAACCCGCATGCTCCGCCGCATGCCCAACGACCTCAAACAACTTTTCGACGGCCTCGGCGAAAATCCCGGCGACGCCCCGGAAAACCATCCGCTCCAACCCCGCAGCGAAGCATGACCGTCCTCGTCCGCAATGATGTCCCGCCCGCCATCCGCGGCCACCTCAAGCGCTGGTTCATCGAGCCGCGCCCCAACGTGTTTCTCGGCACCCTCAACGTCCGCACCTTCGAAAAAGTCCGCGATTACCTCCTGCGCAACGCACCGCCCGATTTCGGAATGCTCGTCATCTCCTTCGCTCCAAACTGCCAAGGCTACGCGATCGAACGCATCGGCCCAGAAGGCCACAGCGGCCGCAAACCCATCGAACTCTCCGGCATCCCGCTTCTCGCCGAGTCATGGGTCGATCCAGAAAACTGCCCTTTTTAGATCAAGCCGCGCCAAATTGTCACATGTGCATTTTGGCTGGTGTTCCCCCTGTGAAACCGCGCAACTCATTGAGATTACCAGAGATTTCCCCACACCCGTGGGGATGGCCCCGGCGGCGTGCGATAAAACAGCCACGTCACCTCGATTTCCCCACACCCGTGGGGATGGCCCGCGGGAACCAACCTGCCGCAATTCCGCTCCCTGGATTTCCCCACACCCGTGGGGATGATCCAACGTCTTGCAACGCGTGATGCTGGTATCACCTAAAATGGAACCCGTGCCCGTGCGGTTACTACGGAGACCCCAAAAGAGAATGTCGCCGCACCCCGGCCGGATCGATAGATACCGCCAGCGCATCTCCGGTCCCCTCCTCGACCGCATCGACCTCCACGTCGATGTCCCCGCCGTCGATTTCCGCGAACTCACCGCCTCATTCCTCAACGCCCTTGTGCGTGCCGATGGCGGATGACTGTTGACATGCGTTCGGCGGACCAGAATGTTGTTGTTATGAAAAGATGTATCACAACCGCCGTCACGCTCGCCGGGATGCTCACAACGTGGGCGGCGGGCGCGGAGTGGCTCGAATTCCGCGCGCAGAAGCTGCACCTGGACCGCAACGAGGCGATCGCGGCGGCCGATTTCAACGGCAACGGGCATGTGGACCTCTCCGCCGGCGCATACTGGTATGCCGGGCCGGATTTCACGGAGCAACGGCCGGTGCGCGAACTCAAACCCTTCTTAGGCGGCGAGTGGCTGTCGAACCACAGCGAGCACGCGATGGACCTGAACCTGAATGGCCTGCCCGACATCGTGACCGGCGGCTTCATGGAGACCGAGCTGGTCTGGTATGAGAACCCCGGCCCGGACGGCCTCGCCGATGGACGCATGTGGGAGCGCCACGTGCTGATCAACACCGGCCTGCGCAGCAACGAGACCACCCTGATGACGGACATCGACGGAGACGGCACCGCCACGCTCCTGATGAACCACTGGCGGGACGGCCTGCCGATGCGCTACTACCGGATCACTCCGGCGGAGGGCGGTCCGGAGGTGGAAATGGTGACGGTGATGGAAGGCGGTGAGAACACCAACGGCCACGGCGTCGGCGTGGGCGACCTGAACGGCAGCGGCCGCAACGACATCATCTACAAGAACGGCTGGTATGA
>SLAV01000259.1 GCA_007126655.1 Haloferula sp. | reverse complement strand
TTCGCATTGGTATCTTGTCGGGCAAGCTATGTTCGGACGTGCTGCCAGTTCGGAGGAAAACCGGCGTAATGCGATTGCCGGTTGGATGCTTACGCTTGGAACTGCCGGGATTGTTTTGTGGTTGGTATGGGCCGGTGCGGCCCTTTGGTGGAGTTTGCTGGCCGGTCTCGGGTGTGTGCTCATCGCGTTGCTGGTTGCACGTATCATCGCTGAGACGGGCGTGCCGGTTTTCTGGATGAGCAGGGTGAGTCTTGGTAGCTTGACTGCATTTTTCCCTTTAGCGTGGCAATCACCGATCATTCTTTTCCTTCTCAGTGTCTTTCATGCGATTTTGACGAGAACTACAGCGGTCAGTGCCAGCGTGATCAGTACGTTGGCAATGGGATTGGATCGCGAAGGGAAGCCGAGTACGCAATCGCGTCTGCTGATCGGTGGGTTGATCGTTCTTTTGGTCGGTTTCGTTGTTTGTGGTGCCGTCCACTTGCGGATGGGATACGGTAGCATGGAAATTACCACCGATGCCAAAGGTGGCATTAGTGCCGTGAATCAGTGGGCGCGTGTAGACAGAATAGAATACAGCTTCTTTTCGCAAACACGATTTGACCAGTTAAGTGGATTTGGTATTGCGGGTGCATTGCTGTATGTGTGTTCCCGTTTCCCAGCTTGGCCGATTCATCCTGTTGGTATTGTGTTTGTGCGGTGGTCGATTGGTAATTTACTGTGGTTTAGTATTTTCCTCGGATGGCTTGTCAAGACCTTCATCACACGTTTATTCGGGGGTGGGGCGTACCGTAAAGCACGACCGCTCTTTCTTGGTCTCATTATCGGAGAATTGCTTGCAATTATTGTGTGGGCACTCGTTCCAATTCTGATGATTCATGTAGGCGGGGTCGCTCCGTATGAAGTGCCGCGCTATATTTTGATTCAATATCCATAATGTGATGCCTTCTCGTTAATTTTACTAAAAACCTTATTGTTGATAAAGATCATGCAAAGGAATGGGATCGTAAAGATGACATACTCTTATCCGGCTACCAAATTTTCGGTGTCCCGGCAGCTTTTATTGGCTGCTGTAGCGGTTTTGCTCGTAGCGGGCAATTTGCAGGCAGGCTTAGAAAGCTTTGCGGATCGCGTACGAGCTGATACACGCTGGCTTTCGGAGTACGTCACACGGCAAATTGGCACAGATGCACACAAGGCGGTTCAGCAGGATCTGCTGGAACGCATAGAGCAGATCCCCGGTGTTACGGTCTGGACGCAGGAATTTCCGGTAATGGTGCCCGTGGAGGAAGAAACGTATCTCGAAATTGGTGGCGATGCTCTTTCTGGTCAGCATGCCATTCATCCCTTTTGGCCTGAAGGCGTGCGATTGAACAATACGCCAAATGTGGGGATTCGGGGGCGTTTGGTTTATATTGGAGAAGGTGACTTTGAAGATATTCCCGCACGCAGGTTGCGCGGACAGATTGCCGTTATGGAAATGTCGGGGCAGGAGCGTTACCGGCGGGCGTTTGATTTCGGGGCATCGGCGGTAATCTTTCTCGAATCCGAAACAGCGGGTCGGCCATTGTATTCGAATCAATCGTTGTTCAAACCGCGTTATTATGTTCCTGTAGGGGAGTTGGCAGATGCGTTGCGCTCCGGGCAGATACCGCGCGGCCGTATCTACAGTCGTTCGAGTTGGCAGACGGTTACGGCACGCAATATTTATGCTGGTGTTGTCCCTGCGGGTTCCGCGGGCGAAGCCCCGTATGTTGTGGTTGCTCCGTATGACTCGATGAGTCGTGTCATGGGCATAGCCCCCGGTGCGGATGTGGCACTGGATACGGCGGTGGTCTTGAATGTGTTGCGAGACCAGGCTGAGCGTCCGATGCGTCCGCTTTTATTTGCTTTCGTGGATGCGTACCACATCAACCAGCTTGGTATGCGTCATATGTCGGCCATGCTTGCTACGCTACCAGGCGAGCGGATTCGCAATGCGTATGCCTCGATTGACGCTGGGAGCCTGTCATTATACGAAGAGGCTGCGGAAGAATTGGCTTTGTTTCCGGACCCTGTTGAAGGGTTGGCCAATCTGCATAGTCGCCGGTTCAGCCGGCACTTGCGTCGGCTTTTTAAAGATGCGATCGGGCCGGAAATCTTACGTTTGAGCACGTTGCAAGGCGAGGTTCGATTGGCGTCGATGCGTGGCGATCGAGAGAATACGGCCAGCACGCGGATTGGTATGCTAGCAGCTAAATGGGAAGCTGCCGAGTGGTTGCTCGCAGAGCATACTGCAGAATTAACGGAAGAAGAAATTGCCGTAATTCGAGACGTGCAAGCTTTTGTTACGCATTGGCGTGAACAGGCAGATGTTGACGAAGAGGGAGAGGACGGTCCGTGGGAAGCATTTGAAGAGGGCAAAGAGCAGGCGGCCCGATTGTTACCGATCGTTTCGAAACCGCTTCGCAGCCGCAACCGGGTGTTGGGCGCGACACATAGCGCCGAGCAGGATGTTGAGCCGGAAGACTTGCCGGTTGCGATCCTGCTCTGGGATCGTATGGCGGATCGCATTACCGGTCAGCTTGGCATGCAGCGTCAGCGGATCACCTTCTTTGATGAGTTGGATAGCTTGCGGCAACAAATCGGAAATACATTTGGTATTGATACGACCGAAGAGACGGCCGCTGCATTCGTGATCGGCATTGATCTTTCTGATTCCGGTGTCTTGACCAGTTTGGGGGGGCATTGCGGGTATAATCGTATCGATGGGGTACCGCGCGATTTCGAGCGCTTTATGCGGCGAGCCATACAACGCGGGGATATGTGGCCAGAGGGGGATCCTCATCGCAGCGCGGTGAACGTGGACGCGATGTCTGGCAGAACAGGTGGTTTGGGGCAATTGCCGCAACGTGCCTTGATCAGTGCCGTCGGCACCAGTTTTGGATTGCCTGGGGTTACGTGGGTCACGGATGATGCCCCCCGGCGTACGCCAGACTCTCCTCTTGACCGGTACGATCGAATTCAATGGTCTCGCGTCAATCCGCAATTGGGGCCAACGCTGCAATTCTTATCCTGGGTTTTCGAGCATGAAGACTTGCCGTATACATCTGTTGCTGCTGGCGATGTCAGCGGTAACTGGCGTCATGGTATGGGCAGAATTGTGGATATCTCTGCAGGCGAAACGGTGCCTCGCGTTCCGCGTCCCGGTTTTTTGGTGACATTGGTGGGGAATCGCGTGAGCATGGATGGTATTCGGCCTCTTGAGTTTGACGTGTCGGGTGCCGATGGCACCTTCCGTTTGCCCTTACTGCCCGCCAATGTGAATAATCAGCTATTTGTTTCGCAAATGGCCGCTTTTCTCTTGAACCGCGAGGGTGCAATATTGGAGGGTATTTCCACTGCGGCTTCCATGGTGACGGCACGTCTTGCTACAACGTTCAATCTCAATGTTCGACCAGGTGATCAATTGCCGCGTGCTGTAACATTTGAGACGCGCGAGCTGAATGGTCCATCCTTCTTCGATGCGCGCTTTATGGAGCCATTAACGAGTGCCAGCCTCTTTGACACGGTACGCGGTGGTGCGCCGCA
>SLAV01000284.1 GCA_007126655.1 Haloferula sp. | reverse complement strand
TGGTTGTTGGTTGTTGGTTGTTGGTTGTTGATAAGAATTATTGCGGGAATTCCGGTGCGGGGCAATGCGGGGTTTGGCGGGTTTGCCGGTGGAATGAAGGAACCGGAGGCACCTCCTACGGGGAGCCGGCGGATGCCATGAGCGGGCGGCCGTCTTCGGAGACGTCGGTGCCGGTGAACGGGATTTTTGTGGTGCGGATGTCGAATTTCGGGCCGAGTTCGTGGACGTTGGTGTAGCCGTAGGCGTGGAGGTTGATGTAGGTCTGGATGTTGAGCGAGACGGCGGGAAGCTTGGATGCGAAGTTGACGGGTTCGTTCTCGAAGTTGTTGTTGCAGTAGATGAGGATGCGGGTGGATTTGTCGGGGATGAGCGCTTCGAGGGCTTCGGCGGTGAAGTCGGTGAGGGCGAGGTGGACGGCTCCGGTGATGTGGATGCGCTCGTAGCGGTCGCGGCTGCGGGCATCGAGGACGACGGTGCCGGGTTCGGCGGCCATGCGGAGGAACTCGTCCTCGGAGACGCGGTGGTGCTCGCGGACGGGGGCCAGGCGGGTGGTTTTTTCGACGAACTCGTCGTAGCGGATCGACGGGTTGAGCGGCTCTTCGGCGGACGCGGTCGGCAAGATGGCGATGGATGCGGCGATGATGACGGATGCGGTGGTGATGTTTTTCATAACACCCCAATCCTGGCGGTGCGGGCGGGGTTTGTGTGTAAATGGATGGTAAATTCCAGCGCGGGCGCTTTTACAAACGATTTACAGACGGCGGGGAGCGCCGGGGTCATGATCCATCCATGAGCACAACATGCTTTTCCAAGATTGCCGGCATTTCGATTTTTTCCGTTTTCATGTTTTCGGGCGCGCACGCCGCCACGGAGCGGGTGGTCGCCCCGGAGATTGATTCGGTGGGGCTGTTCAAAAACGGCGTGGTGATGGTGCGCGCGTCGTTCCGGCTGGACGGGCCGGGAACCTACCGGTGGGACGATGTGCCGAGCCCGATCCACGGCACGTTCCAGGTGACCGCGCGCGGTCCGGTGCGGACGACCGCCAGCCACCGGCGGGTGGAAACCACGCCGGAGCGCGAACAGGCGACGGGCGATCCGCAGCGGGATCTGGCGGGTAAAAACGTGAGGCTCCGGATGAAGGCGGACTCCGGCGGACGGGCGGAGGTGGCCGGGCGGGTGTGGGAAGTCCCAACCCCTGAAGGCCCGGAGGGTGGCGGCTGGGATCGGGATTACGCGTCAATGACTCCGGGCGGGCACCATGGCGGGGCGATGTTCTCCGGGGTTCCGTGGATGCACCGCGAATCCGGACGGGAAGGCGCGCCGGTCCGGGTGGCGGGAGCGGATTTCCTGATTCTGGA
Organism: Haloferula sp.; assembly: GCA_007126655.1. Lineage (GTDB taxonomy): Bacteria > Verrucomicrobiota > Verrucomicrobiia > Verrucomicrobiales > Akkermansiaceae > Luteolibacter. The sequence goes on along the minus strand of SLAV01000284.1, from coordinate 11,639 downwards.
AAACGAGGACGGCCGGGAGTATGTGGATTTGGGTTCCGTGGCGGTGATTTCGGCGGAGGGGCCGTTCAAGCCGCGCGCGGTTGCGGAGGACCGGCCGGTGTTGTTGTTCGAGGTGGAGGAGGCGGAGCCGGGCGACCGGGTGGATGTGTTCTACCTCACCCGCGGCATGGCGTGGATGCCCTCCTACACGGTGGAGATCGGCGAGGAGCGGGCGCGGATCCGGCAGACCGGGATGGTGCGGAACGAGCTGCAGGATGTGGACGGCGCGGTGGCGTCGCTGGTTTCGGGATTTCCACACATCCGGTTCGGCCACGTCGATTCGCCGTTGTCGCCGGGCGCGGACTTGAGCGGGTTTTTCGCGCAGGCGCTGCAGATGCCGGGACGCCGGGGCGGATCATCGACGCGTGGGGATGTGACGAGCCAGATGATCGCTTTCAACGTGGCTTCGGCGGAGGCGATGCCGGGCGACGCGGCGGACGCGCTGGCGGATGGCGTGGACATGCATTTCCTCGACATCGGCCCGCTGCGGCTCGCCGCCGGCGAAACGATGGCGATGGAAGTGGCGGCGGCGGAGGCGGATTATGAGCGGGTGGTCGAGTGGAAGGCGGAGGATCGCCGGGATGCGTTCGGCCGCCATCGCAACCAGCCGGATGAAACCGGACCGGAGGCGTGGGACGCGCTGCGACTGCGGAATCCGTTTGATTTCCCCATCACCACCGCGCCAGTGCAGTTTCACGAGGACGGAAAGTTCCGCGGCCAGGGGCAGACGCACTTCGTGAATCCCGGCCAACGCATGAACCTGCGGGTGAACAAGGCGCTCAGCGTGACGGTGAGGCACCACGAGGTGGAGGAGGAGATCGAGCGGCAGCACGTGAGGATCGGCGGAACGTCCTACCGGGTCAGCCGGGTGAGCGGGACGCTGGAGGTCGCGAATCACCGCAGTGAGGCGCTGACGATGATCGCCGGGGTGGAATTCAGCGGGAAGCTGACGGAAGCGGAAGGCGACCCGCAGACGCGGTTGCGGGCCGAGGGCGTGTGGAGCGTGAACCCGAGGCGCGAGATGGAATGGCGGCTCGATGTTCCCGCGGGCGGCTCGGTAACGCTCGAGTATTCTTATGAGGTGATGGTGCGCCGGTGAGGGTGTGCGCAGCGCGCGAGTTACAAGTTGCAAGTTGCGAGTTGCGGGTTGGGAGTTGGGAGTTGGGAGCTCGCACCGCCGGTGGGCGGACAATGACGGGACTAACTTTTCCCTGAAAACGAAGGAGTCGGAGACTCCTGCTACGGGGAAGTTAGTCAGGAGTTCTCATCCGGCGAGGTGGCGGGCGAGGATGGCGAGCTGGCGGGTTTTGGGCACCTTGTGGCGTTTGTGGAGGACGCGGTAGCCTCCGGCGCGGATGATGCGCAGGAGCTCCTGATAGATGGCGGCCATGACACGGGCGGGGCGCAGGGCGGCGCGGTCGGTTTCCGGGAATTCCGTTTCGGCTTTGCGGAAATACGCTTCGGCGCGGTTGGCGATGCGGGTGGCGGCGCGGGTGAAGCGTTCGTCATGGACGCGGGCGAACAGATCTGCCTCGGTGCAGCCGCAGGCGGCGAGGTCGTCGAGCGGGAGATAGACGCGGCCCTGGGCGAGATCCTCGCCGACGTCGCGCAGGATGTTGGTGAGTTGCAGGGCGTGACCGAGCGCGGTGGCGTAGCGCCCGGCGGCGGGGAGGTCGGTGCAGCCGAAGAGGCGGATGCAGACGTGGCCGACGGCGCCGGCGACGTTCCAGGTGTAGGCTTCGAGGTCGCCCTCCCAGGTTTGGAAGCGGCGCGCGGGGTCGAGGTCGGATTTGCAGCCATGGATGATGGCGGTGAGGAGGTCGGCGGGCAGTTGGCGGCGGTCGCGCAGCTCGGCGACCTCGCGCTGGAACCCGTCGGGCCGCGCGAAGCCGTGGAGGATGCCGTGTTCCCAGGCGTCGAGCGCGGCGCGGCGCTGGTCGGCGGGGCGGGATGCGTCGTCGGCGATGTCGTCGATGGTGCGGCAGAAGGCGTAGAAGACGACGGCGTCGTCGCGGCGGTCGGCGGGCAGCAGCCTCAGCGCGATGGCGAGGTTGGATTTGGCGCGCCGGGTGATGTCCGATGCGTGTGACAAGGGGTGGCGGATTTTTCCTAGCGGATGAACCCCCAGTGGCCGGTGGTGACGGGCCAGAGGGAGAAGGCGGCCGGGCCGAGGAGGTTGAATTCGCTGACGGGACCCCAGTAGCGGGTGTCGAGCGAGTTGCCGGTGTTGTCGCCGAGGGCGGCGTATTCGCGCAGGCCGGGCGGCGCGTCGTCGCCGCGCAGGGTGAGGGTGGCGTCGGTGTCGCCGAGGTAGTGGCGGAGGTGCGTGCGGATGGTGAGTTCGCGCGGGTCGGCGGGGGTGAATCCTTCGGGGTTCAGCGAGTATTTCCCTTCGGCCCCGGCGATGCGGAGGATCTCGGGTTCCGACGGGAGTTTGCCGTCGATGAGGAGATGCGGGGGCTGGATGGCGAGGGTGTCGCCGGGGACGCCGACGAGGCGCTTGATGTAGTGGGACCCGCCACCCTGCTCGCCATCGCTGCGCTCGTGGATGCCGCGGATGCCGCGGGTGTCGAAAACAAAGACCTCGCCGCGATCCGGGCGGCGGAAGTGGTAGGCGAACTTGTTGACGAGGACCAGATCGCCCGAATCGATGGTTCCCTCGGCGAGCACAGTGCCGGCAGGGAGGCGACCGCCGTTGTTGCGTGCGTCGCGCAGGGCGTCGAGCAGGCCGGTTTCCTTCATGGGACCACCTGGGGCGGGCAGGCGCATGGGCGCCGAATCGTGGAAATTGAGGGCCGAGCGGCTGAAAAAGTGCATGTGCTGCATGTCGTAAACCGCGTTGCCGCGACCATCGAAGGCGACGGTTCGGTCCTGGTCGTTGACGACGTGGACGTAGCGGCGTCCGCGCAGGACGTATTCGGCGGCGCGCACGGGGAATGACGGCCACTCGGCCTTCGGCAGCGGGTTGCCGATGATGCCGTTGAGGGTGGGCTGCATCGACCCGGTGGGGATGCGGAACGGCTGGAGGTAGTAGGCGCGCAGGCCGAGCGCGATGACGATGGCGACGAACATGACCTCGACGTTTTCCTCGAGCCAGCCGGTGGGTTTCTCGCGGGGCAGGGCATTTTCGCAGACGGCGCGGAGTTGTTTCGACGCCTCGTCGGTTTTGGCGCGGTCGCCGGCCTTGACGGCGGCGAGCAGGTCGGCGCGGCGGGCCTCGATCTCGTCGATGCGGTCGGGCTTGAGCAGGTCGCGCTTGTAATGCAGGAACTTGCGCGCGCCCTTGGCGAGGTGCCTCGCGTTTTTCTTCCATTTCGCGGTGAACATGCGGCAACCATCGGGAGCGGGGCGGCGGCTGGCAAGCGGGGAATGGCGCGGTGAAACGGCTCCTGGGAATCCCCGGACTTGTCATTCGGGCGCTGGGGGCGATGGTGGCGGGGATGAGTTTGATGGACCGATTGGAGCGCCGTTTCGGGAGGTTTTCGTTTCCCGGATTCCTGAGGTATTACGCGCTGTTCCACCTGATGGTGTATGCGATCCAACTGATCCGGCCGGACATCGGCGAGCTGCTGGATTTCGACCGCGAGAAGATCCTGGCCGGGGAGGTGTGGCGCATGGTGACGTTCCTGTTCGCTTCGGCGGGCAACCTGATGGTGCAGCCGCTGCTCGGCGCGGTGCTGTTGTTTTTCCTGATGCGGATCATGATGATCGTGAGCGACGCGCTGGAGGAGGAGTGGGGGGTGTTCAAGACGAGCTTGTTCCACTATTTCGCGATCGCGGGCCTGCTGGCGGGGAATTTCCTGATGCCGGTGGCGATCGCATACAGCGGGTTCATCATCTACGGCTCGGCGTTTTTCGCGTTCGCGACGTTGTTTCCGCGGGTGGTGTGGCACCTGATGTTGGTGTTTCCGGTAGAGGTGCGGTTCATCGCGATGTTCAAGGCGTTTTTCCTGGTGCTGACGATCCTGGGGGACCCGCGGCTGGTGCCGTTCCTGTTGCTCGGCTATGGCAACTACCTGCTGTGGGTGGTGGTGCCGATGTGGAAGAGCCGGGCCGGGACGCGCGGGCAGAAGGTGTTCGCGAAGAAGTTGAAGAAGGGGTTCAACGAGGACGAGGAGCCGTTCCACAAATGCGCGTTGTGCCACCGCAACGACGTCATGGACCCGGAGCGTGAATTCCGCGTTGGGTCTGACGGACGCGAGTATTGCGATCTGTGTCTGGAAGAGGATGAGAATGCCGGGAAACAGCAAGGCGCCTCCGGCGGCTAGCCCGCATTTCGGAGAGGAAAATACAGGCTGTCGATTGTTGGTCGTATTGGATTGGCTGCCAGGGCAAATCGTCACAACCATGCCCGGAGGTGCCACCCGGGGAGTGTTGCAAACAGACTTCCCAGTTTCGCTCCGGGTTTGTGCCGTGTGGAGGCGGAATCCAGAGGCGGTGGCTCCCGTAGGATCATCGAAAAAGCGCTGCGTCCGGATCCCAACAATCCTGATCATATCATTCCGCGGCGGGCGGCTTGTCATGACGCGTCGTCCGCGCGCGACCCTGATTCCATTCTTCCAAAGTGGTGACGGGTAAAAAAACACGCCGCCGGAATTCCTCCGGCGGCGTGCTGTGCGGGTTTGAAGGTGTCAGTTCAGCGTGACGGTAACCTCGGGTTCAACCTCCAGTTTCACGCCGTCCACACCCTTGAGCATTTCCATGATGATGGCGGGATCCTCTTCGTTTTCCGTGGCGGCGAGTTTTTGCATGCCATCGGGGTTTTGGACGATTTTCCCGAAATCCATCTCCATCAGCGTGATGGTGTCGCCGTCGCGGTGGGTGGCATTGGTTTCGGCGATGCCGGGGGCGATGACGAGTTTCATGCTCATTTTCATATCGGCGAACATCTGCTGCATCATTGCGGTGGCCTGGGGATCGTCGGGCATATCCACGTCCTGCGCGCCGTCCGGCGTTTCGTCCGCCTCAGGCCTTGGAATGGTGATCGTCAGCGTGCCGTCGTCGTATTTGAATACGAGCGGGTTTTCCGGCAAGTCATCCTCATCGTCGTCGTCAAGCGCCGCGACAGCTCCCATGCCGGATCCGAGATCCGGGCGCAGCTTGTTGATGTCCTCGAAAGCGAATGTGACGCGCGCGCCCTTGCCACCGTTGGACTCGATCGGCTCAACCTTCTCGACGGTAACGCCTTCGCCCATTTCGCTGGCGCGTTTCGCGGCCTTTTCCTCGGAGAGCATATCCGCGAGCGGATCGGCGGCTTCTCCGGGCTCGCCGCCGAATCCGGCGGCCATTTGCTGGATCATCCCGAGCATTTCGGCACCCATGACTGTTTCCTCGACCACGGTGCCGGAGCCGTCCTTGTTGAGGGTGATTGTCATTTCATGCTGGAAACAACTCGTGAGAAACAACGCGGCCAGCGTTGAAATGAATGTGGTGATGATTTTTTTCATGGTCTTGTTGTTGGGGGTTCCGATTCATTGTAGGGGAAACTTTGCCGACAGCAAGCGGCGAATGTCCGCCCGGATTCATGTCGGATTCGCGTGAGCAACGAGAGTGGCCCGATTCAGCCGACCAGATCGCCGATGGAGCCGAAGTCGGGTTCGAAGAGGCGCTTGTAGGTGCGCGCGGCGTAGCCGTCCGTCATGCCGGCCAGGAAATCACACACCAGTCGCGCGCGGGCTGCGGAGTCCGGCGCGGTGGCGATCTCCTCCGCAGTATCGGCCGACAGGAGCTGGAAGTCCTGCCCGTCGATTCTCTCCCGCTCCACGTAGCGTGTGGAAAGCACCTCCCACATCCGCCTGAGCATGCGGCTGCCCTTGTGTTCGAGTTGTTTGAGTTGGGGTGAGAGGAAAACCACCTCGGAGGCGAGCCGCTTGAATACCGCACACTCCGCTCGCACGTCGTCATCAACCATGAGGCGGTGGCGATGGCGCGCGGTCTCGGCTCCGAGGAAGTTGGTGTCGTCCGCCAGGGCCGTGGCGCGGATGTAGCGGCCGATCCGCTTGCCGGTGAACGGATCGACGCGATGCTTGCGGATCGCCGTCATCAGGTCATCCAGCGGCGTGCCTTCTCCCGATGGCGTTCCAGTGCGTTCGGCCCAGGCCTCGATGCGTTCGATGGTGAGAAACCCGGCCCTCACGCTGTCCGAGAGGTCGTTGAGCGAGTAAGCGGTGTCGTCCGCCCAGTCCATCACCTGGCATTCCACGGATTTGAATGCGTCGCGGGTTTTTCCGGGCGGGTATTCCGCGGGGAAATCCCGCCCGCCAAGCACCCAGTCGAGGTGCGCGTGCTGGTCGTCGTAGATGAAGTGGTGTTCGGGCGCTCCACTCTCCCCGTCGCGCAGCTCGCTCCAGAGTGTTTTGTATTTCAGGACTCCGTCGAGGAACGCGCGGGTCGGATTCATGCCGGTGCGTTTCGTGGAGAAAATCCTGTCGGCGAGCAGGCGCAGCGTCTGCGCGTTGCCCTCGAAGCCGCCGTGGTGGCGCATCAGGTGGTTCAGCGTGCGTTCGCCCGCGTGTCCGAAGGGCGGGTGGCCGAGATCGTGCGACAGGCAGACAGCCTCGACGAGATCCGGATCGATGAAAAAGTCCGGCTCCAGCGGCCCGTCGCGGCGTGTCGCCAGCCAATGGCAGATGGATTTCCCGATCTGCGCGACTTCCAGCGAATGGGTCAGGCGCGTGCGATAGAAGTCGTATTCCCCGCTCCAGAAGACTTGTGTTTTGTTCTGCAGGCGTCGGAATGTCGGCGTGTGGAGCACCCGGTCGCGATCAATCTGGAAAGCCGACCGGAAATCTTCGGACGGACGTTCGTCGCTCAGCCTCTCGGTGTCGAACGCGCCATAAAACCGGTTTTTCATCGGGAAAGAGCATCGCCGGAGCGCACCGGGCCGCAAGAACGAAGCGCCGATGGTGTGGCGATGGCAGGTTCGCGCTGATGTGCGCTTGCGCGCGCGCCGTGGTGGGTTATCACTTGGCGCATGCATGAGGAAATCAAACTCACACGCGAGGTCGATGCCGTTCAGATTCCCAGTGGCGACACGCTCACGATTCCTGCCGGAACGGCGGTCTTCATCACACAGAAACTCGGCGGCACGTTCACGGTGGCCACCTCACAGGGACTTGCGCGGATATCATCCCAGGATAGCGACGCGCTTGGAATTGATCCCGAGGAGAACGAAAAACAGCAGGCTGAAGCCGAGCGCCTCAAGGACGCCCCGCTCGAAGACCAGATCTGGGCGCAGCTCAAAGGTGTCTACGATCCGGAAATCCCCGTAGATATCGTCAATCTCGGACTCGTTTACGACTGTCATGTTGAGGAGAACGACGGCAAGCGCACCGTGCTGGTGAAAATGACGCTCACCGCGCCCGGCTGCGGCATGGGACCGGTGATCGCCGCAGACGCACAGGCGAAGATCATGACCATCGATGGCGTCGATGATGCCAAGGTTGACATCGTGTGGGATCCCGCCTGGAACCAGGAGATGATCTCCGAAGAGGGCAAAATGAAACTCGGCATGGTCTGAGGCGTTTACGTGCCAGTCTGGCTTCGCGCATGGTTCGCAATTATTCTTTGAGATCGGGTCAGGGAGGAAGCGCTCCGCCAACGGAATCCCACGCCGGGACTTCCGGCATTGATTACGCCGCCGAGTTGAACGAGCAACAGCTCGCCGCGGTGACCACCCGGGCCGGGCGGGCGCTGGTGATCGCGGGTGCCGGATCGGGGAAAACCCGCACGCTGACCTATCGCGTCGCGTGGCTGCTGGATCGCGGCGTGTCCCCGGCCAACGTGCTGTTGCTCACGTTCACGAACAAGGCGTCGAAGGAAATGATCGCCCGCGTGCGCGAACTGGTCGGCATCGACACATCCGACCTCTGGGCGGGCACGTTCCACTCGGTCGGCGCGCGGATCCTGCGCCGGCATGCCGACGAAATCGGCTTCACCCGCTCGTTCTCCATCCTGGATCGGGACGATCAGAAACAACTGCTCGGCTCGGTGATCAAGGAAATGAACATCGATACGAGCCACCGCCGTTTTCCGAAACCGGAGGTGATCGCCTCGCTCTTCTCGCTGGCCGACAACACGGAAAGGCCGCTGGAGGATGTGGTGGCGGAACGCGGCGACGCGCTTTTCGAGTGGATGCCGCAAATCGAGGAACTCCGGGGCAGATACGTCAAGCGCAAGCAGGAGGGGAACTCGATGGATTTCGACGATCTGATCTGCCTGACGGCGGATCTGCTCGAAAAAAACCCGGAACTCACGCGGCTATACCAGGGCAAATTCCGGCATGTGCTCGTCGATGAGTATCAGGACACGAACCGCGTCCAGTCCCGCATCATCGAACTGCTCTCCGGCGGCGATGGTGCCTCACTGATGGCGGTGGGGGACGATTCGCAATCGATTTACTCATGGCGCGGCGCGGACGTCGGGCTGATTTTGGGATTCAAGCGCGATTACCGCGGAGCGGAGGTGTTCACCATCGAGACGAATTACCGCAGCGTGCCGGAGATTCTCGAACTCTCGAACGCCGCGATCCGGGCCAACACGAGCCGGTTCGAGAAAAACCTCCGTTCGAGCCGCTCTGGCGGCGGGGCGAAGCCCGCGCTCGTGCCGCTCGCCGACCCCTCGAACCAGGCGGCGTTTGTCGGACAGCGGATCGATGAGATTCTGGGCGAGGCGGACATCGGAGCGAATGAGATCGCCGTGCTCTACCGCGCGCATTTCCAGAGCCTGGAAATCCAGATGGAACTGACGCGCCGGGGCATCCCGTTCACGATCACCAGCGGCATTCGGTTTTTCGAGCAGGCGCACATCAAGGACGTCACCGCGCTGATGCGCTTCGTGGTGAACCGTCGCGACGAGGTGAGCTTTCTCCGCGCCGTCTCGCTCCTGCCGGGTTGCGGCGCGGTCACCGCCGGCAAGCTCTGGAAAAAGTGGCTGGCCACCGGGTTGGCCGGAGCGGAGCAACCGCCCGAATCATGGAGCGATGCCATCGGTGCCTTCAAGGTGCCGGGGAAATCCGCGAAACACTGGACGCAGCTCTGCCACGTGCTCGACGAACTCACGCCGGGCGGCGAATTCGCGAGTCCCGGCGACATGGTGTTCAGCATCGTCGAGGGGTTTTACGGCGAACACCTCGACGCCAGCTATGAAAATGCCGACTCCCGCCGTGCGGATCTCGAAAAACTCGGCGAGTTCGCGGCGGATTTCCAGAACGTCGCGGAATTCCTCGAACAACTCTCGCTGCTTGGCAACACCGACGACGGCCCGAATTCCGGCGGCAAACCCGCCGAGGCCGGACCGGATGACGCGCCCATGGTCACGCTTTCATCGATCCACCAGGCGAAGGGGCTGGAGTGGGAGGCTGTTTTCCTGATCTGGCTGGCCGACGGACAGTTTCCCAACGGCAAGGTTCTCGAATCCGGCGACATCGCCGGCCTGGAGGAGGAGCGAAGGTTGTTTTACGTCGCGTTGACGCGGGCGAAAAACGAACTCTACCTCAGCTATCCGATGACCAATCCCCGTTCCTACAGCGGCGATTACTACCTGCGTCCTTCGCGTTTTCTCAACGATTTCCCGACCGAACTTGTCGAGGAATGGCGCGTCCGGGGCACGGACGAGTGGGGCGATGACGAGCCGTTCTGACCCCTCCCGTGTCCTTCGACGGATGCCTTTGAGGTGCCGTGCCAACCTCTCACTTGTGCCTTGCAAGGCCGGGGGCGAGCCGCCAACGATCTTCGCGTGACCCAGCACCGCACCGACGACCTCCGCATCACCAGCATCCGCCCGCTCATCTCGCCGGCGGTGCTCGCCTATTACCTGCCGATCACGGAAAAGGCCAGCGAAGTGGTGGCGCGCGCCCGGGCCGAAGCGGCCGAGATCCTGCGTCGTGAGGACGACCGGCTTCTCGTCGTCGTGGGTCCCTGCTCGATCCACGATCCCGAATCGGCCATGGAATACGCGCGGAAGCTCAAGGCGGAGGCCGACAAGCACAAAAAGGAGCTGTGCGTCGTCATGCGCGTTTACTTCGAGAAGCCGCGGACCACCGTTGGCTGGAAGGGCCTGATCAACGACCCGAATCTCGATGATTCGTTCGACATCAACCACGGTCTCCGGATCGCCCGGAAGCTGCTTCTGGATCTCGCCAATCTGGGCCTGCCTGCCGGAAGCGAATTCCTCGACGCCATATCACCCCAATACGTCGCGGACCTCATCGCGTGGGGTGCGATCGGCGCGCGCACCACCGAGTCCCAGGTGCATCGGGAACTGGCCTCCGGCCTGTCCATGCCGGTCGGCTTCAAAAACGGCACCGGCGGATCGATCCAGCTCGCACTGGATGCCATCCGCTCGGCCTCGCGGCCGCACCATTTCCTCTCCGTCACCAAGCAGGGCGTCTCCGCGATTGTCTCGACCAGCGGCAACAATGCCTGCCACCTCATCCTGCGCGGCGGAAAACCGGGTCCGAATTACGAGAAGGCGGCCATTGACGAGGCCGTCATCAAGCTCCGCGAGCAGGGACTCACCGAGTCGGTGATGGTCGATTGCTCGCACGGCAATTCGATGAAGGACTACCGTAACCAGCCACTCGTCGCCAACGCGCTCTGCAAGCAGATCGCCGATGGCTCCCGCGCGATCACCTCCGTGATGATCGAGTCCAACCTGGTGGAGGGAAATCAGTCGCTCCCAGCGGACAAAAGCGCGCTCGTCCGCGGCAAATCCATTACCGACGCCTGCATTAGTTGGGAGGAGACCGTTCAGGTGCTGGATCGTTTCGCCGAGGCCGTCCGCACCCGTCGCAAGGGCGGCTAAAACAAGCCGCCCACTCCGTTGGATGAAAGACCAACCGGGAATGAATAATAAATTTCGTGGAAAATTTCGTGGAAATTCATTGGTGGGATTGTGTGCCGTGCCTAGGGTGGTCGGCATGGAAACCACCAGGGACGCAGCCGGGGGAGCGGCATTCACCACGGAAACGCGGATGGAGGATCTGATGGCGGGGCTGCCGGGGGCGAAGCGGGCGTTGTTCGCGCGCTATCACCTGGGCGGCTGCCAGAGCTGCGGGTTTTCACCGAACGAGACGCTGGCCGGGCTGTGCGCGCGGAACGACATCGACGCGGACGAGGCGCTGGCCCACCTGCTGGAGAGCGAACGCCACGACGCGGCAATGCGGGTTGCGCCCGCAGTGGCTGCGGAGACGATGCGCGGCGACGGCTGGCGGTGGATTGATTTGCGGACGCGCGAGGAATTCGAGGCCGTCCCGCTGCCGGGGGCGGAGTTGTTCACGCAGGAATTGCAGCAGGAGATTTTCGCGGGGGATCCCGGTCAGCGGCTGGTGCTCTTCGACCACTTGGGGCGGGGCATGCTCGACCAAGTGGCATGGTTCCGCGGGCACGGGTTGAAGGAGACCTACGGGCTGGAGGGCGGAATCGACGCGTGGAGCCGCGAGGTGGATGGCTCGGTGCGGCGGTATCGGCTTGAGGTGGATTGAGGGTGAGTTGGGGTGGACATCGGTTCGGTGAGGTGGTTCGATTCGCCCCGGATGGCGATTGCGTTTGCCAAATCGACGTTGAAGCACCTGTTGGTGTTGCTCGGCTGCATTCACATGA
>SLAV01000346.1 GCA_007126655.1 Haloferula sp. | reverse complement strand
GAATGATGGATATTTTGTATCCAGATTTGTTAAATCTGCGTTACAACCCGTTCGGATTCGCATCAATCAATAGAAAAACGCCCATGAAGTAGAAGGATTTAGCTTTTTTTCCCAGACACTATGTATAAGGATCAGGGCCCTGGCCATCGCCATCGAGATAGACGGTCCGCAACACCTCGCCGACCCTGAAGCCTACCGCCGCGACCGCCGCAAAGACGTGCTGCTCCAACAACACAGCTGCCTCGTCCTCCGCTTCCTCACCGAAGATCTCGGAAAGTATCTCGACGCCACCCTCGACACCATCCTCCGCGGCGTCGCCCACCGACAACGGGGAGCACGATAACTTCGTGGCCGTAAAGGTGTGTTCATGCCACCCCGGGGGCACAACCCGCTTCAGGGCTGGAACTGGCATGATTTTCCGCTGGCATCCCGGCGATTTGGTGGCTCATTCCTCGTGATGAAGACACTACAGACAATTACCGGTGCGCTTGCGATGACACTTTTTTCCTGCCTCCCGGCGCTGGCCGGTCACGGGCGTTCGATTGCCGAGTTCACTCCGGATGAGGCTGCCAATCTTGGCTGGCGGGTCGTCGATGACGGCGTGATGGGCGGACTGTCGCAGGGTCGGCGCGAAATCGGCGAGGATGGCGTGTTGCGGTTTTCCGGAACCTTGTCGCTGGAAAACAACGGCGGCTTCTCCTCGCTGCGCACCGGAATCGTCGAGATGGACCTGAGCGATGCGGATGGACTGGTGCTGCGGGTCAAGGGCGACGGCCGCACTTACCAGGTGCGATTCTCCACCGACGCCCGATTCCGCGGCAATGAAATGTCATTCCAAGCCAGCATCCCCACTGTGGCAAACGAGTGGACCGAGGTGAAAGTGCCCTTCGATGGTTTCGTCGGCACTTGGCGCGGCAGGGATCTGCCCGACATCGCCTTCGACCCCGCCAAGATCCGGCGCCTGGGCCTGATCCTTGCCGACAAACAACCCGGCCCCTTTGAGCTGCGGGTCGATTGGATCCGCACTTACGGCGGTGGTGAATCGACTCCCGACCTGGTCGCCGCGGCGCTGGCCGACGGCCGCTTCGGTACGCTGGCCAAGGCGTTGAAGGCGGCCGATCTGGTTGGCGCATTGCAGGGCGACGGGCCATTCACCGTTTTCGCGCCGACCAATGAAGCTTTTGCCAAACTGCCGGAGGGCACACTCGAAGATCTACTCAAACCGACCAACCGCGAAGCGCTCCGGGAAATCCTGCAATTTCACGTCGTTCCGGGTGCCGTCGGCCTCGCCGATGCCCTCAAGGCCGGCACTGCCACGACCCTGCTTGGCGAGCCGCTCGACATTCGTTTTTCCCAGGGCCGCGTGCGCGTGAACGACGCCAGATTGCTGGATGCCGACGTGTGCTGCGCCAACGGCGTGATCCACGTGATCGATTCGGTGATGCTGCCACCCGAACCTGCGAACGACCTGGCCGCTGTGGCCAAACGGGCGGGGTCGTTCGGGCTCCTGCTGGCCGCCGTCGATGCCGCCGGCATGGCTGATGCGCTCGCTGGCGAGTCTCGCCTGACCTTGCTCGCCCCTACCGACGAAGCCTTCCAGGCCCTGCCCGAGGGAACCGTGGAAACCCTGCTGAAACCGGAAAACCGCGACCAACTCCGCGCCGTGCTCGCCCTGCACGCCATCGACGGCCGGGTCTCCGCCGGCGACGCACTTAACGTCGGCAAGGCTGAAGCCATCGGCGGTGGCACGCTGCGCTTCGCCATCGACAACGGCCGCTTCAAGGTAAACAACGCCACCATTCTCAAGACCGACATCGAGGCCGATAACGGCGTGATCCACGTGATCGATTCGGTGCTGCTGCCAGAGGCGAAAACGCCGGATGGGGAGCAGGCGAAGGCGGAAAAGCCAACGCCGGCCGAGCGGATCGAGGCCGCCATCGCCCGCGGCGTTCCGGTTTTCAATGATGGCGACCCTGCTGGCTGCGCCGCCATCTACCTCGAGTGCCTCAAGGCCCTCGCCGCCGAGCCTTCGTTCGACCAAAGGCTTGGCCATCTGGTGGAGCGATTCAACGCCGTCGAGGACGACACCCGCCGTGCCTGGCTCCTCCGCAAAACCCTCGACCGGATCTACGTCGGCTTGCCCGAAGGCTGAATCACGCCACCGCCTGACCTGATCCAACCCGAAATCGAAATCCATGAAATACCTGCTCCCATCCGCCGCCGTCGTGCTGGCCGCACTCCTGCTCGCCGGCATCCCCACAACCGCACAAGACACCGGCCCCGCTGCGGCCGCCACCTGGCAGGCCGTGCTTGCCCGCGAACTCCCGCGCCTCGGCCACCGCAATTTCATTGTCATCGCCGATTCGGCCTACCCGCTGCAGAGCGCGCCGGGCATCCAAACGATCGCCACCGGGGCCGGCCACATCGAGGTGCTGCGCACCGTCCTCGCCGCGATCGAAAAGGCCGAACATGTGCGGCCGGTCATCCACCTCGACAAAGAGCTGCGCTTCGTCACCGAAGAAGCCGCACCCGGCATCGGCGCGCTGCGCGATCATATCGCCGCCGCCCTTGGCGACGACAAGCCGGTCGAGCTGCCGCACATGGACATCATCCGCAAGCTCGACGAGTCGGCGGAGCTGTTCAACGTGCTGATCCTCAAAACCACCCTCGCGCTGCCCTACACCTCGGTATTCATCGAGCTGGATTGCGGCTACTGGTCGGCCGAAAAAGAAGCCGCCCTGCGCCGGGCCATGGAAGCGGCTGAATGATGGTTCGCAACAACTTCCCCATCCCCGGCCGCACCAATCAGCCCCTCCTATTCGACCGCAATCTCAACCCAAAATCCGCCTTCCACGCCATCCTTCCCACGGACAAGGGTGCCCGGCGATCTGCCGGATCATGGATGCAGGAGTCAGGCATCTTTCAATGTCCCGCCAAGCCGTCGGGATCAGGCGCGGTGGACTTCGAAGGATGGAAACGGCTTTGAGTGCCGGATCGAACGTGTGGACGGGCAGACCTTTGCCCGGGCGGCGGCAATGGAATGATCGGAGAAATCACCCTTTTTGCGCATGGCCACGACGGCCGCTTCCTTCCACTTCGTGAACGCGCTCACAAGCGACGCGCGGATCCAGCAGGACTTCGGCGAGGACCCCGGCGATGGCCTTGAGGGACAACCGGCTGCAAAGATACCATGCGAACGCGGCGAGGGCGGGTGGGGGCAGGATGATGGGTTTGCCCGCGCGTTCGCAGGCATCAAAATTGTCAAAGCCTGAGAAACCCGAAGCTCCAAGCGCCGATTTGTCGCCGGAAATCACTCCCGGAAAAAATTTTTTGCTCACAACTGTTCTGCGGGAGGCATTTACGAGTCGCTCAAAATAATTGTAAATGATGAGGCCGTTCGCTGTCCGGATCATCGCCCCCGGTTCCACGCCACCAAATCCCCGTAGCGGAAGCCGCCGCCACCGAAGATGTCGAGCGCGCTGCCGATGGTGAAGTCCACCCAGCCCCGCCCTGCTTGTGCAATCAATTCCACGTCGGCCATGGTGGCCGCGCCGCCGGCGTAGGTGACGGGGAGTTTC
>SLAV01000308.1 GCA_007126655.1 Haloferula sp. | reverse complement strand
CCGTGTATCGGCGTCCAATCCTGCCTTGCTCTCACGAGCAAGCCTACTCGCCGAAACGGCCGTGGCTGCGGGGGTGAGGCCGCTTTTTCCCGTGTATCGGCGTCCAACCCTGCCTTGCTCTCACGAGCAAGCCTACTCGCCGAAACGGCCGTGATTGCGGGGGTGAGGCCGCTTTTTTCCGTGTATCGGCGTCCAATCCTGCCTTGCTCTCACGAGCAAGCCTACTCGCCGAAACGGCCGTGACTGCGGGGGTGAGGCCGCGTTTTTCCGCGTATCGGCGTCCAATCCCGCCTTGCTCTCACGTGCAAGCCTACGGAGGGTGCAAGTGCGGTGGGATTGGAAGGGTTGTGGAGCCGGGATTACGCGAGGCATCCGGGGCAGTTGCGGACGAGGTGGCCGGGTTCGACCTCAATGAGTTCGGGGACGCGATCGGTGATGCAGAGTTCGGGCTTGCCGATGCGGTTGCGGGGTTTGAAGTCGCAACAGGGGGCGTCGAGCGTGAGATCGGGAGGCAGGCCGGGGATGGTGTGGAGGTCATCGCCCTTGGGATGGGTGGCGGGGATCGATTTGAGCAGCGAGCGGGTGTAGGCGTGGAGCGGGCGGCGGAAGAGTTCCAGTTTTGCCGCGGCCTCGACGATGCGGCCGGCATACATGACGTGGATGTGATCGCACATTTCGGAGACCACGGCGAGATCGTGGGTGATGAAGATGACAGCGGTGCCCAGGTCGCGCTGGCGTTCGCGGATGAGATCGAGCACCTGTTTCTGGACGGTGACGTCGAGGGCGGTTGTGGGTTCGTCACAGATGAGGAGTTCGGGGCGGGTGATGAGGGCCATGGCGATCATGACGCGCTGGCGCATGCCGCCGGAGAATTCGTGCGGGTAGGACTGGATGCGGTCCTCAGGGTCGGGGATGCCGACTTCGGCGAGGGAGTCGATGGCGCGGTGGAGTGCCTGTTTTTTCCCGAGCCCGAGGTGGAGCCGGAGCGGCTCGATGAGCTGGGTGCTGACGCGCATGAACGGGTTGAGCGACGTCATCGGATCCTGGAAGATCATCGAGATGCGCTTGCCACGGATGGCGCGGAGGCGGCTGTTGGAGAGCGCGAGGAGATCCTGCCCGTCGAACATGGCGGTGCCGGAATGGATGCGGCCTGGCGGCTGCGGGATGAGGCCGAGCAGCGAGTAGCAGGTGACGGATTTTCCGGAGCCGGACTCGCCGACGATGCTGAGCGTGCTGCCGGCCTCGACCTGGAACGAGACGTCCTCGACGGCGCGGACGATGCCGTTGCGGGTGTGGAATCGGGTGGTGAGGTTCTGGACGTCGAGTAGGGGCATGGGATTTGGGATTTGGGATTTGAGATTTAAGGATTCGAGAGGTTGTTGAAGTTGGCGAGGAGTCGTGGTCGGAGTTCCACGGGGATGTCGATCAAGTCGAGGCGGCTGCGAAGCGTGTCCAATGTGATGAGTTCCATTTGAATGATTTCGCGGACGAGGGCGAGATCTTTGGGGCGACCGACAAGGAGTTTAACGGCAGCGAGGTCGTGCGGTTCGAGCGCTTTGGCGGTGGGGATGCCGGGGATTTCCACGAGCCGTCTTTCCCAACCGGCGGGCAAGGTTTTGAGGATGCTGTCGCGCAGGATGTCGGCATGGTAGCCGTGGCGGCGGAAGTAGGCACGGTCGCCGCCGAGCGCTTCCTCGAGCATGGTGCCGGTGAGTTCGTCGAAGGGAATGGGGCAGAGGTCGGCATCGTAGGTGGATGCGAGCGGGGCGTTTTTGGCGCCGGGTTCGGGGTGGCTGGCAAGCAGTGAGGCGGAGCCGAGGACGATGAACTCGCGATCCTCGGCCATCGCGTGAGCGGCATTGAGCAGGTGCTGGAGCGCGGCGAGTGTCATGCGGTGTCCGGGACGTGGATGCCGACGAATGGCGAGCAGGATTTGAGCGGTTCGGCGTCGTGGTTGGGGGCGGCGAGCCAGGCGAGCAGTTCGCGCATGGCTTCGGGGGATTGGCAGGCGGCCTGGATGAGGGCACGCCATTCGCGGATGGGGCGGGGGTGGACGCGGCCGAGTTTTTCCCAGCGGTCGAGGTTTTCGAGGGCGATTTCGAAATCTTCGGGATGGATCGCCAGGTGCGCGGCGATCCGTTGCCAACGGGCGACGTGATCGCGCTTGTGGAAATGGGGGTCTTCGATTGGCATCAGTTGCTGGGGACGTGGGGCTCGAAGGTCATGGCGCGTTCGTGTTCGCGGGCCTTCGAGGCACGTTTGGCCTCGGTGTGGAAGTGTTCCTGGGCGCGGAACGCCTTGGCTCCGCGGGGGTGGGGGAGGCGTTCGGAGGTGCCGTCGGCCAAGAGCAGGGACGACTGGGTGTTGTCCTTGAAGAAGGCGTCGAGCATGCGGATGAGGCGGCGCCGGAGGGCGGGTTCCTCGACGGGGACCATGAGTTCGACGCGCTTTTCGAGGTTGCGCGTCATCCAGTCGGCGGAGGAGAAGAAGACGCGGGGGTCGCCGCCGTTGTGGAAGTGGAAGAGGCGCGAGTGTTCGAGGAAGCGGTCGATGATGGAGACGACGTGGATGTTTTTGGAGAATCTGGCGTCGCCGGGCTTGAGGCAGCAGATGCCGCGGACGTTGAGGCGGATTTCGACGCCGGCGCGGGATGCCTTGTAGAGGGCCTTGATGATGTCGGGATCCTGGAGGGAGTTGATTTTCGCGTCGATGCGGGCGGGCAGGCCCTGTTTGGCGCGGTCGGCCTCGCCGGTGATGAGTTCGAGTAGGCGCGGCTTCATGGCGGTGGGCGCGGGGACGAGGCGCTGGAAGCGGACGAGCTTGGAACGGCCGGTGACGGCGTTGAAAAAGAGCGAGGCGTCGCTGCCGTAATCGGGCTTGCAGGTGAGGTAGGAGAGGTCGGTGTAGAGGCGGGCGGTGGACTCGTTGTAGTTGCCGGTGCCGAGGTGGACGTAGCGGCGCAGGCGGCCGTCCTCGCGGCGGACGACGAGGCAGATTTTGGCGTGGGTCTTGAGGTTCTTGACGCCATAGACGATCTGGACGCCGGCGCGCTGGAGTTCGTCGGCGCGGTGGAGGTTGCGGGCCTCGTCGAAGCGGGCCTTGAGTTCGACGAGTGCGGTGACGTGCTTGCCGTTTTCCGCGGCGCGGATGAGGGCGTCGATGACGCGGGATTGTTTGGCGGTGCGGTAGAGGACCTGTTTGATGGCGATGACGTCGGGATCGACGGCGGCCTCCTCGACGAGGCGCAGGACCGGCTCGAAGGATTCATACGGGTGGTGGAGCAGGACGTCGCCGGCGGCGATGGTCTCGAACATGGTGGCTCCCGGCGCGAGGGCGGGGGAGTTGCGGGCGGGCCACTCCACGTCGCGCAGATGTTCAAAGCCGGGGAGGAAGGCGAGGTCCATGAACGAGGCGAGGCCGGGCGGGCCGTCGGGGCGGATGATCTCGTCCGGACCGGCTCCGGTGACGCGGCGGATCATGGATGCGAGGTCGCGCGGGCAGCGCTTCGGCATTTCGAGGCGCACGGTGTCGGCGAAGCGGCGCGCGGTGAGGACGTCCTCCATTTCGCCGGCGAGGTCGATGGCGTCCTCTTCCTGGACGGCGATGTCGCCGTTGCGGGTTACGCGGAAGGCGGTTGCGGCGGTGATTTTCTCACCGGGAAAGAGTGCGGCGGCGTGGGCGGTGACGAGGTTTTCGATGAGGAGGAACTCGAAGGAATCCGCGTCATCGACCGGCAGGGGGACGCAGCGCGGCAGGGTGTCGGGGATGGGGATGAGGGCGTGGCGGGTCTCCCTGGTTTCGGTGTCGGACAGGCGGCAGGCGACGACCATCTGCATGGCGGGGACGACGGGCGGTTCGCCGCCGGATTGGACGGCGAGCGGGGTGAGCAGGGGGAACACGGTGTCCTCGAAGACGCCGGCCATGTGCGCCGCGCGGGCGGGATCGACCTCGTCCGTCGTGAGCAGGCGGATGCCGTGGGAGGCGAGGGCGGGAAGGAGGTCCTGGTTGAGGAGGCTGTATTGATTCTCGATCATGCGCAGCACGCGCTGGCGGATGGCGGCGAGGTTCGCGGTGGGCGTGAGGCCGGAGGGGTCGGGGGTGTTGCGGCGCGAGCGGCGCATGAGCATGAGGCCGCCGACGCGGACCTGGAAGAATTCGTCGAGATTGGACGCGGTGATGGCGAGGAATTTGAGGCGTTCAAGAAGGGGCAGGTCCCCACGCGCGGCTTCGTTGAGCACGCGCTGGTTGAACTCCAGCCACGAAAGTTCGCGGTTGATGAAGGGCGGATCGTTGGTTTTCGCGGATTTGGCGGGCATGGGCGGGCGGGATGGCGGCGCAGCAAATGGAACCGCGCTGGCGGATTTCACTCATGCTGAGGGTCGATTACAATGACGAACGTTTTCGAGGGATGTGAGGCGCGGTCATCGGTTGTGCTCGTCGATGACGACGGCGAGGCCGAAGACGTGCTGGAAGAGGTCGGCCTTGGATTCCATGGCAATGCGTTCGACGGCGGCGTCGTTGAGGCCGGGGAGGCGGAGGACGAGTTTGCCGGGTTCGCGGCGGAGGACGAGTTTGCGCACGCGCTGGGCGTGGGTGCGCTCGAGGGCGTCGGCGACGCGGAGGATGGCGGCCAGCTTGTTGACGCGGATGCGATCGGCGGTTTCGAGGGCGCGGTATGCCTCGTGGTCGGTCTTGGGGCCGGAGTGGCGGTGGTAGCGGGCGACGAGGGCGACGACGATGATGTCGAGCCGGTCGAGGCCGAAAATCTCGGAGTTGAGGATGATGTATTCGGAGTGCTTGTGGTGGGCGCGCGGGCTGATGTAGGTGCCGACCTCATGGAGGATCGCGGCGACCTGGAGGAGGAGCGCATCGTGGGCGTCGAGCTGGTGGAGATCCGCGAGTTCGTCGAAGAGGCGCTCGCAGAGGCTGCCGACGTGGGTGCCGTGGCCGGGGTCGGACTGGTAGCGGGCGGCCAGGATGCGCGCGGAGCGGAGCACCTCGTCGGCGAAGGCTCCGGTGAGTTCGCGGGAGACGAGGAGGTCGTGGAGCAGGCCCTGCTCGTAATCGCTGGTCGGGATGTGGACGTTTGCGAGGTCCAGCGTTTCGGTGGCGGCGAGGTTGATTTCGAGTGCGGGGAGGAGGGCTTCGGCGGTCTGGTAGTCGAGCTGGAAGCGGCGGATCAGCTCGACATCGCTGAGGTTGGCGGCGCGGGCGGTGAATTCGCGCAAGGCCCGTGCGGTGCAGTGGGGGTGGTTGCCGGTGAGGTGGGAGGCGATGGATTGGATTTCGTAGCCGATGACGACGAGGCCGTCGATGGAGGTGTCCGAATAGTCGTGGCGGATTTGGGCGAGGTTGCCGAGGATGTGCTCGCGGATGACGCGCAGGAGGGCGGGGCCCTCGGAGTTCGAGCTTTCGACGGCCTCGCGGGTGCGGTGCGCGCCCATGCGGTAGCTGGTGTAGCGGGTGATGAGGCCCTCGGAGAAGAGCAGGGCGCGGGTGTTGCCGGGGCCGACGTGGAGGACGAGGGTGCTGCCCTTGCGCATGGCGGGGAGGTGCAGCAGGCGGCGGCGGGTCTTGAGGTAGATGAGGCGCGTCATTTCGCCGTCGTCGATAATGCCTACGTCGAGTCCGCAGGCGATGCGGATGCGGTTCATGACGTTCTCGTCGTTGGCGGCCTCGCTGAGGATGTTGGTGGCGATGGCGCGGGTGATGGCGTGGGCGTCGATGCCGAGTTCGGCGAGGGATTTCTGGTAGTTTCGGATGATGGCGACGATGCGCTCGGTGGTCTGCTGGCCGACGCGGCCGTCGCGGAAGATGTCGCGGGCGAGGGGGGCGGGCTGTTCGAGGAAGTCCGCGATGTGGAGCGTGCCGTCGCCATTCCGCTCGGCGACCATCATGGAGACGGAACCCGCGCCGATGTGGAGTGCGGTGAGAGGGGTGGCGGGTGAGGCTACCGCGGCGGGAGTGATGTGGCTGCGTTCCGGCATGCGGTATTGCAAGCCGGGAAGCCGGGTGATGACAATGGTGAATGGTATGACAATTTCCTAAACGATGAGCATGCAGTCGCCATAGCTGTAGAACCTGTATTGTTCGGCGACGGCCTCGTGATAGGCGGCCAGGGTGGCCTCGCGGCCGGCGAGGGCGGAAACCAGCATGAGGAGCGTGCTGCGGGGGAGGTGGAAATTGGTGAGCAGCGCGTCGGTGGCGCGGAATTCGTACGGCGGACGGATGAAAATGTCGGTCTCGCCGGCATGCCCGGCCGGTGGCACGCGGCAGCCGGCCGGGGCGAGGCGGGCGACGGCTTCAAGCACGCGGGCGACGGTGGTGCCGACGGCGACGACGCGGCGGGCCACGTTGATGGCGGCGGCTGTGGCGGCGGAAAGCCGGTAGCGCTCGGTGTGCATGACGTGGTCGCGGACGTCATCGACCCGGACGGGGCGGAACGTGCCGACGCCGACGTGAAGGGTGAGGAACGCGTGCGGGATGCCGGCGAGGATTTCCGGGGTGAAGTGAAGGCCGGCGGTGGGGGCTGCGACGGCTCCCTCGTGGCGGGCGAAGACGGTCTGGTAGCGCTCGTGGTCTGCGGCCACCTCCGCGCGGCCCATGTAATCCGGAAGGGCGAGGCTGCCGTGTTTTTCGAGATCGACGGGGGATTCCCACTCGATGATCCGGTCGCCGTTTTCCACGATGGCGGCGACGGTGCCGGGGATGCCGCCGACCGCGAGGGCGCGGCCGGGTTTGAAGCGTTTGCCGGGCCGGACGAGGCATCGCCAGGTGGTTGGGCCGGTGCGGTCGAGGCAGAGCAGTTCGGATTTTCCGTCGTCGCAGATGACGCGGGCGGGGATGACGCGGGTGTCGTTAAACAGCCAGAGGTCGCCCGGTTCAATGTATTCGCGGATGTCGCGGAACATGCGGTGGCCGGCGACGCGGCCGGTGGCGCGCCGGAGCACCAGCATGCGCGAGGCCGCGCGGTCTGCTGGCGGGTGGCTGGCGATCAACCCATCGGGCAGCGGGTAGTCGTAGTCCCGCGTGGAGTGGCTCATGGTGGGGATTGGCGGATGGCGCGGCCGGGCTCACGCCTTCTTGCCGGACCAGCTCCACTGGATGTCGCAGTCGATATCGGGGTGCAGGCTGTGGTGGACGGGGCAGGCGACGGCGGAGTTGACGAGCAGTTCGCGGTGCGGGTGGTCGGGCGGGAGCGGCATGTCGATGTCGATTTCGATCCTGCCGATGCGGCGGACGCCCTCGGTGTTCATGATTTTCCGCACGGCGATTTTCATCCCTTGGAGGGAGAGTCCCTTGCGCTCGGCGACGATGCCCATGATGGTTGCCATGCAGCTGCCGATGGCGGTGGCGACGAGATCGGTGGGTGAGAACGACTGGCCCCGCCCGTGATTGTCGTGCGGCGCGTCGGTTGTGATTTTCGCACCTGATGGCGCGTGGATGGCGTGGCAGGTGAGGCCATCCTGGTAATCAATCAGAATTTCGACCATGACTGGATGTGGTGTTTGTTGAGGTTGTGAATTCGGGGTTATTCTCTTCCTGATAAGGAATTTTCGCAAGCACGACCCTGAACCCGTAGGTGGCGTCGCGGCGGTCGGGTGGGGCGGGGTTGCGGGATCCGGAGTGGAGGTTGTGTTTGTGGAAAGTGGTCCAACCGCCGCCGCGCAGCACACCAAGCGGGTGCGGGATGGTTGTGGCGTAGTTGTCGAGCACCCATTCCTGGGCGTTGCCGGAGAGGTCGTAGAGGCCGTGCTCGTTGGGTGGGAAGGAGCCGACGGGTGAGGTGTGGGGGAAGCCATCGTCGTATCCCCGGATGGTGCGCTCGAGCGGGATTTCCGGCGTGAGCGCTGCCGAGGCGTCGGCGAAATTGCCGACGGGCGGGTCGCCCTCGCCGGGCCAGTCCGGGCCCCACGGGAAAACCGCCTCGCGGCTGGCGTCGCGCGAGCTCGGGCTGATGCCGTCCTCGCGGTCGAGCCCCACCATTTCGCTCCATTCGCTGTCGGTTGGCAGGCGGTATTCATGGGTGAGTGCGATGCGCTCGTCGTAGCGCTCGCGCCGGGTGAGCCATTCGCCGAAGGCGATGGCGTCGTCGCGCGAGACGTTGACGACCGGATGGTCCGGTTCCTGTGGGAATACGTTGGGCGGCGGCGGGGGGTGGCCGGATTCCCGGACGAACACCTCGTAATCGGACACCCGGGTTTCCCATACGGAGACCATCAGGTCGGGGCCGAGCGGTGCGAACTCCATGCCGATGCCGTTGGTCCATGGCTGGCCGAAGATGACGCCCTGGTTTTCCTCCATGACGAGGTTGAGCGTCATGACCTGCCCTTCGCCGACGGTGAGGTTCATGGTGAGCGGCTTGAAGCCCTCGAGTTCGAGCAGGAGCTCGGCATCGCCGGGATGCACGCGGTTGATGACGAGTGTGTCGTGTGCCGTGCCGACGGGGCGGCCGTTGAGGAAAACGTCGGCACCGGTGGGCTCCGAGACGACTTCCAGGGTTCCGAAAGGAACTTCGCGCACCAGCACATGAAAGGGAAGCAGGGTTGAGGCCGCGTCGCCGGAGGTTTCACCTTCGTTGCGCGCGGCGCGGGTTTCCGGCCGGGCCAGCGCCTCGTAATCCGGAGTGAGGTATCCGCCGTCGCGGCTCTCGCGGGTGATCCACCCAGCGAATGCATCCGCGGCGTGCCCGGATGCGGCGACGACGCGGGTGGGCCGGCCGTTCTGCGAGGTTTCGATGATGTCGAATTCGTCATCGCCCGGGGGATCGGAGACCGATGTGCGGAAAACTTCCCATGAATGCGCGGTGACAAGTCCCGAGGTGATGTGTTCGCTGCCTACGGGTTGGTAGGAATTTCCCAGATGATCGTGCCAGATCTCGCCGATGCGCGGGGGGGCGAAGACCTGCATTTCCTCGAAGATCACATCCGGCTCGCGGACGGCGTTTTCCGTGATCTCATGGGTGATCTCGACGGTGCGGTAACCGTCTTTGCGGAGCAGAAAGACGAGTTCCTCGCCGATTGCCGCGGTGAGGGTTTGCGTGGGGGTGGTGCCGAGGATTTCGCCGTCCAGTTCGAGCACCTCGACCTCTTCGGGAGTGGTGACGACCCGGAATTGTCCTGGCGCGCCCTGGATGTAGGGGTGTTCGAGAATGTCTTCGCCGAGCCATTGCTTGGCGAGCGTGCGCCCGCCGTGCTCCCAGATCACAAACAGGCTGGCCGCGCTGATGACGAGCGCCGCGGCCGAGAGCCAGAGGCCACCGCCACGGTTCCGTTTTTTCCCACTTTTGAGCCGACGCAGTTCTTCGGCGAGCCTGGCGGCGGAATTGACGCGGCGCTTCGCGATCCGCGGTTCGCAAACCTCGCAGATGATCTGGTTCAGGCCGAACCACCGCTTGCGTTCCGGTCCGGACGGCAGGCTTTCGGGGAGTTCCGGAAAATCCATCCGGTCCATGCCGGTCGCGATCTCGTAAAGCACCTTGCCGAGGCTGTAGATATCGGCCTGCTCGGTGCCGGGGCCTTCCGGCGGGACGAAGCCCTCGGTGCCCACGAACGTCCGCTGGCCGTGTGCGGCGACCAGGCCGATGTCGGCGAGTTTCGCGCGTCCGTTGACGAAGATGACGTTCGACGGCTTGACGTCGCGGTGGGCGAGGCCCTTGGCGTGGAGGTATTGGAGGGCCTCGGCGAGCCGCAGGCCGACGTCGATGCACTCGTCGGTATCCCAGCGCACGCCGGGAGACAGCTTGTGGTCGGCGCGCAGCGTGCGAGGCTCGTATTCGATCGGGTTGATGTCCTGGCCGCTGGAGACATCGTCCCCCAGCTCCATCACGTAATAGTAGAACGCGGCGCCGGCCGGGCTGCGGCCGACGTGGAGGATGTTGACGAGGGCCGGGTGGTCGCGCGAGAGCGGCTCGTATTTGAGGATGCCCTCGAATTCGCGCTCGAAGCCGCGCTCGTCCTCGAAATCCTCGCGCCAGACGACCTTGACGGCGCGCAACGCGCCGGTGACGCCCCGCGCAAGCCAGACCTCGCCATACGCGCCGCCACCGATGATCCGGAGCACCTCGTGGTCCGGAATCACGGGATGCGGGCGGTTCCTGCTACGCGTCATGATCCTCGAGTTTCGCAAGCTCGCGCTTGAGCACCGCGCCGACGCGGTGTTTGGCGAGATAGACCTGGGCCATGCTGACGCCGAGGTGTTTCTGTACCTTTTTGGCCTCCCATTGTTTGACGACGTAGAAGTCGAAAATCTGGTATTGTTCGGGGGAGACCTGGGCCTTGACCTTGGCGAGGGCGGCGTCGGCGATGTTTTTCTTCCATTCGACCTCCCAGAGGCGTGGCAGGACGTCGCCCTGGGGATCCTCAATGCGGTCGATGACGGCGGTCTTGCGGTCGGTGTCCCAGTCGCCGCCGATCATGGCGGTGTCTTTCTTGCGCTTGCGGAACTGGTCGTTGATGCGCCAGCGCGTCATGTTCATGAGCCACGTCTTGAAGGATCCCTGTTCGGGATCGTAGAGCTTCTTCTTGCTCTGCTTGGCGATGGAAAGAATGGTTTCCTGGACGCAATCAAAGGCCTCTTCCTGGCGCAGGCCGGCCTTCAGTGCGACGGCGTAGATCAGTTTCCAGTAGGTTTTGTAGAACTCGTCCCAGGTTTTCTGGTCTTCCCAGTTGTCGAGTCGCGCGATCAGGCTTTTGCGGGTTTTCGCGTAGGCATGGGCCATCGCCTTGTCGTCGACGGAGTCGTCGTTTTTCCGCAGGGATTTTTCTGTTTTCTTGCGGCTCATTTCAGGTTAGCGGCGTCAGTTGTGTTTCATGTCTTTGCTTCGATGGCAACTCCGCAGGCTTGTCACCGGCCCCGGATGCGGGCGGCGGTGGCGGCGTCCACCTCGAAATCCCTGGTGCCGAACGGCTGCGGCTCCTCACCTTCCCGCACCAGGTATTCAAAGGCTTTCACGGGCATCACGCCCTCGATGGTGGAGAGCAGGTAAACGCGGATGGTCATCGGTTTGTCGGCGGGGCCTTCCTCGAGCTGACGGATGCTGAACTGCACCTCGTTGCGCCCGTCGCGCGCGCCGCCAATCACCAGTTCGGCCTCCTGGGCGTTGGTGAAACGGTGGCGGCTCGCCCGGTTGACCTGGACCTGCACCTCGCGGCCCGGGCAGAAGACATAGACCTTGGCGATGTATTGTGCGGGGGGCACGGCGACGGGTGTTGGCGGCACGTCGCCGCTGGGTCGGATTTCCGGGGTTTCCCGGAGGTATCTCAGATCCCCGGTGGCGAGTTCGCGGCGCACTTCGGGAAGCGCGCTGAGGTTCACGAAATCGGCGCGGTCGTATTGCCATCCGCGGTTTCCCTGGACGAACGAGAGGACGAGCAGGTTCTCGGTGGGAGCGCCGCCGACGCCGAAGTTGATCCTGCCGAAGTAGCTCGCTTTGGCGGTGCGCCCGTTGCGGGCGACTTCCAGGAACCGGAGTCCGTCGAGCGCGGGCGGGGCAGCGGGGATTTCGAAGGCGGAGGCCGGGAACGGACGTTGTTCGGAGACGATGCGGTTGCGCACTTCCATCACGCGATGTTCCGCGGTGATCCGCTGCCAGGCGTTGAAGTCCTTACGGATCATGGCGTTGCGCCATGTGGCGTAGGTTCGTTCCAGTGTTTCGCGGAGCGCGTCGTCTGCGGACGCCGGCATGGCGAAGGCGAGGCAGGCCAGGATGGTGAGCGGGCGTGTCATCGCCGGTATTCTCGCGCGATCCGAGGCAGACGACAACACGCAAATCCACCCTGGGAATGAACGCTCCGCAGGCTTGAGGCATGGGGAACGCCCTATGGCTCGAAGGCGGCGGTGCAGGCGAGGAGGAGGTCGATGATGTGTTTGGCGGTGTCGATGCCTTCGAGGTTGTAGTCGAGCGCGCCGTCTTCGACGGCGTTGCCGCCGTGGGCGGTGAGTTCGAGCAGGGCATACGGGTTGCGGGAGCCGGGTTGGATGAAGGCGGTGTAGAGGAGGGAGGGTTGGCCGAGGTCGGGGTCGGGGAAGGCTTCGTTGGGGTCGCCGGTGAGGTTGACTTCGACGCAGAGGATGAAGCCGCTTTCGCCGTCGAGGCGGAGGTTTTGATCGAGGGTGAAGGCGTGCTCGGGGGTGCTGGCGGAGAAGGCGTCGACTTCGCCGTGGGGATCGACGCCGGAGACGACGGTGTGTTTGTGGCGCCAGATGGGCAGCAGGTCGAGGCGGCGGGTGCGGAGGCCGTGCCAGTTGACGTCTTCGCCGAAGGCGAGTGCTTCGTCGAGGTAGAGGGTTTCGATGATGGTGCCGGTGGTGGTCTCGGCCCAGATGGCCATGGCGGGCGGGTTTGTGAGATTTTCGCGGAAGCGGACCATCAGGGCGACGGCGGTGTCGGCGTCTTCGGCGGGGGTGCGGGCGACGAAGCGGTGGCCGGCATCGACGTCGAGGAAGCCGGCGAGCGGCGAGCTGCGGACGATCTCGGATTTCCGGCGGCTTTCGTAGCTGGCGTCGATGACGGCGCGGGCGGGATATAAGTCGAGGAAGGCGATGGCGAGGATGATGGCGAAGCCTGCGGCGACGGTGGCGATCATGCCGCGCGAGGCGGATTTTCCTTTGAGTTTGGAGGAGAAGTATTTGGTGCGCGACAGGGTGTGGAGGATGACGAGCAGGACGGTGAGGCCGCCGAAGATGATGTGGACGCGGGCGGTGACGATGGAGAACGGCAGGGCATACGCCATGACACCGGTGACGGTGAGGGCGGCGAAGCTGAAGACGAGCCCGAAGTTGACCCAGTGGCGCATCATGCCTCGTAGCCGATGAGGGTGCGGAGTTCGCGGATGTGTTTTTCGCCGACTTCGCGTGGGAGGACGCCGTGTTTTTTGCAGACGACGGCTGCGAACCCGGTGGCGACGCCCATTTGCGCGCAGGTGCGCATGACGCGCGGGCCGGAGAGGCCGACGTGGGAGCAACTGAAGCAGCGCCCGGCCATCATGAGGTTCGGGATGTTGCGCGAGTAGAAGCAGCGGAAGGGGATG
>SLAV01000035.1 GCA_007126655.1 Haloferula sp. | reverse complement strand
CTTGGTGCCGCCGGTGATGTTGGCGACGGCTCCGGGAAACACCGCCATGAGCTGCTTGTGGGCGTGGCGGACGTCCTCGGTGGTGGGGGTGCGCCCGGGCAGCTTGTGGATTTGAAACTCCGCCGCGATGCCCGCCTTGCGCGCGGCGGCCTCGGTGTGCGCGGCGGCGGCGAGGATGGCGGCATCGTCGCTGCAGAGCTGGATGACCGTCCGCGGCTTGAGGGCGAGCAAGGGCAGCAGGTTCTGCATGCGCTCGCCGCTGACGAGGTGGAGGAGGGTAGGGCAGGAGTTCATGGGCGGACTGGGCACGGAGCGGGCGGCACTGCGGGCGGGAAAACGGAGCCGTTTTCTATGATGTCCTCCAGTTCCAGATCGGGAGTGTTGATATCATCCGGCACCGGGAACCATCCATTCATCATGCCCACTCGGCGTTTGGGGATGATCTTGGGGGAATCCGCTACCGGGCGCAGCTCTGCAAAAGGTTTGTTGCGCTGGCTGATGGCGTCCGTCTCACCCGCCTTGGCCAGGCGCGCGTCGTGCGCGAGCCGGACTTTTAATTCGTGGATGTTGGTATGGCGCATGGAGGAGGCTTGAATAGGCCAGTTTCTGGTTCAAGTTTGCTTTTTGCGTTCGCGGGATTTGCCTTGGCAAGCGCGTGGCAAATGGCAGCGCAGCAGTTCGGTTTTAATAGCAGGCGGGAGGAATGCCTGGTCGATGGCGTTGCGCAAAAGCCACAAGACGTCGAGGCGGGTGATGCCGGGGCACAGGTGGGGGAGTAGTTGCAGGTTGTCGCCAAGCGATGCGCTGGAAATGCCGATGTTGTCGGTATTGATGGTGACAGCGGCACCGGCATCGAGGTATTGTTTGAGAGGATAAGGACCGCAGTCATCCGGGGTTTCGTGGTTTTGCACGGATTGGAAGCCGACGATTTGGAGGTTGGCATAAGGACACATCTCAATGCCGATGCGGCGGTCCACCACGGTTTTCAGCAGGGTTGGGGAGTCTGCCAAATGTAGGGCATGGCCGAGCCGCCGGGTATTGAGATCGAGGATGGCGGACCAGATGCCTTCGGCGTCATCATTTTCCCCCGCATGCACGGTGATGCCCATGCCGAGGCGCAGGGCGGGCATGAAATCGTCGCGGAAATAATGGGCCCGTGTGACACGATCTTCAAACCCGGCAAGATCGACGCCGACGACGCGGCATTCCGAGTCGCAGGTCCAATGCTCGAAGGCGGTGGTGGCTAGCGCGACATGCCTGAGGATGCCGGTGCGGAAGTCGCCTTGAGTTTGGCGGGTGGCAATGATGATGAGATTGACGAGCGGTACCCGCCCGCCTGCGTTGATGGCTTGTTGGCGGCAGCGCTCGAAGCTTTCGCGGATGTCGCAGAGCACGTCCCATGCGGAGCGCCCATCTGACGCGTAGTTGGCGGGCGAACATCGCACTTCCGCGTGGATGATGTTTTGTGTCTGGAAGTGGCGGTAGAGCAACTCGATCTGTTTGGCGAGGCAACCGGGGTCTTTGAGCAGTGCCGAGCCATTGGCATTGCCCAGCACGCGGTAGGCTTCGAGGCCGATGGGTGCGGCGGGAGATGGCCAACCGGGCGGCAGGGAGGGTTCCGCAAGTGATGGAAGCCAATTTGGATGCTCGGCCGCAGCGCGGACTTGCCGGAGCAATTCACCATGGGTGGCGAAGCCGCCAAGGTGGCAGTGGAGTTCGACCTTCGGCAGGGCTTGGATCCAGGCGTGATCGCCACCAT
The DNA here is from genome assembly GCA_007126655.1 of Haloferula sp. GTDB lineage: Bacteria > Verrucomicrobiota > Verrucomicrobiia > Verrucomicrobiales > Akkermansiaceae > Luteolibacter. Next base: position 1,840 of record SLAV01000035.1, on the reverse strand, counting down.
CGGGATGGGGGTTGAGCGGGGCCTCGAGCGCATCGCGCTCGCCAGGTGCCCAGCGGGCCAATTGGGGGAAGGGCAGTGCCGCAAGCTCCCGCTCGCTGGCGGCAAGGCGCATTCCAGCTTCAACTCGGTGATGCACCTTATTCTGCAGGGAATGATCTTCCACGAGAAACTCCGCACCCAAGGGTGGAAGTGCGGGGGCTTCCGCCGCGAGTTCACGAATCGTCGGCCACCCGGCGCGGCTGCCAAGGTGGATGATCCTGACTTTGTGGTTGGCGATGGCGGATCGGATATCCTCGTCGGAATCCGGGAACTTGAATCCGGGTGACCCATCGGAGCCTACCGTGGCAATGGGATCGGCAAGAAGGTGGAAAAGCCGCGAGCAACCGAGCAGGCCCGCTGCCTCTTGTGCCGAGGCGGACATCGTCTTGAATCCGCCCGCGAGGCAGACATGGATGTCGCTGTTATGTTGTAGGAGGTGGAAGTAAACCTGATAGAGTGCCTCTTCGAAGCGCTTATGTTCGTTTTCACTGGAGAGATCCTGCATGTGCTCGATTGCCAGAACCCGCAGGGATGTCTGCGGAGCATGTGATGCAAACCAGTGCTCGGTTTTCGCCTTGGCGGCCAGGGTGGCATTGCTGGAAGTGGTGAGGACAAAGACGCACTCATAACCGGCTTGCCCGTTGCCGAGCAGGAATGCCTCGGGAACAATCGCCCAAGATGTGCCGAGTGTGCTGAGGAGAGTGGCCATGTTTCAGGTCAGGAAGGGATTGATCAGGCGGATGCCGCAACCTTCGAAGTCGGCGGTGTTGCGAGTGGCGAGTGGAATTTTATGAAGGAGAGCGGTGGCGGCAATGAGCATGTCATAAGGCTGCCGGGTGATCCCCTTGGCGGCGAATGCGCCGCGCATGGTGCCGCCGCTCAGGGCGATGGGTTGTGTGACGGAGAGGATTTCGCAATGGCGTGAGAGAAAATCATCGAGCCAGTGGCGCTTGAGTGGCAGGGCCTTCTGAGTGAGGCCGAAGATCAGTTCTTCGAGGGTGATGACACTGACCGCAAAGCCTGGCTGCTCGCCAGCCCACGCGACGACTTTCGCGTTGGGTTCGCGGCGCATGAGTTCGCTGATGATGTTGGTGTCGATGAGCGTGTGCATGGCTCAATCCTCACTTGGAAACGGGTCGCGGGCGGCGGGGCGGATGGTATCGCGAGGCGGGATTTCGAGATCGGTATCCTCGGCGGTCAGCAAGGGGCGCAGGCGTTGGAGGGTTTCAGAAACGGACTCGCGATGCTGCGGATCGGAAGTGCCCGGCGGGTGGACAATGGCGAGCGTTTCGCCGCGCAGGGTGATGGCGATGGATTCGCCGGTGTCGTGGACCTCCTTCAGAAGACCGAGACAATGTGCTTTGAATTTCGAGATTTGAAGGGTCTTCATGGGGTGATTTTAAGTGGTCACTTGAAGTGGTCAAGTTGCGATTTTTCGCGGTTTTCCCGACGCTATCTGCGCGCCAGCGATTTCCTTCCTCGGGGTTGATGAGGGTGTGTGATTTCAACCAAGCGAGAGCATCGATTGATGACATGGTGGCGATGTTGTACGCGTCCCTTTAGAGTGCGGCGTGATGTCGTTTCATTATCAGTGACTGGTGAGGCGTGGCAACGCGGTTTGGAGGAGGCGACCGAGAGGTTTTCCGGCAGCAGTTAGGGCGGCAACGGCTGTGGATAGATCTGTGGGTGAGTTTCCCGTGACCGGAGTTCTTCGGTCCCATGATGCGATGATCCTGTATTCGTTGCCGACACGACGGACGGTGAGGCGCAAGGGAGAGGTCTTGCGCCCAGGATTCACCAT
>SLAV01000136.1 GCA_007126655.1 Haloferula sp. | reverse complement strand
GGCCGGTCGCGCCAGCCGCCCAGCACCGGCAGGATTCTCTCCAAGCTACATCCGCAGGAAAAACGGAACCTCCGGCGCTCGAGCAGCCCGGTCTCCTCGCGCGCGTCGATCTCCTCCACCGCCGCCGCGTCCAGCGCTTCAAACCACTCCATGTCGCAGTCCGGCTGCGCCGCCACCAATGCGAATTGCTCGTCCTCCAGCCGGAATGCCTTGGCCGGCCTTTGCTCGGACTGCGCGTAATACCGTTCCACCCAATCCACCGGATCGCGCCCCTCCACCTCCAGCGTCGATAACCTCGGCTCGCGCGCGCCGTCGGTGGTCGTCTGCGAATAAAAATAATTCCGGTCCGGCTCGCGCACGTCCTCGGTGAAAAGCCGCCCCGCGACGGCCTCGCCGGTCGAACTTCCCGTCACGAACAAATTGATGCGCGGCGCGCGCAGGTTCGCCGTCCACGCCACCGTCTCAGCCCACGGCCTTGCCGTAAGGTGCAGCGCGAGCATCGCCAGCGCGTCCTTCAGCATCCCGTCGATCTCCGGCGGATTCCGCAATCCGTGATCCATCAGGTGCAGGTAGTAATCGGTGAAAACCGGCGTGAACTGCCCGCGCAGCAGCAGCGCGTTCCGGTGGCGGACAAACACCGATTCCACGGTCGTGTATGATTCGGCTGATTCCATCGGACGCGGAAACTGCTCGCGGCTCCACGGGGTGTCAAGCGTTCCCCCAGGGCACTTGCATCAAGATATGCTGACAGCAAGACATGATGGCCGAAACCACAGATTTCACAAAGTGAATTTCAGACCATCCGACCTCGCGTGCCTCGAAACCGGCAAAACAAACGCACAAAGGGCCGCCCACACCACGAGCCGCCACATCCACCGCCGCACGTCACCCATCGGCCACAACAACGCCGCAAGCGTGAACGCCGCCACCGCCGCCGCGAGCCAGACGGTCTCACCGGTCTGCAAAAACCGGAGCGGACGCTGCCACGGCTCCCCCGCGAAGATCACCGCGAACACGATCCCGGCCGCCGCCGCGGCGATGGCGGCCATCACCCGCGCGTGGTTCATCCCGATCCGTTCGCTCGTTCCCATGGCGTCTCAAAAAATCGCAGCTGATGTCCGACACAGCGCAGCGTGGTCTGTTCAACCATCCATGGCAAGCCCCCCCCGCCAGCGAATCCGGAGGCATCGCCCTTGGAAACCGCACGCGTCAACGCGTGCCGCACCGAACACAAATTCCTGCAAATTCGGGTCCTCTTCCGCTTGCTCGCCTGGGCCGTTGAGCCGTTGGTTTACATCAACATGAGCATGAGACCTGATCGTATTGGGGCAAGACCCCGGTTTTCTTCAGAAAAGGCATATCGTTCCGGTTCAGCGTGCCAATCTCGACGCCACTCTTCTGATGGCCCGACCAGCAGGATCAGCCCGATCAATTTGAATGGAATCGTCCGCGATGCGACGATTCCCCCATCACATCGTTTCCTCCGAAGCCGCAGATCAAACTGCCCCGTGACACCGGGAAAAAATCAGCGTTTCGAAAACTGGAAATGCTTGCGCGCGCCGGGCTGGCCGGACTTTTTGCGCTCCTTCATGCGCGGATCTCGGGTGAGGAAACCCTGGGGCTTGACGAGCTTGCGGAATTCCTCGTCCACTTCGGTGAGCGCGCGAGAGATGGCATGCCGGATTGCCACGGCTTGAGCATGAATCCCACCGCCCTTGACCACTGCTCGCACGTCGAACTTGTTGAGTTGTGAAACGGCTAGGAACGGCGCGAGAACCGCGTTCTGCAATTCGACGGTTGGCAGGTAATCCTCAAAGTTGCGACCGTTGATGGTGATCCGGCCGGTGCCTTCGGCGAGCCAGACCCGCGCGACGGCGGTTTTGCGGCGTCCGGTGGTGGATTTCGTAGTGGTGGCGGTGGTCATGAGTATGGAAAAGAATAAATGGAAATCAGGATAATGTGCATCAGCCCACTTCGTGAGCAACGGGTTGCTGTGATTCGTGCGGATGGGAATCACCCGCGTAAACCTTGAGCTTGCCATATTGGGAGCGGCCGAGGCGGTTTTTCGGGAGCATGCCCCACACCGCCCGCTCGACGAGCAACACCGGACGGCGTTCGCGCACGGCACTGGGTGTCTCAACTTTCTGGCCACCGACGTATCCGGAAAACCGGGTGTAAATCTTCTTGTGCTCCTTCGTGCCGCTGAGCACCACTTTATCCGCATTCACGATGACCACGAAATCGCCGGTATCGACGTGAGGAGTGAAAACCGGTTTGTGCTTGCCGCGGAGCAGCCTTGCCGCTTCCACAGCGACCTGACCGAGTATTTTGTCTTTCGCGTCGATCACATACCACTTGCGATCCACTTCATGCGGCTTGGCGGAAAATGTCTTCATGTTCAAATGGGTATCGTCCCCTGCGACACGCGAGGGGCCGGGACGCTAGGAACTCGCACCGGGAGTGTCAATCGGTAAATCCCGCGATTTGCACGAAATTCTCCTCAATCGAAAGACTCGCCGTATGTGGCTTCCAGGACCGTCTGTCCGGACACTTCCCCTTTTCCGTCCGCTTTCAGGCCGAAATGCGCGCCTTGAATGTGAGGATTACGCGCGCAGGTTATTCCGGCATGTTTCCCGTCCGTCATCGAGTGGATATCTGGATGTGGCGGCGCGCGAAAAAAATTGAGAATGTGGGGATCGATGGGGATGAAGTCCCCCAAGCGGACGAGATTCATACCAATCGGGCTCGGATGGCGAACAGATGGCCACAGCAACCAGCCGCGCACCCGTGGCGGCGCGTTTTTGGGATGCTCCGAATTTTTCCGGGCAGGTGGCGAAGGGTCGGATCCAGGCGCCGATTCAGCGCCTTTGACGGCTGAGCATCAATTGGTTGCCCTCGGTGTCCTCGCAGATCGCGAGATGCGGTGGCTCGCCGTTTTCGGGCTGTGGTTCGCGGTCGCATTTTCCTCCGGCGGCGGTCACTTCGCCCGCACCGGCAACCACATCGGGAACCTGGAAGGTGAGCCCGGTCCAGGTGCGCTTACCCTCGCCACTCCCGTGGATGGCAATGATGCCGTTGGCGATGGCCAGTTCGGTGATGTGCGGATTCTCGCGGACGATTTCGGCACCGAAGCAACGGATGTAGAACGAGACTGCGCGCGCGGTGTCCGCGGCCCAGATGGTGATTTTCAGTTTTTCAACGGTCATGTGTGTCGCTCGACGAGATACACGAGCCAGGACTTTGCGACAGATTAATGCAAGCTGCGAAATCGAGATGGCTGCCCCGGATCCACCGGGCTGCGGATGCGGTCTCTCCTTCCCCAGCCGCCCCACGCTGGTGGTATCCACCATCCCCCATGCCCACCGAGGCCGACATCTGCCGGAAATTCATCGTTCCCGCCCTACAGCGGGCCGGGTGGGACCACGCGCCCACTCCATCGGCGAGCAACACGCCATCACCGTAGGGCGGATTGTTCTGATCTAAGATGTAGATTGTGTTGGTGGAATCGTCAATCCATACCTTGGGCTCCCATACTGACCTTTATACACAAGAAATCACCCAGAGACAAAAAAGAACGCCTCCGTGCGAGCACGGAGGCGT
>SLAV01000078.1 GCA_007126655.1 Haloferula sp. | reverse complement strand
GGTATCTTTCGGACGGGGCGGTGATTGGTCAGCGGTCGTTCGTGGACGAGGTGTTCCGGCGGTGCCGGGAGCGGTTCGGACCGAAGCGGAAGGACGGCGCGCGGCGGATGCGCGGGGATGCTGCGGAGCTGACGAAGGCGGCAGGGCTGTGGAGTTTGCGGGATCTCGGGAGTACAGGTGGTTGATGGGCAGGGACGCATCCTCCGGGGCGTCCGGGTGCGTGGGGTAAGAATGGGTTGGAGCGGAGGCGCTTATTCATTCTCAGGGCACGCTTGCGGACCGCCCGGAGGATATATCCCTGCCGGTCGTTTTGCATGGGGGAGTGCACGCGCCACCGCGTGCATCCTCCGGCTCCCTCGCCGGAGGAATGCGCCGGATACGGGTGATGCACGAGATCGTATGCCAACGGTGTCCAAATTCCGATCACGAGTGTTCATGGACCTTGCTGAGTTTGGCCATGGCTTCGTCCCAGTCGCGTTCCAGGTCCAAATGGTTTTTCAACCAGCGGATGAACTTCACCGTCCGCCGGGACAGCCTTCCCCACACCCTCCGCGACCCCGCCCTCGCCCAAGCCCTGCGCCAGGACGGCTGAATTGACGGCTGATTGGTGCGGCCTCGCCATGAAGCCGTCATCAAAACAACAATGTTTTCCCGGCAAAATGGATAACACGAAGTGGAAGCGGTCATGGGTGGATGCGGTTTTGTGGATTCCGTCTCTGCGCAAGATCGCCGGGTTTCGTGCGTAAGATTATCACGGGTCCGGCCCGCGCCCCGGCGGACATGTGCCGGGATTTTCACGATCCACCTATGAAAACACATTCGCTCCCAGCCATCGCCCTCGCGGCGTGCATCTCGCTCGTTTCATTTGAAGCCAATGCCCATGGTCCGGGTCCGGTCGGGAATTTCGGCCCCACAGGCTTGGAAATCGACGTGCGGGACAACGGCACTGCGCTCGTCACCGCCGTCCAGCCGGGTTCGCCTGCCGAGGGTCTCGTCGAAGAGGGCGAGATCATCCACCGCATTCAGGGGGAACCCCTGCCCGGTGAACTTTGGGACCAACTCAACATGCTAGGCGGGTTCATCACCGAAGCGGAGGCGGATGACGGCATCATCCGCCTGTCCAGCCGCCAAGGGGACGGCGAGATCCGTGAAGTGGAAATCGAAATCCCGGTGCTGGGACCGCTTGCCGACACCGCCCCGCTCGAATGCGCGAAAACCGACAAGATCATCGCGGCGAATGCCAAATACCTGCGCGGCCTTGTCGCCGACGAGGAGGGGCTCAGGCAGCTCGCCGGGCACAATCATCTCAACGCGCTCGCCATCCTCTCGCTGCTTTCCACCGGGCAGGAGGAGGACCTTGATGCCGTCCGTGCAATCTACGCCGAGCGCATGCGCGACTTCGATCAAACCGATACCGGTCCCAACAGTTGGCACAACGGCCACCAGGGCATCGCCGTTTGCGAATACTATCTGCGCACGGGCGACGAATCCGTCATGCCGCTGATCAACGCCATTTGCGAATCCGCGCGGAAATACCAGGTGAATGGCGGATGGACGCACTGGGCCACCGGCGTGAACCCGCAATATGTCGGCGGTGGCCTGCTCAACGCGGCGGGCACCCACATCCTCACCACCCTGTTGCTCGCCAAGCAGTGTGGCGCGGACGTGGACGAGGACACCCTGCACGACGCGCTCCGCTACTTCTATCGCTTCGTCGGCCACGGTCTCAACCCGTATGGCGACCACCGCCCGGAGAGCGGTTACAGCGGCGGCAACGGAAAGAACGAGGTGCTTGCCATCGCCATGCACGTCGCCTCGCTCGCCGAAAACGGCGGGTATTACGCCATTGCGCGCGACAAGGCCGCCACCGGCACCTTGTATGGGTATCGTTCGATGCTCGGCGGTCACACCGGGCCGATCGGCGCGATGTGGCACGGGCCGGTCGCCCCGTATCTCGCTGAGAAAGAGCCCGAACTCTACCGCATCCGGACCGAACAGACCCGCTGGTTCCATGAACTCTCGCGCCGCCACGACGGCGCGTTCGTGAAGGCCGCGTGCAACCGCTACAACAATGACGGATACGGCCGCTTCATGCTCGTCGGCCTCACCGCGCCGATGCGCACCTTGCAGATCACCGGGGCGCCGCCTTCCCCGCACGCCGTTTCATTCACATTGCCCGAGCGGCCGTGGGGTCGCGACAGCGATCTCGCATTCCACTGCCTCCAGGGCGGTCCGGATTACCAGGAGCACATGACGCGCATCGACCCGTATGAGGAGATGAGTGCCATCGAGGAAGCCGGTGAGGAGGAGCTCGCCGTCTTCGCCCAGCATCCCGAGCATGTCTTCCGCGAAACCGTCGCCGGACGGATTCGGGATGGCGGCCACTTCGGCCTGATTGAAACGCTGCTCGAATCCGACAGCCCGCATGCGCGCCACACCGCCACCATGGCCATCAACCACTTCCACCCGTGGAACGTCTCCCGGAGCCCCGGTTGGATCAGCCTGCGTGCGATCGAGCCCGGGGATTTCACACCGCGCATGTTCGAGGCGCTGATCGCGATGGTCAACGACCCGGAGGAGTCCCTATGGCTGGTCGATCAGGCCATGATCGCCCTGGCCCTGGCCGATACCGGGCAGACGCTTGAGCATCTGGACGACCTGCTGCCGTGGCTTGAACAGGACCACGAGTGGTGGCTCAAGGAATCCGCGTCCATCGCCCTCTCCCCGGCCTTGCTCGATCCCGACGGGCTCGACCGCATTCTGCCCGTGATGATTCATGCGATCGCGACCACCCCGCACACCAAGTGGCAGGGGTATGTCAAATGGATGCTTGCCACCCGCACAGCGCGCGACGTGGAGCCTGAAATGAAATCGCAGATCGCCGATGCGCTGAAAACGATCTACGTCGAGACGCCCGAGCCACCCGAACCGGCCCGCGAAGGCGACATGGACCTCACCGGAATCTCCAGCATTCATCTCGAACAAACCATGAACTGGGCTCTCACGGTGGATCCCGATCTCGCCGCCGAATTGTCCGAAATCAGCGCCGAGCGGCTCGACACGCACATGCGGTCGCGCGAGATCAACCGCACCGCCACCCAACTCATCAGCACCGCGAAAGATCTCGGTGAGGCTGAGCGGAAGTCTGTGGCAAGGGTTCTGAGGGACCATTATGAAAGTCACATCATCGAGGAAAACCGGGATGCACTCCGTCATGGCGCGGACGGCAATCCACGCCAGTTCGCCGGGCCCCTCCAGATGATCCTCGATATCCGCGATCTAGCCGGAGAGGACGGCGGCTGGGAATTCTTCCCATCCGGTCCCGATGGCGCGCAGACGTGGCACTTCACCTCATACGAGCCGGATGAAAAGCCGGAGGCGTCCCTCATGAGCCGCTATCGCGACGTGACGCTTCCCGACAAGCTCGAGGGTTGGCAGCAGCCGGATTTCGAGCCGGATGCCGGCGCCGGATGGCGGAAGGTCACCGCCGATGTGCCGCGCCTGCCATCATCCTTCCAACAGGTTCCCCGTGCCTATCGCGATCTGATGCGCGGCTCCGGCGAGGTGTTGTTGCTGCGCAAGGAGTTCGATCTCGAGGATGTCGCGGATTATGATTTGTTCCGGTTCACCGTGTTCTCCCGCCAGGGATACCGCATCTATCTGAATGGGGAACCCGTCGGGGGGGAACAGGGACGGTCTCGCACCTGGCAGGCCCGCCAGTCGTTCCTCGGCGCGGACGACCGCCGGCATCTGCGCGAGGGCCGCAATGTCGTCGCGGTGCTGACCTTCATGCAGTATTTCCGCGGCACGGACGGCGGCGTCGATGTCTATCTGGAAGGGCTCCGGGAGTTCCCACGGATCGATTGACATCCGGCGTCCGCGTTTTCATTGACGCGCCGCCGCCCGGCGGGCGACAGTCCGCCCACCATGCCAGCGAAAAAATCAGCCGCTAGAAAGCGGGGGGGGACCAAGGCGGGAAAAGCGCCCGCGCTTCTTTTCCACGCGTCGTCCGACGATCCGGACATGCTTTACTTCACCCGTTTTCACGCGAGCGACCCGTATCTCGCCTTCGGCATCGGCGACCGCCGGATCGGGCTGGGCACACCGATGGAATACGAGCGGATGGTCAACGATTCCGCCTTCGACGACGTGCTCCTGCTCCCCGAGGTGCGGGATGCCGCGTCCAAACGATTCAAGCTCCCGAAAAACGCGAAGCCCACGGACGTCCAGATCATCCGCCACATCGCGGCGCGCTACAAAGTGCCGGGGTTCCGCATCGGCCACCGTTTCCCCGCCGGGCTGGCGCTCGAATTGCGGGAGGCCGGGGTGAAGCTCGAGGTCGCCCCGCCCGGCGAGATCCTGCCCGAACGCATGATCAAGACTCCCCGGGAAATCACCGCCCTGCGCAAGGGCAACAAGGCGAGCGCCGCCGGATTCCGCGCGGTGGCGAAAACCCTGGAGGAATCCACCGTCCGCAACGGCTTCGTCGTCCACCAGGGCCGCAGGCTCACCTCCGAGCGGCTGCGTGAAATCATTTCCATGGCCTGCTTCGAACAGGGAGCCGTCGCCTCCGACACCATCGCCGCGGGCGGCGACCAGGCGTGCAACTGCCACGAGGCCGGCACCGGCCCGATCCGTGCCAACGAGCTGATCGTCTGCGACATCTTCCCCCGCCGCATCACCGACGGCTACTGGGGCGACATGACGCGCACGTTCCTCAAGGGCCGGGCCAGCGACGCCCAGCGGCGGCTCGTCCGCACCGTCAAACGCGGCCACGAACTCGCCATCAAGGCGGTGAAACCGGGTGCCGCCGCCGGCTCGGTGCAGAAGGTGGTGGACGATTTCTTCGAGAAGGAGGGCTACGAAACCGTGCGCGACAGCGGACAGCCCGAGGGATTCTTCCACGCCGTCGGCCACGCCATCGGCCTCGAGGTCCACGAGGAGCCGGTGATCCGCGCCAGGGCGAAACCGAAACTCCGGAAGGGCATGGTCGTCACCATCGAACCCGGCCTCTACTACCGCGGCCTCGGCGGCTGCCGCATCGAGGACGTCGTCCACGTCGTCGATGGCGGGTCTGAGAAGATTTCCAGCGCGCCCTACAAGTGGGAATTCCGCTGACCCCGGACGAGCCCGGATTCGCGGCCTTCCGTGCGTCGCGATCTTCACACGCCGCCGCCGCCCTTGGCACTAGCCGTGCTGCCATCCACCCATGGAAAAAATGGGTTTTCTACTCGATATGGATGGCGTCATCTACCGCGGTTCGCGGCTGATCGACGGCGCGGCGGAATTCATCGCGCTGCTGCGCCGGGAGGGGATTCCGTTCCTTTTCCTCACCAACAACAGCCAGCGCACGCGCCGCGACGTGGCGCACAAGCTCACCCGCATGGGTATCCCGGCCACGGCCGACGACGTCTTCACCTGCGGCATGGCCACCGCCCGCTACCTCGCCGCGCGCCACCCCGGCGGCACCGCCTACGTGATCGGCGAGAACGGCCTCACCTCCGCCCTCTTCAAGAACAACTACACCGTGGCCGATGACGACGCCGATTTCGTCGTCGTCGGCGAGGGCCGCACCCTCTCCTTCGAAATGATCGAGAAGGGCGTGCGCCTGGTGCAGAAGGGGGCCAAGCTCATCGCCACCAATCTCGACCCGTCGTGCCCCACCGAGCAGGGCATCCGCCCCGGCTGCGGCGCGATCGTCTCCATGATCGAGAAGGCCACCGGGAAAAAAGCCTTCTCGGTCGGCAAGCCGAGTCCGGTCATGATGCGCGCCGCGCGCAAACAGCTCGGCCTCACCACCGACCAGACCATCATGGTGGGCGACACCATGGAGACCGACATCCTCGGCGGCACCGAGATGGGCTACCGCACCGTGCTCGTCCTCTCCGGCGGCACCGCCGAGGAGGATCTCGCCGGATACGCCTATTCGCCCGACTTCGTGGTGCCGTCGATCGCCCACGTCGCCGGGCTTTTCATCGACGAAGTGCGCATGGCCGGCTGATCCGCCCGCGCCGTTCCGCCGGGGTTCCCGGTCTTGAAATCGCGAAACCATGTTCATCCACCCCGATGTGTTCCCGGGTGGCGCGGCGACCCCCGCCGCCCGCGCCTCCGCCTCCCACCGGTTCCACCGCGGCCGGCACCTGTGGGATCCCGGCGCGGTCGATTGGGCGCCCGCCCGCGCGCTCCCGGACGACCCGCCCTACTGGGACGACATGTTCCTCGGCAGCGTCCGCACCGGCGGCTCCGCCGCCCGCAGGACCTTCAAGCCCGCGCTTTGCGTGTGGATGCTGATGGCATCCATCGTCTATTGCTTCCCGTCCGACCTGCAGATCCCTCTCTCCATCCTCGCCGTCACCATCTGGGTGCTCGTGCTTTCCGTCCTCACCGCCGACACACGCAATGAAAACGACTGACGGACCCGCGCCCGGCGCGCCGCGCGGAAACAAGCCGGCCGGTCCGGCCCCGCTCATCGCCGCCGGGACCTTCGTCGTCGATTACCACAAGGTGCTCGACCACTACCCCGCCGAGCGCACCGGCGCGCGCGTGAGGCGCGAGATGGTCAGCCACGGCGGGGCGCCGTTCAACGTGCTCGTCTGCCTGGCGAAGCTCGGGGCCGGCTTCCCGCTCCACGCCGCCGCAAAGGTCGGCCGGGATCTCGACGGCCGCTTCATCCTCGATTGCTGCCGGAGCCACGGCATCGACACCACCCAGATCACCGCCGTCGAGGACGCGGCCACCGGCTACACCGACGTTTACACCGTCGCCGCCAACGGACGCCACACCTGCTTCCACTACAGCGGCATCGGCGACACGTTCGCCCGCAACGACGTGAAACTGCGCGCGGTCTCCCCCGGCATGCTTTTCCTCGGCTCGCTCGGCGCGCTCGGCAAAATGGACAATCCGAGCCCGCGCCTCGGCCGCACCGGAGCAGCCCAGTTGATTCGCGAAGCCCGCAAACAGGGCATCACCACCGTGATCGAAATCTCGCCCATCGATCTCGACCGCGGCCTCGATTCATTCCGCGAAACCCTCGCCCAGGCCGATTACCTCGTCATCAGCGACGGCGTCGCCGAGCGGCTCACCGGCATCGAACTCCACGACGACGGGAGGTTCGATCCCGAACTCGCCAGGCGGGCCGCCGGCTTGTTCCTGCGGGCGGGCCTGCGCAAGGCCGTCGTGATCCACGCCCGGGGCGGCGCGTGCATGCTGGCCGCCGGCGGCGAACACCATCACCAGCCGGGCTGGTTTCTCCCGGCCCCGCTGCGGAAAGGCTCCGCCGGGGCCGATCACGCGTTCACCGCGGGCTTCATCGAAGGTCTCCACCACGGCAGGCCAGCCGCGGAATGCCTCGAACAGGGGCTCGCCGCCGCCATCATGTGCCGCCGCGAGATCCCCCCCTCGGACGGCGTCGGCACCATGGCCCAATGCCTCGAATTCTGCCGCCGCCTGGAAACCCGCGGCTGAGCGCGCCGCCCGTCATTCCCCGCCGATCACCGGCAGCGCGATGTCGCGCAGGATGAAGGGCGTCGTGTAATTGCGGATCCCGTCGTAGATCTCCACGACGATGCCCGCGTCCGGATCAAAATCCTGTTCCAGTTCGAAGTTGAAGGTCGTCACGTTGCCCGAGCTGCCGTATCCGCGGTTTTCGAGAGCCGTCCGCGAGTCGCCCCGCACCAGCCACGCGTTCACCAGCTGCTCGCGCGGGATGTTGAGCCGCAGCGACATCTGGAGCGGCCCGTCTTCGCGCCATCCGGGTTTGATTTCGGTGATTTCCGCGCCGAGTTCGTCGCCGCGCTCTTCTTCGGCGATGCTGGCGATGCCGAGATCGATTTCCTCGGTTTCCGCCGCCACGCTGTAATGGATCGTGCCCGCGAGATCCCGCAGCCGCTCCGCGCCCGCCGGCGGCGGATCCAACTGCACTTGAAAGCTCGCGTGGGTCTTCCCCTCGGAGAGGTTCATCGAGTGCAGGTGGCGCTGGAAATCCGGCCTTGGCAGCAGGCTCGTGCCGTCTTCCGTGACCGCGGTTTCCACCGCGGATTTCTGGTTGTCAACGGACAGCACCGCGCCGTCGAATTCACACAGGACGGTCACGGTGACCCCCTCGTGGTGGTTGAACATCCGCAGCTCGATCTCCGGATCGATCGCCAACCTCGTGGCGACCCCGACGACCCTCGCGTCCTTCAGCGGGCCGCCCTCCGAGGGGGGGAGCAGCCGGCTCGCCGCGCTTCCGCCGATGCGCTCCGCGAGCGCCTCCGCGTTTTCCCGCGCGGCGGCCACTTCGGCCTGGTAGTCGAACGCCGGCTCCCCGAGAGCCGTCCGCGCCGCCGTGGGAATCTCCTCGCCACCGAAAACGGCGGCCAGCAATTCCGGCGGGATCTCATCCCCGCCGCCTCCGGAAAATCCATGCTCCAGCATCCATTCGTCGTCGGCCACGAACTCGTCGAGCGTCTCCAGGAAGCCGGCCCCCTGGAAACGGATGCTCACCCGCCCGTCGCCCGCGTCCTCGAACCCGTGCGTCTCCGCCGCGTCCCCCGGCAAGGTGAAGGTCGCCGTGTGGCTCATGCTTGGCAGGAACGAGGCCATCATCATCCGCGCCTGCTGGTATTGCCCGCGCTCGGTGGCGAGCCAGGCCCGCCGTTCCTCCTCGCCCTCCGGCGGTCCCTCCGCCTCTTTGCCGCCATCCTCGCCGTCAACCGGCACCGCCATCGAGAGCGCCCCGTTGCCGGAGGGGTCGCGGTTCCAGTCGAACTCCAGCATCATCTGGTTCTCGATCTCGAGTTTCGAGATGTCCGGGAACCACGCCGTGCCGCGGAAGTGGATGCGCCCGTCTTCGAGCCGCTCGAAATGCACGTCGTCCCACGCGTCAATCCCCTTGGACTTCTCGATGATCGACGCCACCGCCTGCTTCATCTTCTCCTCCTCGCTCAATTCCCGGCCCCCGATGGCGATGTTGAAATCGAACGGCTGGAACTTCGATTCGTGCACCACCTTGCCGCTGCCGTCCGGGTTCAGCGTGAACTCCTGCTCGGTCTCGAAGCAGGAAACCAGGGCCACCGCCGCGCCCGCCAGAATTCCCATCCTTGATATCGCCTTGCCAATCATGCGCGCATCATGGCCACCGCCGGGCGCGCGTGGCAAGCCGCATCTGCGCCACGGGCGCGCCTGTCACGAAGATTGGTGATGACATTTCCCCTCAGTCTCCGCCGCTGATGATCACCGATTCACCGCCGCCGCCATCCGAGAGGACGACGGAGAATTCGCCAAGCCCCCCCGGCGCATTGAAACTTGTGGACGCAGCGCCGCCATTGCCAGGCGACAGATCCAACGGGATGGAAATCCGGCCGTCGCGGCCGGTATCCGCGACGAAATGGTAAGCGGAGCCATCCGACGTTTCTTGCCCGGACAGCGGTTGCAGGCCCTCCACCAGCAGGTGGGTTCTGCCGGTGGCGGGATCCTCGATCACGAAACCCGCGGGCCGCGATTCTGCATGGTGCCACTCCGGATGCGTGTCCGGCTCGTCAGGGTGAATGAAGGCGCTCAGGTCGGTATCGGCGGTCGCCCGGCGGCCGATGTAGTCGGTGGACGCCGGATCCTTTTCCCATAGCAACCCGCTGGCCGGGTCGAAAAACCGTCCGTCATCGGATTTCATAAGCGCGTGTTCATGCCACGTTTCCTCCGGGAAATTCCGATGGCGCAGCCACTCCTCGTCGCCAAGGCGCAGTTCGCCCGCTGCGAGCCAGCCGCGCTCGATGACCAGTGTGGCCGGATCGGCGGCGTGTTCCTCAAGCTCGCCGCGCAGCGCGTTGGCCAGGAGCGCCATCAGCCGGTCCCGCGCCGCGTCCGGATCGTGCGCACGGGCGCTGCCGGGTGCGGAGAGTTCCATCACGCGAGGCCGCAGCGTGGCACCGCCATCGTCAAGCGCCGCCGCCAGCGCACGGCGCAGCCGCGCGAGTTCATAATGTTGCCGGTCGCGATCGGCCCGGTGTGTCGGCATGCCGTCGGACGGCGCCTCGTTGCCCTCGGATGCAGGCCTCACTCCGGGCACCACCGGCGCGGGGATGACATCCGCGCTCCCGGGTGGCGAGGTGGCATCCTCCCGGCCCGCCAGCATGAACCAGGCGAGGGCGATCGCGGCGGCGGCGGCCCATCCGCTCGCAAGCGCGAAACGCGTCCACCGCCGGTTTCCGGCGGGTGCCGCTACAGGAGCGAGATTTTCCATAATGCCCGGCAGCACATCGCCCGGCGCGGCCCGAAGTGGCGAGACGGCCAGCCAGACCCGCGCAGCGGTCTCGCGGCTGGAGCGGGCTTCCGCCGCAAGGTGGGGATCGCGGACGAGGCGCGGATCGCTCCGCGCGGGGTCGTCCCCGGCAAGCAGATCGAGCGCCCTGGCAAGCGCGTCTTCACGGTCGTTGGTGCTCATGGTGATTCGTGGGTTCGGAGGAGGCTTCGCAGTTTTTCCATCGCGCGATGGACTCGGGATTTCGCAGTCCCGAGGGGCACGCCCCAGCGGCGGGCATGCTCGTCGAGCGTCCGCGGATCGAACAACGCCGCACGCACGCTCTCGGATTCCACCGCATCCAGTTGATCCAGGGCGGAGCGGACGCGGGAAATCGTTTCCCGGAAATACAAATCCTCCACTCCCTGCGGATCGTTCGGAACGACCATGAAATCCGCCTGCTCCGGGCTGTTGGCAAACACGATGCGCCGCTGCCGCTTGCGCAGGCAGTCGAGACACAGGCCGCGCAGAATCATCACGCACCAGGTGAACGCCGTCGCCCGCTCGGGACTGTAATCGCCGGCCCGCCTCCACACCCGCAGGAAACAATCCTGTAGAACCTCGCGGGCCGCCCCCTCGTCGCCGAGCCAATGGAAAGCCATGCTGAAAAGCCGGTCGCCCCACAAGTGATACAGCTCGGCCAGCGCCGCCGCCTCGCCGTGGGCAATGCGCCCCAGCAGCCACTCGCCGTCCCGCGCGGCGGCGACGTCTGGCGATGCGGTGGCTCTGGCGGGCTGCGGCATGGAATCGTCGGTCAATCCAATCAGGTGATCCGCATCAAATCCAACCCGGGTTCCCGGTTTTCCGAAAATTTCATCAATATCCCGATGTCCCGAACCGAACGCGTGAAAAACGCGCCCCAGCCCCCGGCAACAAGGTGAAACGCAATTCCGGACCGGCGGAGTGAAGGTGGATCTCCGAGCCATCCGCAATCCGCCAGTTCGCCAAATCCTCGCTCACCTCGATCCACGCCTGGACCTCGGGAGCATCCGGGTTGCGGGAAATTCGATAGGTCAAGGGCTCCCCGCTCACGGGCTGCAAGCTCCCCTGTCGCGGATTTGCCCGGAGGGGGTCGCCGCCGGTGGCATACTCCAGCCAGTTCGGCACGCCGTCGCCATCAGGGTCGGCCTCTGGCGCGGTCTGGCCCGGCACGTCGCGCAATGCCGCCGCAATCCAGGCGTCGTAACCGATCGGATTTCCGCCATCCAACACGGCAATGCCGTCGCGCGCCTCCCCGGAGACCATGTTGAACGAACCGGCGATCCACAGGTTTCCCGTCACCGGATGCCGTTGTGCGGTGGAAATGGCGGCGGGCAGCGCGACATCGGCGGGATCGAGCGGCACGATGCCATCCGCCGCATGCGTCGTCCACGGTCCCGCCTCGCGGCGGCTTTGGCGTTGCGGCTGCGGCCCGCGGAAGGTCGCGTCGATGCCGCCCGTCCGGTGCAACCGCACGACACCGTATGTCGCATGCCATACATGAACTTTGCCGCCGGTTCCCGGGCTGGCACCGTCCGCCCGCGAGACCTCCGCAACAAACCGCGCATCCCACGCACCATCCTTCCATCGGCGGACGCGCTCCACGCCACCCACCGATGTCGCGAAAATCACCGCCCCATCCGGCATCCGGCAAAGCGGGCGGTGCGTCCGATGGTCCCCGTTCGGATCCAGGGACGCCAATAGCTCGCCATTCGTGTCATGATGGTTCGCCCCGAGGAAAAACGTCCCGTCGCCAAGCACGAGCGGTTTCGGCAGCGGCGAATGATAGGACGTGATGATGTGGAAATCGGGATCGGCCTGCCCGTCCGGCAGCAGACACGCGAGAGTGGCCGCCGCCAAACCTGGCGTGTTCTGAAACGAAGTCACCAACAGCCGCCCATCCGGCAACGTCGTCACGGTGCGGATTTTCGGAACCGGGCCGGGCATCGACGGCACGGCATGGCCGAACTCCGTGTCGCGGCTGCCGTCGGCGAGGAGCCGCAGCAGGTTGCTCTGTCCGTCCCCACCCACCGCCACCATCCCGCCGGCGGCCACCACCACGTCGCCGTCCGCCGTTTCCGCCAGATCCAGCACCGCCCCGCCCGGGATCACCGGCGCAAAGCCGGGATCGATCAAACCGGAACCGTCGATGCGTGCCAACAGGTTTGCCCCGCCGCCACCCGAGCTGCGGAAATTTCCCGCGATCAACGTGCTCCCATCGCCACAATGGAGGACATGGGAAACGCGGGCAGGCACCTCGAAATCCGTTCCCTGCCAGCTCGGATCCACTTCCCCGTTGGCGAGTATCCTCACCGCCCCATTGAGCAGATACCCCCCGTCCGGCAATGGCAAAACCGAGCGCACGTCCGAAATGTGGGAAAAGTCCGGATCCACCGCGCCATCGGCCGACAACCGCCGCAATTTGCCATCCGGCCCGATGGTCAGCAAACTACCGTCGGCATCCTCCGCCAACACGAACGGCGTGCCGTGCGGACGGCTCAGATCGATCCCGCGCACAAGCTGGTTCCCCTCGTCGCGCCACTCCACGCGTTGATGCACCGCCTCCGGCTGCGGCCACAGATTCAACGCCGGGATCGGCGGGCCGTATGTCAGGCGGTAGCCTCCGGCAGCACCCGCATCGAGCGTCGCGCGGCGGTCACCATCAAGCGGCAGCTCGCTTCCGGCCACAAGCGCGCCATCGTGTTCCACAAGAAACACCCGCTGGTCAAGCGGTGCGGGACCCATGCCATGCAACAATGGATACCCTCCGGGCGGATCAAACCCGAGAACACGGATGGTCATGCCCGGGCCGGCG
>SLAV01000212.1 GCA_007126655.1 Haloferula sp. | reverse complement strand
TGCCAGTTCGAGGCGAGATCCTCCGCCCGCCCGGAGGCCGTCGTCAGGATCTTGAACTGGCTCGCCGCGATCTGCCGCCGCGCCCGGTCGATCTCGTCCGGCCCGGCATCCGCCGCCAGCGCCGCCAGCTCGCGCGGGATCGCCTCCAGCAGCGCGTCGCGGTTGCCCGCCTCCGCCTCCGCCGACACCGCGAACAACCCGTCGCGCCCTGGCTGGCTCCAGTGGAAAGCCGACACCTCCACCGCCAGCCCCTCCCGCTCCCGCAGGGCGCGGTAAAGCCTCGCCGAGCGCCCGCGCCCCAGCACCGCGGCCAGGATTTCCCATGCCGCCGTGTCCCGGTGGTGCGACGCCGGGGTTTTCCACGACATCGCGATCCGGCTCGTTGGCACCGCGAACGTCTCGCGCGCCATCCGCGGGGCCGGGCACGGATCGTCTTGGGGCACGAACGGCTCGCGGCCGCAGCCCGGCCGCAGATCGCCGGTCAGCTCCATCGCCAGCGCCCGCGCCTGTTCCGGTTCGATGTCCCCCGAGATCACCAGATGGCAGCGGTCCGTGGTGTAGCGCGCGCGGTGGTATCCCCGCAGGTCGTCGTGCGTCACCGCGTCGAACAAATGCCGGTGGCCGATCACCGGGTGGCGGCGCGGGTCCGCCACAAACGCCGTCGCCAGCAGCAGCCGCGTGGACGCGTGGTCCGGGTCGTCCAGCCCCATGTCGATCTCGCGGCGGATCACATCCTTCTCGCGCTCGAACTCGTCCTGCGGCAGCGTCGGGAAAAAAACCATCCCCGTGAGCGCCCGCAGGAACGTCTCCAGTGAGGCAGCCGGGCCGTCGATGTGGTAAACCGTGCGCTCGAACGTGGTGTAGGCGTTCCAATGCCCGCCCGCGGCCTGCACCGCCTCCGCCAGTTCGTCGCCGCCCATATCGCGCGTTCCTTTGAAGACCATGTGCTCCAGGAAATGCGAAATCCCGCTTCCCAGCAGCCGGTCCTCGTGGATGCTGCCGGTCGCCACCCACAGTTGCGCGCTCACCACCGGCGCCGCGTCGTCCGCCTCCAGAATCAGGGTGAGGCCGTTCGGCAGGGTTTCGACAGTGGCGGTGGTGGCGGGGTAATTCATCGATTTTCAGGCTTGGACGCCCGGCGACATGCCCTATCATCGCGCCCCATGCAACGGTGGATGATGATCGCAGGCATCGTGTTCATGCTCGGCCTGGTCGGCCTCACGGGCGGATACGTGTGGCTCAAGAACGAACGCGCGAACCGGCCCGACCGCATCTGGGTCCCGATCGCGCTCAACCCGGAACTCACCCACGAGCAGCACGAGACCTTCGCGGAAGAACTGTATGAACAACTCGTTACCGATGAGATCCTCGCCTCCGTTGCCTCCGATCTCGGCCTGCAGCAGCGCTGGAACCACTCCAGCAGCGAGACCACCGTCGAGGAACTCCACGAGCGCGTTTTCATCGAGATTGGCGAGCACCAGCACATGCCGTCCCTCAACATCGGATTCACCGGCATCCGCCGTGAGAACGAGCTCCTTCGCGAAATGACGTCCCGGTTGATAGAGGATTTCCAAGAGATGATGCAGGACGCCACGCGCGACCCGCAGTGAACGCCCGCGTCCTCATCGACGGGCCGTCCGAACTGGTGTTCGATTACGCCGTTCGTGCCGGCATGGCCGTTTCCCCGGGTTGCCGCGTCCGCGTCCCGCTGCGCCGAAAATCCGCCACCGGCACCGTGCTCTCGCTGACCGGGGGCGACCCGCAGGCCGGCTTCGCGGTGCGCGAAATCGAGCACCTGATCGATCCCGAACCACTCGTCACCCCGGTGCTCCTGCGCATCGGCGAGTGGATCGCCCGCTACTACGGCACCGGCATCGAGTCGGTCGTCCGCTCTCTGGTTCCCGGCTCCGTCCGCACCGAGGACCACTCCGCCAAAACCCGCCGCGCCGCCGTCCTGCCCGCCCCGCCCGACGCGGAAACCCTCGCCTGCCTGGAAAAACGCGCGCCGCGGCAGTACACCATCATCACCCTGCTCGCCGCCGCGCCCGACGCGCGCCTCGCCGTCGCCGAACTCGGCCGGGGCGCGGCCGCCCCACTCAAGGCCCTCGAAAAAGCCGGCCTCGTCCACCTTGAGGACGAGGAAATCCGCCGCGACCCCGACGCCACCAACACCGAGGAAATCCTCGAATCCACCCCGCTCCAACTCAACGAGTCCCAACAAGCCGCCTTCGACGCCATCGCCGGCTACATCAAGGAGGTTTCCGACCACCAGGCCCGATCGGAAGATCAAAACTCTGAACTCAAAACTCAAAACCCAACCAAACCCACCCTCCTCCTCGGCGTCACCGGCTCCGGCAAAACCGAGATCTACCTCCAGGCCGCCCGCCACGCGCTCGACCTCGGCAAATCCGTCCTCGTCCTCGTCCCCGAAATATCCCTCACCCCGCAGACCGTCCGCCGCTTCAAAGCCCGTTTCGCCGCCATGCGGGACGAAGTCGCCGTCCTCCACTCGCACCTGTCCCAGGGCGAGCGCTTCGACGAATGGCACCGCATCCGCAAAGGCAAGGCCCGCATCGTCATCGGCGCCCGCTCCGCCGTCTTCGCCCCGTTACCCGGCCTCGGACTCATCATCGTCGATGAGGAACACGAAACCAGCTACAAACAGGAAACCGTCCCCCGCTACCACGGCCGCGACGTCGCCGTGCTCCGCGCCGCCTTCGAGCCGTGCGCCATCGTCCTCGGCTCCGCCACCCCGTCGCTCGAATCGTTCCACAACACCCAAACCGGAAAATACCACCTCCTCCGGCTCGACCAACGCGCCGACGGCTCCACCCTGCCGCTCGTCCGCGTCGTGGACATGCGGCTCGAAGCCGCCAAACGCAAGGGCGGCCCCGCCGTCATCTCGGACAAACTCCGCACCGCCCTCGAAGCCCGCCTCGAAAACGGCGAGCAATCCATCCTCTTCCTCAACCGCCGCGGCTTCGCCCGCTCCCTCCAATGCCACAGTTGCGGCCACGTCTGCCACTGTCCCCACTGCGCCGTCGCCCTCACCTACCACCGCACCGACGAACGCCTCGTCTGCCACGTCTGCGGATACCAATCCATCGTCCCGCGCAAATGCCCCGAGTGCAAGGACCCCGGCATCCAGCTCCAGGGATACGGCACCCAGAAGGTCGAGGAAATCCTCCCCAAAATCTTCCCCACCGCCCGCATCGCCCGCATCGACGCCGACGCCATGCGCCGCAAAAACGCCCTCCGCGACATCCTCCAGCAATTCCGCGCCAACAAGATCGACATCCTCATCGGCACCCAGATGATCGCCAAGGGCCTGCATTTCCCCAACGTCACCCTCGTCGGCATCCTCAATGCCGACCTCGGCCTCCACGTCCCCGACTTCCGGGCCGGCGAGCGCACCTTCCAGCTCCTCACCCAGGTCGCCGGCCGCGCCGGCCGCGGCGAACTCGCCGGCGAAGTCATCGTCCAGACCTTCACCCCCCACTCGCCCTCCATCCAGTTCGCCCGCCGCCACGACTTCGACAGCTACGCCGAACAGGAAATGGAATTCCGCCGCCAATTTTCCTTCCCCCCCTACGCCCACTGCGCCGTCCTCACCTCCCGCTCCGCCCACGAGCGCCGCGCCGAATTCACCCTCCAGACGCTCCACCGCCGCCTCTCCGAAAACACGCCCGACGGCGTGCTCGTCGGCGAGGTCCTGCCCTCGCCGCTCATCCGCAGCCACGGCCAGTTCCGGTTCCAGATCACCCTGCGCGCACCGGCGGCGCGCCCGCTCACCCGCCACGTCCAGAACGTCCTCGCCCACACCCCCCTGCCCGAGGACGTCACCGTCGTCTTCGACATGGACGCGCTCAATTTCTCATGAGCCGCGCCCGCCCTCACCGCGTCTCGAACACCAGCCGCCCCGTCCCCGCGTTTCTTCGCGCCGGATCCTCGTGCCAGGTGAACGTGTAGCTGTTCTTGAAAACCGGTTTCGACTCCTCGTTGGAGAATGTCATCCGCGAGTCCTCCGTCGTGCCGATGCGCACCCGGCGACCCCTCAGGGCATCGATATCAATCTCGATACCGCTGAAGCCCCCTTCGTTGAATTCCGGGCACGAGAGATCGATCTCATCGAGCAGCGGCACCCTCTCGCGCGAGCCGCCCAGCCTGCGCAGCACGAGGTTCTCCCTTGAGGCGGTGGCCTCCTGGCGCGCGTTGCGCCGTTCCAGCCGCGCCCGCTCCTCAGGCGAACCCTCGCGCAGGATCTGGCGTTCGTTGTAGCTGCGATAAAACGGCGGGGCACGCGTCTCCAGAACGAAGCGCTGCGGCGGATCGCCCGGCGCGGGTTCGATGATGCGCCCGCCCACCGACACCTCGCGCCGCCCGAACTCCACCACCACCTCGACCCTCGCACCGCCCTGCACCTGGCCGCGGAAGGTGATCCGGTCCGAATCGATCGCCGGTTCGTCATCGCTCTCCAGGGTCTCCGTCACCAGCCGGCGGATCACGATTGCTCCATCCGGCCGGGCCTCCTCCACCGCCGGGCGGATGCGGTGGAAATACCCGCTGTTCACGTTCTCCAGATCCTCGCTGTGATTGTAGTAAAGCACGCCGTCGCGAGCGATGCCGAACTTCCCGCGGTTGCCGTCGTGCCCCGCGAAAAACCCGAACCACGGAGCCTCGTTGAGCGACGGCAAATCCGCCCGCGCCTCCCCGGAGCCTCCCGCCACCAGCATCCCCGCCAGAATCACCCCGTAGAAGGTGCCTCCGGCTCCTTTCTTCATCTCGTAAAAGGTGCCTCCGGCTCCTTCCCTCAAGCGACCACACAACCCCCACCCCGTCACCAGCCCGCCAATCCACTCTCTCACAATTCCCTTGCTCATGGCCGCAAATTATCCACCACCCCGGTTTTGCCAAGGCATTTTCGTCAGGCATCGCGCCGATGGAAACACTCCCCGATTCCCCATTGCGCGGCAACCGCGCGTCGTGGAAACTGGCCCTCATGGAAGCAAAACACCTCGGCTGGTATTGGGACGAGATGCACCTGCTGCACGACACCGGACGCGGGCACCCGGAGACCGCCCGCCGCTACCAGGTGCTCGGCGACGCGCTGGTGCCCGCGGCGGAAAAACTCGGAGCCACCCGCATCGGCCGGCGCGTGATCACCCGCGAGGAACTCCTGCGCTGCCACACCCCCGGATACCTCGATATCGTCGAGGCCGACGTCGCCGCCGGTGCCTCCCAATTGCGCACCGGCGACACGGCGCTGGGCCGCGAATCCGACCGCGTGTCCGCCGCCGCGGCCGGCGCGGGACTCGCCGCCGTGGACGCCGTGATGGGCGGGGAGCTGCGGCGCGCGTTCGTCGCCGTGCGACCGCCCGGCCACCACGCCACGCCGGACCGCGGCATGGGCTTCTGCATCTACAACACCGTCGCCCTGATGGCCCGCCACGCGATGGCGGAGCACGACTGCGACCGCGTCCTGATCGTCGATTGGGATGTGCACCACGGCAACGGCACCCAGGATTGCTTCTACCGGGATGGCGGCGTGTTCTTCTTCTCGTCCCACCAGCGTGGCATCTACCCCGGCACCGGCGCGGAATACGAAACCGGCGAAGGCGACGGCAAGGGCACCACGATGAACCTGCCGCTTCCCGCCGGCACCGGCGGCGGGCCGGTCCTCGACGCGATCCGCGGCCCGCTGGCGGAGAAAATGAAGGACTTCAAACCCGACCTCGTCCTGATTTCCGCCGGATTCGACTCGCGCGTGGACGACCCGCTCGGCGGCCTTGCGCTGGAGGACGCGGACTTCGCCGCGCTCACCCGCGCCATCCTGGAGATCGCCGGCGAACACGCCGCAGGGCGCGTCGTTTCCGTGCTCGAAGGCGGCTACAACCCGGACGGCCTGGCCAGCGCGTCGCTCGCCCACTTCAAGGCGATGGCGGGCGGGGATGCCTCGTGACTCGGACCCCCGATCACCACCTCACGGTGGCTCCGAGCACGGCGTTGATGCCGGGTTCGTTCTGCCCGGAGCCGTGGTTGCGGTAGGAGGTGTTGGTGAGGTTTTCGACGCCGGCGGTGAGGTTGAGCGATTCGTGGACCTGCCAGCCGGAGTAGAGCGAGGCGACGACGTAGCTGGGCGTGCCGTTGGTGGGGATGCGCTGGTTGTCGGCGGCTTGGTCGGCGGCGGTGATGCGGTCTTCGCGGGCGGCGGCGAGGACGCGGCCTTCGACCCAGAATTTCCCGTCGTCGGACGTCCAGCGCAGGGCGGCGGAGCCGGTGAGTGGGAGTTGGCGGGCGACCGGGCCGGAGGTGGCGGGGCCGCCGATGAAGTCGGGCGTTTCGTTGCGCGCTTCCTGCCAGGCGGCGAACCCGCTGAGCGTCCACTGCGGGTGGAACCGCCAGGTGGCTTCGAGTTCGGCACCGTAGCTGTAGCCGTTGTCGCCATTGGTGGTGATGATGGTGGAGGAACCGGCGGACTCGGGCAC
Organism: Haloferula sp.; assembly: GCA_007126655.1. Classification (GTDB taxonomy): domain Bacteria; phylum Verrucomicrobiota; class Verrucomicrobiia; order Verrucomicrobiales; family Akkermansiaceae; genus Luteolibacter. Next base: position 6,588 of record SLAV01000212.1, on the reverse strand, counting down.
TCGGGTGATGACGTCGCGGATGTCGGTGTAATAGACGGCTCCTTGCAGGGTGAGATCACCGGAGGTGCGGCGGGCGCCGAGTTCGTAGGTGATGAATTTTTCGGGATCGAGGTCGGTTGCGCCGCGGTCGGTGGAGCCGGAGAGCGAGGTGAGGTTGCCGGAAAGATCGACGAGGTTGGGGGCGCGGAAGGCTTGGGAAATGCCGCCGAAGAGGCTCCATTGGTCGTCGATCCGGTAGAGCGCGCGCAGCGAGCCGACGAGCGAGTCCCAGTTTTGCGATTCGTTGGTGCGGGCGATGCCGTCGCTGTCGGTGAAGCGGCCGAGCTTGGCGCGCGTGTAGGTGTAGCGCAGGCCGGGCGTGATTTCGAGGCGGTCGGTGGCTTCCCAGATGTATTGGGTGTAGAAGCCGAGGAGGTCGTAGGTGGAGTCGTCCGCGAGCGGGAGGTTTTCGCGGAAAGCCGTGCCTGCGGCGTTGTTTTGGAAGCCGGCGGCATCCACCCGGTCGCGGTAGTAATCGAAGCCATAGACGAGGTTGCCGGGGCCGAGGCGGGATTCGAGCGTGAGGTCGAGGCCGAGGGTTTCGACGTCGTATTCGGACCGGCGGATTGAGTCGCTGGACGGCCGGCGATCCTGATATTCGGTTTCGGACGAGCGCTGATAAGAGAGCGTGGCGGTGTAGTTCTGGATCATGGCGTCGGTGCGGGGGTTCGAGCCCTCGAGCTTGAGGTAGGTGAGCGTGCGGCGCTGGTCGAAGTCGTTGGCCGTCCAGGTGCCGGGCACGGTGACGCTTCCGCGGCGGTTCCAGCCAGGGTTGTCGAGCGTGCGATGCCAGCGCGAGATGGCGTCCTGCCGCAGGTATTGGTGGGCGAGTGTGAGGGTGGCATCCGGGTTGAGGGCGGCATCGATGCGGAAGTCGAGGTTCTGCTCGGGGTAGCCGGTGCCGCGCATGAGGCCGACGTTGGGGCTGCGGATGTCGCCATATTCCTTGGCGGAAAGGCCGAGCCAGACGCCGAATCGCCCGCCGATGCCGCCTTCGGTTTCGAGGCGGGCGATGTGGCTGCCGCGCCCGCTGGTGCGGAATTCGTAGGAGGCCGCGCCGTTGAAATACACTTCGCCATCCGGGCGGGCGCGGAAGTCGGAGGATTTTGTGAAGGCGTTGAGCGTGCCGCCGATGGCGTCGGAGCCGTAGAGGACGGATCCTTGGCTGCGGACGAGTTCGAGCCGGTCGATGGCGAGGGAATCGACGGTGTTCCAGTATTGGACCGGACCGCTGCGGAACGTCGAGTTGTTGACGCGCACGCCATCGACGAGCAGCAGGTTCTGCCGACCGGTGAAACCGCGGATGAACGGCGAGCCGTGGCCGTGGGCGGTCTTTTGCACGAGCACACCGGGGACGTATTGCAGGGCTTCGGGCATGGTGCGGCGGCCGGTGTCGCGGAGGAAGTCGGCGTCGAGGACGGAGGTGGAGTAGGCGGAGTCGGACAGGTCGCGGCCGGTGCGCGATGCGGTGACGACGAGCGGGTTGAGGAAATCCTGTGCGAACACGGGGCCTGCGGCGAGCGCGAGGGTGGCGAAGGTGATGGGCTTCTTCATGATATTGGATGCGAATTTCGGAACGCGCGGTCATCCAAACCGGAATTCCTTGTCCGAACAAGCGGCAGTGATGGTCAAATTTGGTTCCGCCCGTGCGATTTGTGGTCAGGAATGGCTCACGCCAGCGGATTGCATCACGCGGCGATGGGTATATGATCGCACCCGCCGTGCCACCATGTCGAAGCTGCCGATGAGTCTGATGTTTTCCGCGCCCCGCTCGTTGGCCGTGTGGTTGTCGATTGGTTTCGCTGGGATTTTCGGCATGGCTCGGGCGGATGATCACGCGGCCGATGACGAGGCTTGCGGCGGTGATCCCGCAGGTCGGTGGCGACGCGCCGCTGGATGGCCTGCCCGCCGGCGGGCCGCGCGAAGTGCAGAGCCTGGCCGGAGTGCTGCGGGACACCCAGGCCACGCTGCGGCGGAAATTGAAGCATGCGGGCATCACCGACGACGAGTGAGCGCGGGCCGGCGGGGGAAGTCATGGCGGGCGCCAGGTGAAGAGCGGATCTTCCGCGGATCGTTTTTTCTCGATCATACGAATTGAATTCAGAAGGAAACGCGGCAGACTCGCCACCGGCGATGATCACCGTCGGCGCGTTTTCAAAACCCGAGGAGGCCCACATGCTGCGCATGCGGCTCGAGGCCGGCGGCGTGCCCGCGTTCATCCAGGATGAGAACCTCGTGCAGCTCCACTGGCTGTATTCCAACGCCATCGGCGGCGTCCGCGTGCAGATCGCCGAGGAGGACCGCGAGCAGGCCCTCGCGATCCTCGCGGAGGAGCCGTCGTTGCAGCCGCCGGACGCCGTCGATCCGGTCTGCCCGTCCTGCGGTTCGGCCGATGTCGCGCCCGACGAGCTGCCGCGCAGGATCGGCTTCCTCATGATCATCCTGCTGAACTTCCCGATGCTGTTCGGGAAACAGAAACTCCACTGCGCCGACTGCGGCAAAAAATGGCGCGACGCATGACCACCCGCGAAAACCGCCCGCTCAACCCGCTTTCTCGCGTTCGTCGTCCTCCTCGCTCAGCTCGATGCCCATGCGTTTGGCGCGTTCGCGCCAGAGTTCGCGCGCGTAGTGCTGCCAGTCGGCCACGGTATCCTGCTCGTCCATGATCTCGATGCCGAAGATCGTCTCGATCACGTCCTCGAAGGTCACCAGCCCCACCGTGGTGCCGAACTCGTCGGCCACCACCATGATCTGGTGGCGCTCGCCGAGGAACCGTTGGAAAAGTTGGTCCACCGTGCCGTGCTCGGGCGTCACCGCCAGCGGGCGGGAGATGCGGGCGAGCGTCCACGTGTCGTCGTCGTCCTTCAGGTGCGCCAGCAGCGCCTCGCCCCGGATCACGAACCCGGCCATGTCGTCGAGCGATTCGCGATAGACCGGGACCCGCGTGAACGGCTCGTCTTCGATCCGTTTCACGAAATCGACCAGCGAGGTCGATTCAGGCAGCGCGAAGATCACCGGGCGCGGCGTCATGATGTCGCCGGTGCGCATCGCGTTGAGCTGCATCAGGTTGTGGACGAAGTGGCTCTCGCTCTCGTCGAGCGAGCCGGATTGCTGGCCGATGCGGGCGAGGGCCAGGATTTCCTCGCGGTGCGCCGCCGGCTCGACGGGTGCGGTTTTCACCACCCACTGCGTCACCTTGCGCGAGAGCCACACCAGAGGCCGCATCACGCGCATCAGGAACACGATGATCAGCGAGGCCGGTGCGGCGAACTTCACCGCATAGGTCGCGCCCAGCGTCTTGGGAATGATCTCCGCGAACATCAGGATCGCCAGCGTCAGGCAGCCGGCGAAAATCGCCTCGCCGGTGTGCCCGGTGATGCGCCCGTATTCCGCGCCCGCCCCGGCGGCACCCATCGTGTTGGCGATGGTGTTCAGCGCCAGGATCGCCGCCAGCGGGCGGTTGATGTCGCCCTTCAGCGCCTGCATCCGCTTCGCCCAGCGCCTGCCCGCGCGGTCCGCCGCCTCAATGCTGGCCGGGGAAATCGAAAGCAGCGTGGCCTCGAGGATCGAACACATGAACGACACCCCGACGGCCAGCAGCACGTAGAAAACCAGCAGTTCCATCAGCTTCCCAGCAGGGAGGATCGGGTGAACAGCGGGACCACGTGAACCCCGCGCGCCTCGATCGCCTGGCGTCCGCCTTCCTCGCGATCCACCAGCACGATGCAGAACGCGATTTTCCCGCCCTCGCGCTCGATCGCGTCGATCGCCTTGAGCGTCGAGCCGCCGGTGGTGATCACGTCATCCACCACCACCACCGTGTCGCCGGGGTGGAAATTTCCCTCGATCTGCCTGCCCGCGCCGTGGCCCTTCGGCTCCTTGCGCACGGTGAAGACCTGGAGCGCCTCGTCCGGATGCTCGGCGGCGGACGCCATGCCGATGGCGAGGGAAACCGGGTCGGCCCCGAGCGTCATCCCGCCGATCGCCTTCACATCGAGCCGCTCCGAATGGATCTTCGACCGCACCGCGTGCCACCCCAGCGAGCCGATCATCCGCGCGCCGAACGGATCGAGCGCGGTGACGCGGCAGTCGATGTAAAGGTCGCTCTGCTTGCCCGAAGCGAGCGTGAAGGTGCCGGTGCGGACGGATTTTTCCAACAAAAGCGCGCGCAGGGCGGCGGTGGTTTCGGTCATGGCGCCTCCATGGTAAACCGCAAATCCGCCCGGAATGCAAGCCGTGATGCGCGGTGTGAATCGGCGGGGGCCGATGCCGGCACTCGGTGATTCAAACGCAAGTCTCCTTTTTACATCCAAAACGCATCCAATAGGGTGCGGGTATGGCAGGAGCAACGATCACATTCATCCTTCGATCCTCCCCCAGCGTTCCGCCACCAGCCTCCGATCATCCTCTCCGATGGGCAGTTGCAAAATCCGCTCACTCATGATCACGGGATCAATCATGTCATGGCCGTGCATTTCCGCGACAAACAGGCGGTCTTTTTCGCGCCCTGCCACGAGCTTGGCGACCGCGAGGTCGTGTGCTTCCAGGCACAGGCCGGCCACCTGGCGGGTGTTGTCGTTGCGGATCTCGATCAACCGGTCTTTCCATCCGGCGGGCAGGATCGCGGTCTCTTCCCACATACCCTGTGCATAATAACCAAAGGTCTCGTGGAAAGGCGATCCCTCGCCAATCGAGCCATCGATCAGATCCGCGTCCTTGGGGTCGCGGAATGTGAACATGTCGGCTTCGGCGGATACCAGGAGGGCATGCGGTGCATCAGGCCGCTCCCCAAGGATGGCCTGGCTTCCGATCACGACGATTTCACCGGCGCCGGTAATGGCGCCAGCCGCACGGATCAGGTGTTCGAGTTCATGCCGTTTCATGGCTGCGTTTGATTTTCCAGACTTCACGCGCATCCAGCACGCCCGCGAACGGGCTGCTCTGGCGCAGACGCACGGCGTCCTCATCTTCGGAGACGAGCAGGGCGGCGATCTCCTCCGGTTTCTTTCCCACAAGGATCGCATGCCATTCCGCATACGCGCCCGAGAGGCACGCCCCATCCGTCCATCGGCGGAGATTGTCGAGCGCCTTGGGAATCACCATCTCCGGTTGCGCGACCAGCCGCTCCGCGATGAGCCGATGCATCGTGAGTGATTGCCTTTCGCGGATAACGTGCATTCTGCAAACCATGCAAAGCCCCGGATGCGCCGTCCATCCTCAAGTTCAACATCCGTTCTGGATGTGATGACAAAAAAATGACATTCACCCACCGGGCATTGTCCCATACTCACGGCACATGAGAGCCGCATTTTCGCCTCTGAAACGATTCGTCCTGCACGCATTGTGGGTCGTGCTGCCGTTTTGTGCGCTGCTGGCCCTCACATGGAACGCATGGCGGGCCGATGCGGAGATCCGGCGCAGCCGGACCTTGGAGTCCGCGAGCCAGCTTGCCTTCCGCACGCTCGACGACACCCGTGCGAGGCTCGGGCCATGGTCGCCGATCCCGGAAAACGACCCCACCGGGATGCCGCCTCTACCGGCTGCCGACCCGGCTGCCGCGGATGCCTTGAGGCGCTACGACGCGGGCGACTACGAAGGCGTCCTCGGTAGCCCGGAATCGCTGCGCTCGCCCGCCGGGCTGCCGCTGCGATCTCTGGCGGCGCTGCAATTGCTGCGCAACGAGACCGACCCCGCACGCCTCGCCGAACTTTCTTCGGTGCTGGCGGGATCGACGGATTTCCTAGCCCCGATCTTTCTGGAAGAAGCGGAACATCGCCACATGGAATTGGACCTCCCGTTGCCACCCGCGCTCGCCGGATGGCGGGAACGCTGGCAGCGCACCCAAGCGGAAATGGTACTCTTGCAAAAAGCCGACACCACCCGCCCCGCAGCCTTCCAGGAACACGCGGGCGTCGCATATCTCATGGAAACCCGCGCCGGCCAATGGCGCGTCACGACCGCAGACGACGTGCGGACCGCAGCGGCCGAGGCACTGCAAATCCCCGCCCTCAACCTACCCGACGGCCTGGCCATCCGCCTCAGCGTCGCGGAAAGAGTGGTGGCCGGTGACGAGGGCGCCGAAACCCTGGCCACCAGGGATCAGGACGGCTGGAAAGCCGAAGTCATACTCGCCGACGCGGCGGCCTATCAGCGCGGCGAAACCCGCACCCGGAACACCATCACCGCCATCATCGCCGTGGCCGGCATCGCGGCGTTGTTCGGTCTGTTCCAAGCTGGCCGCGCCTACCTCCAGGCCGTCGAACTCGCGCGCCGTCAGTCGGAATTCATCGCCGCCGTTTCCCACGAAATGCGCACGCCGCTCGCCGCCATGGGCCTGCTCGCGGAAAACCTGGAGTCCGGCGCGGCGGAGCGGGCCGGCCAGCGCGACGAACACGTCCGCATGATCCGCGCGGAAAGCGCGCGGCTCGGCGGTCTCGTCGAAAACGTGCTCGCCTTCACCCGCGACAAGTCGATGGGCGCGCCGGAAAACTTCGACGTCTCCGCCATGGTGGAAGACGCCGCGTCGCTCATGAAACCGCTCGCGGAGCG
>SLAV01000191.1 GCA_007126655.1 Haloferula sp. | reverse complement strand
GCTTGTACGGCCCGTCGACGGGCACGCCGATGTAGTCGGCCTGCTCCTTGGTCAGCTTGGTGAGCTTCGCACCGATTTTCTCGAGGTGCAGGCGGGCGACCTCCTCGTCGAGGTGTTTCGGAAGCACCTTCACCTCGCCGGCCTGGTAGGCGTCCTTGTTCTGCCAGAGATCGATCTGTGCGAGCGTCTGGTTGGTGAAGCTGTTCGACATCACGAAACTCGGGTGGCCGGTGGCGCAGCCGAGGTTCACCAGGCGGCCTTCGGCAAGCATGTAGATGCAGTTGCCGTTCGCGAAGGTGTATTTGTCCAGTTGCGGCTTGATGTTGGTCTTTGTCACGCCGGTCGCCTTGTCGAGCTTGTCGATCTGGATCTCGTTGTCGAAGTGGCCGATGTTGCAGACGATCGCCTGGTCCTTCATCTTCTCCATGTGCTCGAGGCGGATGATGTCCTTGTTGCCGGTCGTCGTCACATAGATGTCGCCCCAGCCGAGGGTGTCCTCGATGGTCAGCACGCGGAAGCCCTCCATCGCCGCCTGGAGCGCGCAGATGGGGTCCACCTCGGTCACCACGACCTGCGCACCCTGCGCGCGGAGCGCCTGGGCGCAGCCCTTGCCGACGTCGCCGTATCCGCAGACCACGCCGACCTTGCCGGAGATCATCACGTCGGTGGCGCGCTTGATGCCGTCCACCAGTGACTCGCGGCAGCCGTAGAGGTTGTCGAACTTCGATTTGGTCACGGAGTCGTTCACGTTGATGGCGGGCACCAGCAGCGTGCCGGCCTTGGCCATCTGGTAGAGGCGGTGCACGCCGGTGGTGGTCTCCTCCGAAACGCCCTTCCATTCCTTGACGATCTCATGGAACACGCCGGGCTGCTTTTCCTTGATGCCCTTGAGCAGATCCTTGATCACCTGCTCCTCGGCGCTTTCCGAAGGGGTGTTGATCCAGTCCGAGCCGTTCTCCATCTCGTAGCCCTTGTGGAGGAGCAGGGTCGCGTCTCCACCGTCATCGACGATGAGCTGGGGACCGAGACCGCCCGGAAATTGCAACGCCTGCCAGGTGCACCACCAGTATTCCTCAAGGGTCTCGCCCTTCCAGGCGAAGACCGGGATTTCCGCGGCGGCGACGGCCGCGGCGGCGTGGTCCTGGGTCGAGAAAATGTTGCAGGAAACCCAGCGCACGTCGGCCCCGAGTTCGATCAGCGTCTCGATCAGCACGGCGGTCTGGATCGTCATGTGGAGCGATCCCATCACCCGAACGCCCTTGAGCGGCTTGTCCTTGCCGTATTTCTCGCGGGTGGCGATCAGGCCCGGCATTTCGTGCTCGGCGATTTCAATTTCCTTGCGACCGTAGTCCGCGAGGCCGATGTCTCTTACTTTGTAGTCGGTAAAACTCATGTTGTCTTGTTTCTGTGTATGTGTCGGTTGGTGGTTCGTCGGTTCAGACGGCTTTCTTGAGGGCGGCCGCCTTGTCGGTTTTCTCCCATGGCAGGTCGGCGTCCTCCTTGCCGAAGTGGCCGTAGTTGGTCGTCTTCGAGTAGATCGGGCGGAGCAGCTTCAACTGCTTCACGATGTCCGCCGGCTTGAATGAGAAGACCTTGAGCACCGCGGCGAGGATCGCGCTGTCATCAACCGTGCCGGTGCCGAACGTGTCGATGTGGACGCTGAGCGGCTCGGGGTGGCCGATCGCGTAGGCGAACTGGATCTCGCAGCGCGCGGCCAGGCCCGCGGCCACCACGTTTTTCGCAACCCAGCGGCCCATGTAGGCGGCCGAGCGGTCAACCTTCGAGGGATCCTTGCCTGAAAACGCACCGCCCCCGTGACGGCCCATGCCGCCGTAGGTATCGACGATGATCTTGCGGCCGGTGAGGCCGCTGTCGCCTTGGGGTCCGCCCACGACGAATTTGCCCGTCGGGTTGATCAGGAACTCGGTGTCCTTGGTCAGCATGCTTTTCGGGATCACCTTCTTGATCACCTTCTCGATGCAGAATTCCTCGATCTCGGAATGCGGCGTGCCCTCGGCGTGCTGCGTCGAGATCACGGCGTTGACGACGCGAGTCGGCCGCCCGTCCACGTATTCCACGGCGACCTGCGACTTGGCGTCGGGCCGCAGCCACTTCGCGGCCTTGCCCGCCTTGCGGATGCGGGTGAGTTCGCGGCCGAGGCGGTGCGAGAACATGATCGGGGCGGGCATTAGCTCCGTGGTTTCGTCGCAGGCGTATCCGAACATGATGCCCTGGTCGCCGGCGCCCTGTTCCTCGTGTTTTTTGCCTTCGGCTTTTTTCGCGTCCACGCCCTGTGCGATGTCGGGCGACTGGGTGGTCAGGTAGTTGTTGATGAAAATCCTGTCCGCGTGAAACACGTCGTCATCGTGGATGTAGCCGATGCCGCGCACCGCATCGCGGATGACTTCCTCGATGTTGATGACCGAGCCGACCGGCTTCTGGCCGATTTTCGGAATCGTCACCTCGCCGCCGACGGCGACAACATTGGATTTCACAAAGGTTTCGCAGGCGACGCGGCTGTTTTTGTCGATGGCCAGGCAGGCGTCGAGGATGGCATCCGAGATCGTGTCGGCCACTTTGTCGGGATGTCCCTCACCGACGGATTCTGAAGAAAAAATGAATTGGTTCATAGGCTGTGTGTTTTCGTATCGTCAAATCGCGATGCGTTGATGTATGGTTCCCGCATGCCCGCGTCAATGCTGAAATTCATCAAGCTGCTCGGCGACCCGACCCGGCTGCGGATTCTGATGCTGCTGGACCGCGAATCGCTTTCGGTCGCCGAGCTGCAGGAGATTCTCGGCATGGGCCAGAGCCGGATCTCGTCGCAGCTCTCGCAATTGAAGGCTGCGCGCCTCACGACGGACCATCGCAGCGGAAAAAACAACATCTACCGGCTCACTGCGGACCCGAAACTGATGGAGGTGGCCCGCCTCGCCGCGGCGGAAGTGCCGGAGGTGGAACCCGACCGGAAGGCGCTCAAACATATGCTCCACAAGCGGCGCGACAGGACGCGCGCCTACTTCGACGAACTCGCCGGGCGCTTCGGCAGGGGCTACGTGCCGGGCCGTTCGTGGAAAGCCCTCGCCGAGGCGCTGATCAAGATCCTGAATTACCGGGTGGTGGCGGACCTCGGAGCCGGCGAGGGCACACTCTCGCAATTGCTCGCGCAGCGCGCGGAGCACGTCATCGCAGTCGATCTTTCGCCGAAAATGATCGAATACGGTGCAGGGCTGGCGAAAAAACACGGCCTCGCAAACCTCGAATACCGCCTCGGCGGCATCGAAGCGCCACCGATCGACGACGCAACCGTCGATCTCGCCATATTGAGCCAGGCCCTGCACCACGCCAGTGACCCGGCGATGGCCCTCGAAGGGGCGTTCCGGATTCTGCGTCCCGGCGGCCGCCTGGTGGTGCTCGACCTGCTGCAGCACAATTTTGAGCGGGCCCGCGAACTGTATGCCGACCGCTGGCTTGGATTCTCCGAAGCAGGACTGGCCGAAATGCTCGCCTCCGCGGGATTCACCGGCGTGGAAACACTCGTCGCCGCCAAGGAAAAGGCCCCCCCGCGTTTCCAGACCCTGCTCGGAGTCGCCCTCAAGCCCGAATGAGGCGACACCAAGCGGGCTACCGGGAATGCCCCTTGTCACGCTCGGTATTCCGTGCCATCGATGTGGGGATGAAATGTTTCGCAAAATCAATCATCCCCGCCCTCGCATTTGCCTGCGCATCCGCTTATGCCGAAATCCCCGACGCACCTGATGCTCCGCCGCCCGGCGAGGCAACTCCCAAGTCGCTCAATGAAGCACTCGAAAAACTCAACCTCCCCGGCATCAAAATCAACGTTGAGGAATGGAGCGTCGATGTGGACTCGACGGTCGCCCTGCGGGGCGGTCTGCTCGAACTCGTGGCTTGCATGAAGGACACCAAGGAGCACGAGTCGATCATCGCGGTGGAAGCCAAGGCCAGCCACATTCACGCGGCCCTGCTGCTGCTGGGTGCCGAACCGGGCAACCCGGCCATCAGGAAGATCGTCGGCGATGGGCCGGATTCCCGCTTCATCGACAAGCCGCCGCGCGGCGGCAAGATAGACGTCTATCTCGTTCTCGACACCGACGACGGGAAAAAGGAGTATCCGGTCACCGAGTTCATCCAGCAGGCCCGCGAAGACTTCGACCATACCGGCAATCCGGTCGAGCACGACGACGAGCCGGAATCCTTCCCCAGCCACAGCTTCCTTTTCACCGGCTCGGTGCTCGTCGAGCGCGAGGAGGGCCAGCCCCGGCAGTATATCGCCGACTACAGCGGCAACGTCATCAGCCTCGTCACCTTCGGCGACGAAATGATGAGCAAGCCCGGCTTCCACGACGACTCGAACTACGCCCTGATGTGGGAGGTCAGGAACGACAAGCTTCCCGCGCTCGACGAACCCGTCATCCTCCGGCTCAAGCCGCAGCGGGGCGATGGCGCGGAGGTCGGGACCGGGGGCGTGGAGGCCGCGGAGGGCGGCCTCGATGCGGACGACGGGGAATGACAATCCATGCTTGCCTGCCCCGGCGGCCCCGGATTACACGCCCCGCGACATGGCAAAGCAACCCGTGGTATTGATCATTCGCGATGGATGGGGCGTCAATCCGGACGGCCCCGGAGCGGCGGAACGACAGGGCGACGCCACCGTGCTGGCGGAAACCCCGTTTCACGACAAGATGCTGGCGGAATACCCGAAAGGCTTCGTCAGCGCGTCCGGAATGGACGTCGGCCTGCCCGAGGGACAGATGGGCAACTCCGAGGTCGGCCACCTCAACCTTGGAGCCGGGCGCATCGTCTATCAGGACCTCACCCGCATCAACAAGGCCATCGGGGACAAATCGCTCGCCGACAACCCGGTCTTCAAGGAGGCCGTCGAAGCCGCGAAATCCGGCCGCCTCCACTTCATCGGGCTGGTGTCCGACGGCGGCGTCCACAGCCACCAGGACCAGTTGCTCGCCATGGTCCGGCTGGCCGGCGAGGCCGGCGTCGAGGACATCATGATCCACGCCATCACCGACGGCCGCGACACCTCGCCCACCGGCGGTGAGAAATACCTCGCCACCGTCGAGGACGAGGCGGCGAAATCCGGCGCGCGAATCGCCACCGTCATCGGCCGCTATTTCGCGATGGATCGCGACAAACGCTGGGACCGCGTGAAACTCGCGTGGGACGCCATCGTCCACGGCAAGGGCGAGGCGAAATCCGTCCTCGCCAGCGAAGCCGTGGCCGATTGCTACCGCAGCCTTCAGAAAACCGACGAATTCCTTCCGCCCATGATCTTCCATGATGCGGATCAGCGACGCGTCCGCGACGGCGATGTCGTCCTTTTCTTCAACTTCCGCGCCGACCGCGCCCGCGAACTTTCCGACGCATTCCTCAAGCAGGATTTCGACGGGTTCGACCGCGGCTTCCACCCGAAAGTCCGCTACTACACCCTCACCGAATACGACGAGAACTACGACTGCCCCGCCATCTTCACCCCCGAGAAACTCCGGATGACCCTCGGCGAAACCGTCGCAGCCGCCGGCCTCGCCCAGATGCGCATCGCCGAGACCGAGAAATACCCCCACGTCACCTACTTCTTCAATGGCGGCGAGGAAACGCCCAACGCCGGCGAGGACCGCTTCATCATCCCCTCGCCCCAGGACGTCCCCACCTACGACTTCAAGCCCGAGATGAGCGCCCCGGAAGTCACTGAAACCGTCCTCGACAACCTCGGCAAATACGACCTCGTCATCCTCAACTACGCCAACCCCGACATGGTCGGCCACACCGGCGTCGTCGATGCCGCCGTCAAGTCCTGCGAAACCATCGACGCCTGCCTCGCCAAGGTCTGCGAGAAAACCCTCGCCCTCGGCGGCAAGCTCCTCATCACCGCCGACCACGGCAACTGCGAAATGATGCGCAACCCCGACGGCTCGCCCAACACCGCCCACACCACCAACCTCGTCCACGCCGTCTATGTGGCCGCCGACGCCGGCGACCACGAGGTGGGCGACGGCATCCTCGCCGACATCGCACCCACCCTCCTCGACATGCTCGGCATCGAAAAACCCGGCGAAATGACCGGCAAATCGCTGTTGAAACGCAAATCCTGAGCCTCCCGTGACCTCGTTCGGCAAATTCACCCTCCGCTTTGCCGCCTACGGGGTCGTCCTGCTCTATCTCGTCTGCGATCTCGTCCTCTTCCACGGGCCGCTTTACCGCCGCATCCAGGCCTCCCGGCCGGATGCGCCCGAAGCCCGCGAAGACGCCTTGGCCCGCGGCGTCGCCGCCGTCGTTTACGGCCGCGAAATCACCCTCGCGCAGCTCGACCACGCCGCCCGCGCCCGGTTCGCCGCCGAAGGCGCGGATCCCGTCGGCTACGACCGACTCGACCCCGCGCAACTCCGGCTCCGCCGCTACGCCGCCCTCGACGACCTCATCGACCACGAGATCCTCCGCGTCAAAGTCATCCATTCCTCCGCCTCCCTCGCGGTTTCCGACAGCGAAATCGACGCCGCAGTCGCCCGCGTCGCCGGCCGCTACGCCGGTGAATCCGAATTCCACGCCGCCCTCGAAGCCGCGGGCCTCACGCCCGACGCCCATCGCGCGCGGGTCGCCGCCAGACTCCAGCAGCTCGGATACGTCGAATCCCGCGTCGATCCGCTTGCGGAACCCGCCGACCCCCTCGCCCGCCACCGCGCCACCCGGGATTTTCGCGAAGCCCTCCGCGAACACGAATCCCAACGCGACCGCATCCTCATCCGCCACGAGGTCATCCGCGGGGACGACGTGCCCGCCCCGGAGCGGACGGACTGAGCACGGACCACACCGCGCGAATTTCAAAAAACTCGCTCAAGACATCCGGACAATCCGCCACCGATTACCAAATATGGTATGGTTTTGTGTTTGACCCCACCACGCGTAGCGGCAAAATCCCACGCGATGTCCGGCGGCGGAAGGCGCGATCATGAGATGTGTCCAATGTGGTTTCCTCAAAGACAAGGTGCTCGATTCGAGGGCCTCGAAAGACGGCACCACCATCCGGCGCAGGCGCGAGTGCCTGCGTTGCTCGTATCGCTATACCACCTACGAGCAGATCGAGCGCACCGAACTCCGCGTGGTCAAGCGCGACGGCACCCGCGAGGCGCTCAAGCGCGAGAAACTCATGAGCGGCCTCGTCAAGGCCTGCGAGAAACGCCCGGTTTCCATGGACCGCCTCGACCGCGCCGTCGAGGAGATCCTCACCAGCCTCCACCGCGACCACGTCAGCGAGGTGCCCTCCACCATGATCGGCGTCAAGGTCATGGACCAGCTCCACGAGATCGACCCAGTCGCCTACGTCCGCTACGTCTCCGTTTACCGCCAGTTCGAGGATGTGAACGAATTCATCAACGAGATCCAGCAGCTCGCCCGCCGCGCCCGCCGCGATCCGATGCAGCGCAAGCTTTTCAAGGAATGAGAACCCGCCTCCCCCGCCGCCACGCCACTTGATCGCGATCCGCCACAACCGCCCCGCCCTGCTCGTCGGCCGCCACCAGGTCTTCGACTACGACACCGGCTGGCTGGACGCGGCGATCCGCCGCGCCGCCCGCGACGCGGACCACCCGGATTTCCCGTTCGTCGCCGAAATCCGCCTCGGCATCGTCGAATACCTCGAGTCGAAGTGCCCGCTCAAACTCCTCGCCCTCGAGGAACTCTTCGACCGGGTGCGGCGCATGCTGCGCGCGATCGGCTGCACCGGCATCGCCGAAAACCTGCGCCCCGTCGCCCCGCCCGTCACCGTCTCCCTGTTGCGTGTCGCGGGCACCGCGGGCAACGGCTTCGAACTCGCGTTTTTCGAGGCCCTGCGCGCCGAACTCCGGGAACTGCGCGACGCCGGAGCCGAGGAAATCCATTTCACCGGCCTCCGCGAAACCGCCCAAATCCTCAGCGGCCGCGACTCGTGGAACCACCGCTGCGAATCCGTGCTGCGCGAGATCGAGCAATTCCTCCGCACCTGGGAAGCCGGTGCCACGCCGCCCGGCGGGCCACGCTCCATAGCAGCGAGCCAGTAACCACCGGGCGCGCTCCTACCCGCCGCCGGTCATCCGCACCGCAGTCGCCGCATCCACCGGCTCGCACACCCGGTATCCCCCGCCCTGCGGCGGCAGCGCCACCAAAAACGCATCACGCTCATAGGACGACGGGAACTCGATCCCGATCAACGCCCGCCCGATCCGCTCGCCGGACTGGCGGTAGTTGAAATAACAGAGGCTCGCGTTCCCCGTCAGCCGCTCCGTCAGGAAGTCGTGCAGCGCACCGGCGCGCTCGTAGAAATCGAGCCGCAGGAACAACGGGTGCCCCAGCAGGTCGCCGCGCAGCGGAATCGCCCGGAACCGGATGTCCTCCGCATCCGTCAGATCCTCCCACTCATAACCGCCCGCATCCAGCCTTTCGGGCACCTTGTCGAGCACCGCCGCGTCGTCCGCCGTGATGGTGAATGCCGGCCAGGCCGTGTCCCCGTCGTTTTTCCCGTATTGGAAATCCGCGATGTTCGTCCCTGCGAACGCGTCGTCGAGCAGCCTCAGCATCGCCCCCGCCCGCTCCGGGATGCGCACCCGCAGCGACCGGCTGTTCCGCCCGCCCGCGTCCAGCGACTGGGCGATCAGGCCGAGCTGCAGGAAATCCACATTCGCCCCGCAGAGCACCGCCAGCACGCGCTTGCCCGCGTAGCGTTCGGGATTCCGCAACACCGCGGCCAGCCCGAGCGCGCCCGAGGGTTCCGCGATGCAGCGGTGGGTCTCCCACAACGTCCGCATCGCCCGCCCCACCGCGGCATTGTCCACCACCTCCACGCGGTCGATCACGTCCCGCAGGATCGCGTATGGCAGCTCGCCGATCTGGCGCACCGCCGTGCCGTCGCAAAACAAATCCACCTGCTCCAGCGCCACGCGCCCGCCCGCCTCGAGCGCCGCCCGCATCGCCGCCTGCCCCTCCGCCTCCACGCCGATGATCCCGATGTCCGGCCAATGCAGCCGCAGCCAGTTCGCCACCCCCGCCGCCATCCCCCCGCCGCCGATCTGGAGGAATGCCAAATCGAACGGACCCTCGCCCGAAAGCACCACCTCGTCCGCCAGCGTCGCCTGCCCCGCCATCACGTCCAGATCGTCGTAGGCATGGATGTAAACCGCCCCGCTCTCCGCCTCGTCCGCGCGCGCCGCCTGCACCGCCTCGTCGTAGCTGTCGCCCGCCAGGCGGATCTCGACCCGCCCGCCGCCGTGCCTCGCCACCGCGGATTGCTTCACCCGCGGCGTCGGCACGGGCATGTAGATGCGCGCCTTCACCCCCAGCCTCCGCGCCGCCAGCGCCACACCCTGCGCGTGGTTTCCGGCCGATGCCGTCACCACCCCCCGCGCCGCCTCGCCCGGCCCGAGCATCGCCATCCGGTTCGCCGCGCCGCGCCACTTGTATGCCTTCACCGGCGAGAGATCCTCGCGCTTCAGCCAGATTTCCGGCCCGCCGCCATCGCCATGCAGATCCAGGCGCTCCAGCGGCGTCGCCCTGCCGAACCGGTAAACCCGCTCCCGCGCCATCAGCGTCGCGTGCCTCAGGCGGCGTTCCAGTGAGTCCGGCTCCATGGCCGCCACCATCCGTCCCCGGCCCCGCACAGGCAAGCCGTGATTCCCCCCGGGCACGTCCATCTAAAAATGTTTTTCCCGGGGATGGGGTGTTTTGACCACAGACTACCGGGGCAGCCAAATGAGAGTTGGGTACCCTCTCAAAAACTAAAATTTGGATTTTGCTACCTGGAGACATTCTTGGTTTTAGTTTCCTTGTCCATGCAAATGGATGAGGAACTAGGAAACCTCGCAACAGGCGGTCGGCATCGACCGCAACGATGCCGCCAACCCGAACCGAAAGGCCGGGGAGGCGGTGGCGCATGTCCAAGCCGCCTTCCTCCGGGAAGGGGGCCAAAGGCCATCGCGGTCGTCCTGTTGCGGCCTTCTTAGCTCCCCGTCCACTTGGAAGGATGCTCCAACAAACAATCCTGATCCCATGAAATCCTTCCAAATCGCGACCGCCATGATGTTTCTGCCATGGCTGGCCGCAACCGCAGGCCCGACCGCAGTGCTCGACACCACCATCCACCAGCTCGAAGACCGCCGTCTGATCGTCGAGCGCGTGTCGGGAATCGCGATCCCCGATCCGCCCGAACCGGTCGTCCGCGAACAGGCTTCGCCCGCCACGACCGAACAACTCGCTTTTGCTGCGGAACAATGGCGCGCCCACCGCGAGGCCCATCCGTGGATCCATGCCGGGGCCACGGTGTACCGCCTGCCGGATGGTCTCTCGCTCACCCACGTCAACAAGTGGCAGGTCAACAGCGGGGAACCGGTCTCCTTCTGGTCGAGCGCGGATTTCTCGCTGCTCGCCCATCCCGGCTCATTCGTCACGCCGGATGGCGTCCATTACAGCATGCTGCTGTTCCACTCGGTCCATGACGTCGGGTTGTGGAAGCAGTTCATGCACCGGCGCGGCGTGGATTACGAAATGCCCGCGTTTCCCGAATTCCCCGACGGCCAGGCGACATGGATGCCCGCCGAACGGGTTGACGGGGAAGACCCGCCGGATGACGCCGCCATTCAGGCCATCGAGGCCATTCACGCCCACTACCGCGCCAACCTCGTGGAATTGCAGGTTGATTTCGCAGCGCTCGAAGCCGAACGCGCCGCCCGCCGCGCCGATCTGGAGGCGAATCCGCCCCAGCCGCGCGACATTCACCTTCGCGTCTCCAGACTTACCAGAGAACAAGCCGCCGCATGGCACCAGCACGCCACCAAACGGGAGGGAGGCCGCCAATGAGTCCTTTCCGAATCGTGGCGGCGCACTGCACGCGGCTTGCCAAGGCACTGACAAAAAAGGAGCCGCAGGCACTTTCCACAAGGCGCGGGCATTCTGCCCGATATTCTTGCCTTGGTCCTTCCGCGCGCCATCGGAGGACAGGCTTCCAGCCTGTCTTGGAAGGCGGGCATCCTGCCTGCCGTGGTCGATTCCCTCGAGTTTCCAGGCTGGAAGCCCGGTCTCCGGAACAGCCAGAATGGCAGTGCTCCGCCCCGCAGCATGGAGCAAGCAAGAGTAGTGGGCATCCTGCCCGCTGGCTTGTTCTGTTGTCAGCCGCCCTAATCTTTCCCGCCCAGGCCCAGTTGGACACCAACAACAACGGCATGTCCGACGTATGGGAGCGCCACTTCAACAACGGCGAACTCTTCGACGCATCCAACCCCGGTCACCACCCGGATGCAGACCCCGATGGCGACGGTTGGACGAACCTTCAGGAATCCGTCGCTGGCACTGATCCATTCTCCGGCAATCCCCCGGATGGAATGGTGGCCGTGCATGTCAGCTACATACATGCTTCGGATGATCCGGAAAGTTTCGATCAAGTCATCGTCACATGGGACACCCTGCCCGGCAAGCAATACACGCTCAAGGTTTCACCGGATCTCACCGCCGATAGCTGGACGCCAGTGGACACCCCCTTGTATGGCGACGGCCAGCCTGCCGCGATCAACATCACGTTCACCGACACCGAAGGCGTGCCACCCCAAAGGTTGTTCTGGCGCGTGCATATCTCCGACCTCGACAGCGATGGCGACGGCCTCACCGATTACGAGGAATACATGCTCGGTCTGAATCCTTTCGCCGCAGAGACCCATCCCGGCATCCCCGACTTGTGGGTGGCCACGCACTTTCCAGACTCCACGGCCGGTTTCGATCCGCATCACGCTCCCTTCCCAAACGGGCTGACGTATCAGGATATGCATGATCTGGGCATGGATCCCGCAGAGGATGTTGACATTGGCCCGGTCAATCTTGGGATAAACGAGGATATCCTGCATTTCCCGGTTCTAAGCTTCCGGGATGAGAATCCCGCGGACCTTTACCATCAGGACGGTATCCACGGCTGGCAGGCTGATACCGATGATCACATCGAAGCCTGGGACGAAGGCGATGGCATTCCATACTTCGAATTACAGGCTCACTTGGGTTCCCATGGTGTGAAGCAGGAATTCAACCTGCTCCCGGGTTCCCAACTCGCCTTGATCCTCCGATACAAGGGAAGATACAGCTACTACCACCCATACGACAATGCCTTCACATTGAAAGTGGAGGGCGCTACATCACTTACCGTGAATGGAAGTGTGGTTCCGCCCTCCGGTGGCGTGAGCGAGCGGCTTTTCATGGATGATGACGATTGGGAAAAATACACGGATTGGCATTTCGCGTCCGTCGTCATACAGGCCGACCCGGATGCCACCACTTTGGTTCCGGTCACCCTGTCATTGGTCCCGGTTGATACCGGGATGTCGAATCAAGAGGAAATCACCCGTGGTGGGTTTGTCGGGTTGATCCCCGTCGAGTTGGCACCGGAAGTCATCGCCGTGAACTCCAATTTCGACGAGGGAAGAATCGATCCCGCCACCGGCTACGCAATTCCGGATTGCGATGACATTCCCGGCGTCTGTCCCGTCACAGGCGCGGGAAATACAGAAATGGCTTTGGAAGCGGATCGGGATCATCTCGACGGTGAATACACTCAATACGAAAGAATCACCAACAACCTCCACAAAGGATGGTTCGGCGTGCATCCGAAAGCCTTCAGCGACGAATTCTGGCAGGACGCCACCGTCACAATAAAAAAAATCGGAAAAATTGACAGCGACACCGGCCACCCGGAAAGCGGACAGGTCCGGTTTTATGCCAAATGGGGGGACGGTCCAAGTGAGTATCGCGGCATTCCCACCTACGATCCGGGCACGCTGCTTGCCGCGGATTTGGTGACCGGTGGTATCAATAAAGTACCCGGAGAAAGCGTGTATGGCTCCAACTCCATCATCCCCGAGAACGCCGTTTTTTACATGGAGGGGATACGCCCCGGAAAAATCACGCTCGAATGGAGTTACAAAAAGGGGGATGTGGAGTTGAGCTATGAACAAACATTTCTGGTTGAAACCCGACAGTCCGTTGCCGAATGGCAAGAGGAGGTTCGCTACCAGATTCGCCTGCAAACCATGGATAAAACCGGAAACG
>SLAV01000039.1 GCA_007126655.1 Haloferula sp. | reverse complement strand
GCAGTGCGTCGTCGTTGACGGCTTGTCCGGTGGTTTGATGGTTCAAGGCAACGAGCTTGCGCTCGACGGTGTTTTCGTAGCCCCAATAGCGTCGTAAGTAGACGCGTCCATCTTTTTGGATCAAAATGGTTCTGTGTTTGCCGGTTTCGTCTCCCTTGCCAAAAAGGGATGCGGGCAATGCCGCGATCCACGCTTCCAGCATTGCGGGCGGATTCGCCAGGCACTCGATTTCATATGTGTCGAGATTCTGCTGTATGTCCCGCTCATCAAAGTCGCGTGCTAATGTCAGTTCCCGGGAGAGAATTTCGCGCCAGGATGTGCCGGCATAGTCTGCAAGATTGGTGCAGGCATGACCGAGCGAGATCGCCCGGCTGGCCAGTGCCGCAGCGAGCAGGGCGGCATCGGTGGCCTCGGGGACCATACGTGCAGCCAGATCGGCGACCTGTATGTCCATGGGACCGAAGAAGCCGATTGCCTGTAATTGGCTGAAATGTTTGCTGGTCATGTAAAATCTCCGAGAATGGCGGATAGGTCGTTTATCAAATCCAGGGGGGGTAGGTCATAATAGATTCCATTGGTATGGCCGTTTTGTTCCTGACCATCCACACCGCGCAAGAATACGTAATAGATGCCACCAAAGTGTTTGGCGTAGCTGTAGCCGGGTAGTGTTCTGGAGAGGTATTGGTGTACAGCAACCGTATAGATGAGATATTGCAACCAGTAGTGATGCGCGGACATTTCTTCCAACAGACCACTTTGGTCAAAATCTGCTTGTGTGCCATTGCGACGGTTGGATTTCAAGTCGGCAATAAAGTAGCGTCCATCATGCCGGAAGAGTAGATCGACAAAACCGGTGAGGTAGCCTCCGGGGATTGGTTGGTCCCACGTGTCGAGTGCACGGACAAAGGATTCGTATTGGGGGTAGCGCTCGATGGCGGCTTTCAGATCGGTTGTGTTCTGGTTTGGGCGTGCTGAGAAGTTAAAGGCCCATTCGGTTTTGCGATCTATGGATGTGATGTCTGCAAAAGAAAAGCGTTTTGCACGGTCCGAACAAGTAGGTTCTGGCAGCGGGGTGCGTAGGACGTTTTTTACCATTTCGACGGTGACATTTATCCGTTCTTCTTTGCGGGCGGCATGTTTCAAAAAACCATATGTTGCCAGCTTGCGCTCTACCAGTGATTGAATCACGGCGTCATGCGCTGTGGCAAAATCGAGATCTTCGAACAGCTCATGCCAGCATGTGCCGGTTTGGGCGCCGGATGGAAAGGCAAAGATGCCGGTTGGTTTGATGGGGAGGGTCGGCTCATCCAGCAGCGCCGTGCTGCCATCGGCGTCCTTGGCTTCGATTTCGGCAGAAACGGGTTGGGGCCGGACAGCATCGGTTGTATGCGGGACAATGGAAGAGAAGCTGCCATGTCCTCGGGTGGTATCGATATGTGGTCGCACGGGTGGTGCATCCATGATGGCGTCAGGTTCAGGAGTGGGTATGATGCATGTGTCCTGCACATCGTCGGCTACGCTGATGGTTATCGCACAGGATGTGGCATCCAAGGTTTCAAAGCGGCCTGTGGTTTGATCCAGATCAACGACGGATCCTTCGTCTGTTGCCTTGAGAGGCAGTCCCAGCAACTCTCCCAATATACCGATGGGTTTGAATTTTTGCGGTTCGCCTTTGCGCGGGCGGCCATCTTTGGCGCCATTATGTAGCGCGATGACGACGGTCCGGTGAACGGCCCGTGTTAACGCTACATACATTTGCCGGATAAGCTCCTGTTCGATCTCCTGTTTTTCTCTTCGCTTATGGGTGTCTTTCTGTGGATCCCCCTCGCGTTTCTGGACGATGAGGAGGTTTCCTCCTTCATCATGATATTCATATGTATTCCCGCGCTGACTGACATCCATCTGGAAAAGGGTGGGGGCGAATACGATCGGGAATTGGAGTCCTTTGCTGGTGAAAATGGTCATGATCTTGACGGCATTGTCATCTGTTTCCA
Source organism: Haloferula sp. (assembly GCA_007126655.1). GTDB lineage: Bacteria > Verrucomicrobiota > Verrucomicrobiia > Verrucomicrobiales > Akkermansiaceae > Luteolibacter. Next base: position 1,636 of record SLAV01000039.1, on the reverse strand, counting down.
ATCGCAGGGTGGCATCCTCGCTTTTGTCGGCTGTCTCTTTTGAAAATTGCCGGCGCATCCAGGCTAATACGGCTTCCGGCGTTTTCCGGTCAGCAATGATTTTACGTTCTACCAACTCGGATAGGTGTGCAATGTTGGCCAGTCGGCGTTGTCCTTGTTTGTCGGGCTGCGCCAGTAGACGCTGTTTGAGGGCGAGATCGCGGGTTATGGCACGGAACATGGCGGGGTATCCGCGTTGCTGCCATATTTCGTTCCACGTGACAAACATGGCTACGAAATGTTCCGTCGTGAGATTGTCGTGGTCGCCATACGGGGCCGTTATGGTCCGTCCATCATTTAGTTGTTGGATTTGTATAGGGGTAATGCCGCCCCATGTGGAGATCAATGCCGCGCGCACTTTGTTCTGGTTGCGTGGATCTAGAATTGCTTCTAGCATCACCCAAAGGTTATGTCCTTCGTCTGTTTGCCATACATCGCCGGTGCCTTGGCGTACCGAGGGAATGTTACGTTCTTTTAGTGCCTGCGCGATGGCGTGTCCTTCATTGTGTTTGCGTACAAGAACGGCGATATCCTTTGGTTCCAGCGGCGTTTCTACCACCTTGCCATCCAAAGATGTTTTCTGGATGACGGTATTGGGATCGAGTAGCAATGCTGCAATTTCCTGAGCTGTGAGCTCTGCCGCCTGTTGTAGATTCCTGGGCTTGTTCTGCTTGTCGATGAGCATGATTTTGAAAGGCTGGTTGTCCGGTTGCCCGTTGACACACAAAGTCGGCTTTTGTGATCCGGTTGTGTCAGGGGCTTGGGAAAGTTGGTAGGTGATCTGATCTCCGAAGGTAGGCCTTTCGGGGCGATCCATGAAAATCTGGTTTACGGCATCAATCAGGCGTTTTTCGGAGCGATAGTTTGTGGCGAGCGGGTATTTTGCCGATACGCTTTGGGTTGCTTTGAAATAGGTTTCCACATCGCCATTGCGAAAGCGGTAGATGGCTTGCTTGGGATCGCCAACCAGAAAGCAGGGAATGGTAGCATCTTGGAAAAGGCTTTGGAATATACCCCATTGAATCGGGTCGGTATCCTGGAACTCATCGATGAGGGCTGCGCGAAATTCCTTACGCAGGATTGCGACCAAGGTGTCGTTTCCCTTCAGGGCCTCACGGAGATTCACGAGGTAATCATTGAAAGAGGCGGTGCGTGCTGCGGCGCGGGTTTCCTGATATTGTTGGCGGATGGCTACAGCCGCATCAAGGACAGGCGTTTTTCTGAGTGACTCCATCAAGTTGCGAAATGACGGGATGATAGATTGGGCTGTTATGGAGATCCGGTCGACAAGTCCAAGGCTGCCACCGGACGCTGTTTTTATCTCTGCGACGAGATCATCGGGCGACAAGGGTGTGTTTTGCTGGAAGTGCGCATGCAGTGCCATGGCAGCTTGAAATGCCTTTGTAGGCTTTGCCTTGGTGCAGGGGCATGCGGCGTCATCCATGGCTGCTATTTGTTCGATGAAACGCGCTACGCATTCTGCCACGTTATGCGTATGCGCAGGGCGTAGGGCGTCTTTGTCTTTGTGCGTGAGGGATCCATCCTGACTGAACGCGAATCCTTTGGTTTTGCCTTTGATTATGGTTTTTAGTTCGTT
>SLAV01000045.1 GCA_007126655.1 Haloferula sp. | reverse complement strand
CTTTCGAAAGCACGACCATGCCCTCTTCGTTCTCAAGTTTCTCAAGGAGCACTTCGATTTCGTCGCCGACTTCGATTTCCTCGTCTTCGAATTCGTTGGCGGGGATGGCTCCTTCGGATTTGTATCCGATATCGACGAGGACGACCTGCGGGCGGATGTCGAGGATCGTGCCCTTGATGATCGAGCCCTCGCGGAATTCGCGGAATTTCGAGTCGATCAGGTCGTTCAGTTCGGTGTTGGCGGGTTCTGCGAGTGCGGAACTCATGTTGGTTTGTGGTTTGGGGTTGTGTTGTTTGGTTCGTTTTCCTTCCAGCATCGCCCCGGTTTGGAAATCCGGCGGAAACGGGGCTCCAACAACCCGCCGGACGTGAGAAAAACGGACGGCGAGACTAGCCGCCGCGGACCGCTTGGCAAGGACGGATTCGGGGGATTTCATGCGTCCCGCCGTGGTCCGGTATTCAAGGGGATGGCGCGTCGGCAGGCTGCCCCGCTCCCATGTCCGGAACGGGCGTCAGGAAATCGTCGATGCCGATGCGGAAGAATTCGCGTCCGGAAGCGAGTGCTCGGTTCATCGTGTAAGGCGTGTTCCCGGTGATTTCCTCTTCGCCGGGGACTGCCGACCAATCCACCAGATCGGTTGAAGACTGCACGGAATAAGCGATGCCGGGGTTCCGGTCGAACCTCATCTGGAAGTTTTGGCCGGCGATTCCGGTCCGCACCGATGGGAGGACAAGCGCGCCGTAGAAGGTGAAATTGTCGATGGCGACCGTCCCGCCGTCCGAGTTCGCGGCGTCGGTCGGGTAAAACGAAATGCCGGTCTCGCTGACGTTCGACAGGATTTCCGGGGTAAGTTCCACGGCGGTGAAAGCCCCATTTTCGAAAAAGAACCACTCCTGCATTGTAAGCGAGACCGTGGTGAAACTCCATCCGTCCGATTCCGGCACGATGATTTCGCTGACATAGAAGCGGTTGTCGGTTTCCGAATACAGGTAAAACTCGGCGTATTCGAGTGATTCGGAATCCTCGACGAAGATGTCGCATCCGATCGCATCGACCCCGCCCGCGTGCAGGTCGCCGACAAAAGCACCACCGGAAGAGACCGAATCGGCGAAGAAGTCGAGGATGCCGCCGTCAAGGAAGCTGAAGTGGATATCCGGATTCTGGCCGTCGCCGGCCGAATCCCATTCCGGAATAAAGAAGGTGTCGTCCAGGCGGTCGAAAACGGTCCAAGATTCGGCGTTCGCGAGGTGCGTGAATGGCTCGAAGGCGCCCGCTTCCTGCGCCTGTGCGGGCATCAGCAGGAAAAACGTGAATGATACGGTGATTCGGGCTAGATCGGGTCTTGGACTGGCCATGGCGGATCGGACGGCCAATACTGGAAAATATTCGATTTTTCCAAGCCATCGCGGGAAAATGGACGAATTTGCCGATTTTGCGAGGGTTCTTCATTGACAATCGCCCTAAAACCGTGCATTCCCACCGCCCCGGAATCGCCGGTCGAACCGATAACCAACCAGAAATATACGCATGCGTGGAGTGACAGTGAAAAAAGGAGAACCCGTTGACAGGGCTCTCAAGCGCTTGAAGTCGAAACTCGATACCGAAGGGATTCTCGAGGAAATGCGCCGCCGGCGCGCATTTGAGACCCCGACCGAGCGCCGCCAGCGCAAGCTCCGCACCGCATCCAAGCGCAACAAAATGCGCTGGCGCTTCAACACCCCGGCCCCCGCCGCCGAAGCGGAAACCGCCGCTGAATAGGGAGCATCCTGAAACATCATTCACAGCGACTCACGGGCACCGGAAGGTGTCCGTTTTTTTTGTGAAAAAAACAGCTAATATCCAGTCGGAACGCAGCTGCGCAAGCCAAAGTTCCCAAAATGAAATTTTCCGATGACAGGCGCTTTTTTCAATCCTTCTTGCGCCCCGGGAACAACAATCCCGACCAAGTAAACCACATCGAAACCAAACCAACCAACATCATGAACAAGTCCATCCTATTCGCCACCTCACTGGCATTCGCTGGGTTCACCTTCAGCGCCAGCGCCGAGGAAGCCAAAGACATCGTCGATATCGCAGCCGGCAATGAAGACTTCTCCACGCTTGTGGCCGCCGTCCAGGCTGCCGATCTCGTGGAGACCCTCAAAGGCGAGGGCCCCTTCACCGTGTTCGCACCGACCAACGCCGCATTCGAGGCGCTCCCCGAAGGTACTGTTGAAGCCCTGCTTGAAGAAGAAAACAAAGAACAACTCGTTGCCGTTCTCACCTACCACGTGGTGGCCGGCAAAGTGATGGCCGCCGATGTCGAAGCCGGTGACGTCGAGACCGTGCAAGGCAGCAGCGCGACCATTACCGTCACGGACGACGGCGTCAAAATCGGAGATGCCAATATTGTGGCGACCGATATTGAAGCCAGCAACGGAGTGATCCACGTCATTGACGCGGTGATTCTCCCGCCCGCTGACGAATGAAGGCGGTAACCGCAAATCAAATCCGATAACAAACACCCGCCGGTCGCCCGGCGGGTGTTTTTTTGAATTTCCCTGATACCGCCGCTTGCGGTCATGCGAAAGATGGTTAACATCCTCCATGGTTCTGGAATGCCGAAACGGGCGCTGCGACACACCAGGCTGGATGCGGATGGTCCTCATGGCCGCCGGATTTTATCATCTTGGATTCGCGGTGTGGGCGAACATCTGGCCACATCTTTGGTTTGATTGGATGGGGCTGGAGCAGCCAAACCACCCGATGTTGTGGCGTGGTGTCGGATTGTTGGTGGGTGTCCTCGGCATAGGCCTGCTGATTGCGGCGCGTGATCCAATCCACAACTGGCAGCTTGTATTGATCGGTTTTGTTAAATCACTGATTTCCGCATTTGCGGTTGGCATGGCAGTCATCAACGGCACCCTGCCGGTCGTTGCGTCTTGGTTTTTGTTTTTGGACGGACTGGTCTGGATCATGCCGCTGGCGATGATCATGTGGGCGAGTCTTCAAGCGCATGCCGGGATACCTCCCTCCCGCCGGGTTCCGCTTTCCATCCAGGAGGCATGCTCGCAATACCAACTCAGTAGCGGCGAAACCTTGAGCGAGGCGGCCGCCGACCGGACGATCGCATTGGTTTTCCTGAGGCATTTCGGATGCACGTTCACACGGCAAATACTGCGCAGCCTGCAGGAGATGCAGGCTGAGGCGCGCCGGCGCGACGCCACGCTGGTCCTCGTCCACATGCTGCGGTCCGGCCAGGAAACCCAGTATCTTGGCGACCACAGCGATGTTCAGCGGATCGCCGATCCGCGTTGTGAACTTTATCGTGCCTTCGGTCTGGGCAAAGGGGGATTCATGGAATTGTTCGGCCCGCGCGTCTGGTGGCGTGGTGCGGTGGCCTTGTTCCGCGGTTGTGGTGTTGGGCATCTCGCAGGGGACGGTCTCCAGATGCCCGGGGCATTTCTTTTCCGCAACGGTGAAATCCTCAATGAGCAGCGTGCTCAATCCGCGGCTGAACTCCCTGATTTACCGGGATTGTTCGATGACTTGCGTGCCACGCCGGGTGGTGACAAGCTGAGCGCATGACTAACCTCCGTGATTCCACCGTGCTTGTGACCGGGGCCTCAAGCGGCATCGGCAAAGCGATTTGCAGCCGCCTGCTGGACGAAGGCGCGAACGTCCTCGGAGTCACGCGCCGTCCCTCATCCCTCGACCCCGAAGTCTCCCCGATCGAGGCGGACCTGGCGAAACGCGAGGATGTCTCCGGCATCTTCCGCGACCTCGGCAAGATCGACGCGTTGGTGAACTGCGCCGGTGTTGCGTATCTGTCGCGGATCATCGACGGCAACCCCGCGGACTGGGAGGAAATGTGGCGCGTCAACGTGATGGCACTATCCTTGTGCTGCCAGCTTTCTCTGCGACATTTCCCGTCCACCGGCGGGCGCATCGTGAATATATCGTCCATGAGCGGGCATCGCGTGCCACCGACCGGGGGATTCTATGCTCCGACGAAGTTCGCGGTGAAGGCCGTGAGTGACGCGCTTCGCCTCGAGTTGAAAGCCGCAGGACTTCCGGTGCAGATTTCCTGCGTGTCTCCCGGTTTCGTGGACACACCATTGCTGGAGCAATACTTCCTCGGGCGCGAGGAGTCGCTGGCAAAGACGCGCGAGGCGATGAAAATGCTGGAGCCCGGCGACATCGCGCGCGCGGTGATGACGATTCTCCAGTCGCCTCCACATGTGGAGATCGGAGACATCCTGATGCGCAGCGGCGAACAACGGATGTGATGGCGGGAACCCCGGACGGAGTAACCCGCCGATGCCGGCCCGCCGCGGAATCGATCCGTCCTTGCCCGCCGCCACGCGGCGTGATTCGCTCGCCGTGCATGAAAATCGTCGTCGCTTATTCGGGAGGTCTCGATACCTCGGTGCTGCTGCTCTGGCTGAAGGAAAAATACAACGCGGAGATCATCGCGTATTGCGCGGATGTCGGCCAGGGCGACGAACTCGACGGGCTGAAGGAAAAGGCGCTCTCCACCGGCGCTTCGAAATGCTTCATTGGCGATCTCAAGGAGACGTTCGCCGGGGATTTCATTTTCCCGATGATCCAGGCCGAGGCGATCTACGAGGCCCGCTACCTGCTCGGCACCTCGATCGCCCGCCCGTGCATCACCGAGGACATGATCCGCATCGCCCGCGCCGAAGGGGCCGACGCCATCGCCCACGGCGCCACCGGCAAGGGCAACGACCAGGTGCGCTTCGAGCTTTCCGCCAACGCGCTCGCGCCCGACATCAAGTGCATCGCGCCGTGGCGCGACGCATCGTTCCGCGAACAATTTCCCGGGCGGTCCGAAATGATCGCCTATGCCGAGGCCAACCAAATCCCGGTGAAGGCCTCGATGAAAAAACCCTATTCCATGGATCGCAACCTGCTCCACATCTCCTTTGAGGCCGGCGCAATGGAAGACCCTTGGTACGACGCCACCACCGAAGCGGATCGCGAAATGTACGTGCTCTCGGTTTCCCCGGAAGAAGCGCCGGACACGCCCGAATACGTCGAGATCCTCTTCGAGAAAGGCAACGCCATCGGCCTGCGTCACGCCAACCTCGACGCCATCCTCTCGGAACTCGGCGACGTGAAATCCACCGGGCGGCAGGACGGATACGCTCTCCTCACCCCCTACGGCGTGATGCGCGTGCTCAACCTGCTGGGCGGGCGCAACGGCATCGGACGCGTCGATATCGTCGAGAATCGCTTCGTCGGCATGAAGTCGCGCGGAGTCTATGAGACGCCCGGCGGCACCATCCTCATGGCCGCCCATCGCGACTTGGAAACCCTGGTGGTGGACCGCGAGGCCATGCACATCCGCGACTCGCTCGTGCCCAAATACGCGCAGCTCGTTTACAACGGATTCTGGTTCGCGCCCGAGCGCGTCGCCATCCAGGCGCTCGTCACGGAGACGCAGAAAACCGTCACTGGTGAGGTGCGCCTCAAGCTTTACAAGGGAAACGTCATGCAGGCCGGCCGCCGCTCCCCACACAGCCTCTACTCGGAGGCCATCGCCACGATGGAAGGCGGCGAAGAGGAGGCCTACAATCAGGACGACGCCACCGGCTTCATCGCCCTCAACGGCCTGCGCCTCAAGGCGTGGTCGAAGGTCAATGGCGGATGAGTCACATCGCCCGACCGGCAGATGCGGTCGGAACACCCCTGCATTTGATGGTGTTCCATGATGACTTCGAGTGAGGAAGGTTCAAGGGCATCATGAATCCGTTTGCCACAAATCCCCAACCATTGGCGGCGGACATTTTCAGAAATGTAGGTGCACTGCCGATCATTCTGTTGGGGACCGAACTGGTCCGCCCCCCCATACCCGTTGCGCCGGACTACGGCGAAGCAGGCTTCCGCCGCTACAGGCCTCTGAACCCCATGAATTCGCGGTAGGTTCCCGTGGGCATCGGCACGGGCCGCCATTCGCGGTTCAGTCTGCGGTGTTTGTTGATGAACTCGGTGGGATCCGCCCAATGCTCGAGCGTCGCGGGAACTGTATTCGTATGCATCCCGATGTTGATGTTGTGACGGATCTCGAAGTGCAGATGCGCCGAATACATGCCGCGATTGTTCCCGATCGTTCCGATTTGTTCACCCCTTTTCACCTGATCTCCCACGTTCGTCATGATTCGCTGCAAATGACCGTAAAGCGCATCGATGAACTTCACCTTGCCGTCTTCCGGATCCCGATAGGCGTAGCGCACCAGCACCACATTGCCCCACGCTCCCCGGACATCGTGCGCGAAAGTCACGACGCCGTCCGCGATGCTGTAAACCGGGTCGCCGAGATCCGTGTCGCCGCCGCCGCGGCCATTCCAATCCTCGCCAAAATGCCGCGGTGGCCGCAGGCGCAGCCCGCGGGATTTGTAATAGCCGTCCGCATCCGGCTTGCCGACCGGGAAATCAAACCCGTCCGCCAGATGAATCCTAACCTCCTCGGCACCGGCTTCAATTTGCCAGAAAACACTGGCAACCAAACACATCATGAAAAGCCGCAGGAGATGTTTCACAGCCCGAATACCACTGCCGGAAACGATGCTCCGCAAGTGAAAACCGCTCCATTCCGTCTTGCATCGCACCAGCCGCTGATGTTTGCTCCGCGCCCCATGGCATCCACCCTACCGACCGCTGACCTCCTGGCGCTCGACATCGACGGCCTCAAGGGCCGCCTGTCGAAACTCAGGAGGTATCTTTGACGTCCCGGCCCTCGAAAACGAAATCCGGACGCTTGATGAGGCAATGGGCGCGCCGGATTTCTGGGACGATGCGGAAAAAGCCCGCGACATCAGCTCGAAATCCGCAGCCATGAAAAAGAAGCTCGACGGTTTCCTCGCCCTTGAGTCCCGGGTCGCCGACATCGAGGAAGGTATTTCGCTCGCCAAGGAGTTCGATGACAACGAACTCGCCCGCGAAGCCATCGACAACGCCGCCACCCTCGGCAAGGACATCCGCGATTACGAACTTCTCACGCTCCTCAACCACCCCGACGACTCCGCCCCCTGCTTCCTCGCCATCTCCGCCGGGGCCGGCGGCACCGAGGCCTGCGACTGGGCGCAAATGCTCATGCGCATGTATGTGCGCTGGGCCGAGCGCAAAGGCTACAACGTCGAGACCCTCGACGTGCAGGACGGCGACGAGGCGGGCATCCGCACCGCCACCCTCAAGATCACCGGCGAAAACGCATACGGATTTTTGAAAAACGAGCGCGGCGTCCACCGCCTGGTGCGCATCTCGCCGTTCGATTCCAACGCGAAACGCCACACCTCGTTCGCCTCCATCGACGCCTCCCCCGAGGTGAACCGCGAGATCAACATCGAGATCAACGAGAAGGACATCGAGATCACAACCACCCGCTCCGGCGGCAAGGGCGGCCAGAACGTCAACAAGGTGGAGACCGCCGTGCTGCTCCGCCACCTGCCCACCGGCATCCTCATCCGCTCGACCGCCGCCCGCACCCAGGGCCAGAACCGCCAGCTTGCCTTCGAAATCCTCAAGGCCAAGCTTCACACCATCGAGGAGGACAAGCAGAAGGCAGAGGCCGACCGCGCCTACGGAGAAAAAGGCGACGTCGCCTGGGGCAACCAGATCCGTTCCTACGTCTTCCAGCCATATCAGAAAGTCCTCGATCTACGCACCGGTGAGGAGTCAGGAAACATCCAGGATGTCATGGACGGCGACATCGACGCCTTCATTGAGGCCAAGCTCCGGGGAAAAGTCCGCGTCAAGGGCGGCAAGGACGAAGAAGAGGGATAATCCCCCACCCTTCAGTTGCTCCGTTGGCGGTTGCCGCGCGCCCGGGCATGGCTTATCCCCCTGCGTGTGACGCGCTCTCTCCGCCTGCTCGACTTCCGGTGTTTCCCGAAGCTGCGGATCGACGTGCCCGATGCCGGCTTGCTGCTCACCGGCGACAACGCCCGGGGGAAAACCACCCTGCTTGAGGCGATTTGCGTCCTGATCCGCCTGCACTCGCCGCGCACCCGCAAGTTCGGCACCCTCGCGCGCTTCGGCACATCCGGCTTCGGCATCGCGGGCGAGGCGTGGGGTATGGACCGCCAGGTCCGCCACGGTCGCGGCGGCCTCCAGCTCAAGGTCGATGGCGAGGACCGCGCCAGCCAGACGGCATACCTCGGCGACGGCGGCCTCGTCGTCTGGATGGGAAACGAGGACATCGAACTGGTCCGCGGACCCGGCGAAACGCGGCGGCGTTTCCTCGATTTCGTCGGCTGTCAGGTCGATCCGCCGTATCGCGTTGCTCTCCACCGCTACCGCCGCGCCCTCAAGGCGAAGAATCTGCTATTGAAGGACGGCCGCCCGCGCGACGCCGAAATCGCCGGATACGAGGAAATCCTCGTCGAACACGGCACCCGCATCATCGCCACCCGCGCCGCCATCATCGCCGAACTCCAGGCCTTCGCCGCGCAAGCGCAGCAGACCATCAGCGGGCGCGACGAACCGCTCGCGCTCCGCTACCTTCCCGCCAGTGGCGACGACCTGCGCGCCTCCATCCTCCAGGCCCGCGAACGCGAGACCCGCCAACGCCAGGCCGTCGTCGGCCCGCACCGCGACGACCTCGAGATCCGCCTCCACGGCCTGCCCGCCTCCGAATTCGCGAGCGAAGGCCAGCAGCGCACCATTGCGCTGGCCCTCAAGCTCGCCCAGGGCCGGTTGCTGGGAGACAAGGCGCGCACCCCGCCGGTTTACCTCATGGACGACATTTTCGGTGAACTCGATCCCGGCCGCCGCAACGCCCTGATGTCGCATCTACCCACCGGTGCGCAGAAATGGATCACAACCACGCACACCGGCTGGCTCCGTGAAACCCCCGGCCTCAACGGCATGGAGGCGTATCGCGTCGCCGACGGCGGGCTGGAACCGGCCGCGGGCGGCGGTCAATGATCCAGATCCAGCTTCTTCAGCTTCGGCTTGATCACGAACCGGCAATACGGATTCCGCGACTTGTTCTCGAAATAATACCCCTGATGGTAGTTTTCCGCGGGATAAAACTCACCCGCCTTCGTGATTTCGGTGACGATGGGGTCCTCGAAGTTCGACTGGGCCGCCTTTTTCGACGCCTCCGCGACCTCGCGCTGCGAGTCGTCGGCATAGAAAATCGCCGAGCGATACTGCGTGCCCACGTCGTTCCCCTGCCGGTTGAGCGTCGTCGGGTCGTGCAGATCCCAGAACCACGCCAACACCCGCTCGAACGGGATTTTCTCCGGATCGAAGACGACCTTCACCACCTCCGCGTGGCCGGTCTCGCCGGTGACGACCTGCTCGTAGGTTGGATTCCCGACGTGCCCGCCCGAGTAGCCGGACACCGCCGTGTGGACTCCCTCGATCTGGTTGTAGGCGGCCTCGATGCACCAGAAACATCCCGCGCCGAGGATGGCGGTCTGGTATCCTTCGGGCACTTCGGGCATCGGGGCGGGCTTCATGGCGTCTTCGTCTCGGGTTGGGGCGGGTTCACAGGAGGCGAGCGCCGGCAACAGGGAAATCGCCAGCACCCACGGCATGATCTTGCGTTTCATCGTGGGTTAGCATTCGCACGGAAATCCCCATTGGTAAAGTCGCGGTGTGCGGAATTTCACTCCTCCAGATCCGTCAGGTAGCGTTCCACCTCCAGCGCCGCCGCGCATCCCTGCCCGGCGGCGGTGACCGCCTGGCGGTAGTAATGGTCCGCCACATCGCCCGCCGCGAACAATCCCGGAGTCTTCGTCGCGGTGCGGCCCGGCGTCTGCAGGATGTATCCGTTTTCGTCCGTCTCCACCAGATCGCCGAGAAAACCGCTGTTCGGCACGTGACCGATCGCCACGAAAACACACGCCACCTCGATCTCCCGGTCTTCCCCGCCGTCCGTGCCGGCCACCCGCACCGCGCGCATCTCGCCTTTGTCATCCGTGAGGTATTCGGCAACCCGCGAGTTCCACACCGGCTCGATCTTCGGATTGGCCAGCGCGCGATCCGCCATGATCTTCGACGCGCGCAACTCGTCGCGGCGGTGGATCAGATAAACCTTGCTTGCAAACCGCGTCAGGTATCCCGCCTCCTCGCACGCGCTGTCGCCCCCGCCGATCACACACACCGGCACGTCCCGGTAAAACGCGCCGTCGCAGGTCGCGCAGGATGTCAGCCCGTGGCCGATCAGCTCCTTCTCGTTCGGCAGCCCGAGGTGGCGCGGGGCCGCCCCGGTCGCCACGATCACCGCGCGGGCATCGAATCCCCCGCCCTCCGTAGCCAGGTGAAACGTGCCATCCTCCCCGCGCTCGATCCCCTTCACGTCCGCCCACTCGACCCGGGTGCCGAATTTCTCCGCCTGCTGCTGCATGCGGGTCATCAGGTCGGGTCCCATCACTCCGTCGGGGAACCCGGGGAAATTCTCCACCTCGGTGGTCGTCGTCAACTGCCCGCCAGGCTGCGTGCCGGTGATCATGAGCGGATTGAGGTTGGCGCGGGCGGTGTAGATGGCGGCGGTGTATCCGGCGCAGCCGGTCCCGATGATGATGACGTTTTCCATGGGCAGGTGTTGGATGTGCGGTGCGCGCGATTATTCCGCCGGATTGGCTGGCGCGTCAATCCATGCGGCATTTCATAAGCCAAAAAGGAGGACCTTTGGCTTGAGAGGTCATGGGAAGGGGCGGGCATTGAAGACGAGATCGATGGCAAGTCGCTTGTGATCGCGATAATCCTCGACCAGCGACGGCAGGTTCTTCTTCTCATCGAACGGAATGATCGCCAATAGCGCGTTGCGTGTCAGCGCGAGATTCATCGCGATGTTGGCGCGGCGGTGCCGGTAGCGGTCTTCCTGCCAGACGTTGTGGTCTCGTTTGTGATGGTTCTTGTTTTCGACACTCTCAGGTTAAAAAGGGGGTGCCCTCCAGGGCTTTTTCCACCGCCTCATAACGGTTGGAGGTGTTGCCCTTGGTGCCGATGAGATAGTGGCCGCCTTTCTCGACAACCACGCGCAGGGTCGGCTCCTTGTTGTGGAGCGGATCGGCGGTGACGAGCGCGTTTTCGAGGCGGACCTCCGGCGAGGCGAGCAAGGCGCGGGCCTCGCTCGCCTCGCTGTCCTCTTTTTTGCCGGTGGCGGGTGTCATCGCCACGGGCCGCCCGTCTTCGTGACGGCACAACGTGATGATCATGCCGCATTTTCCGTTGCCGACGCTTTTGCCGTCGAATGCCAGACTGCGGGGCAGGATGCCCGCGTGGGTCTGCAGCCATTCGTTGAGCGCGGTGGCGTAGGCTTTCGGGTCGATCTTGTGCATCAGGTCGTTGAGCGCGTCGTAGCCGGGCATTTTGAGCCGACCGCTTTCCTTGTGACGAACCCGCAGGCCGATGGCCGCACGCTGGCGTTCGTCGAGTTTGGCGACACGCCTCCAGATGCCGAGCATGTCGCGACCACCCATGAGCAAACCGAGAGCGATGAGCGTGAGCATGGCGCTCAGGGGATGGCGGCGGCTTTGCGGGCGGCGTGGATCGGGGACTTGAAGAAACGCGTCGCGCAGGCTCTTGAGCTGGTCAACTTTCAGCGGACTGCGCGCGCCGCCGCCGTCGGTGAGTCCCGCCTTGCAGTCCTCAGGGACTTCGGGAGCGCACAACAGGGCGCAGGCATTCTTGGCGAGCGGTTTGAGCCAGAGTTTTTTCGGACGGTCGTTGGGCAGGTAATAATCGGTGTGGTTCTGCGAAAAGCCCTTGGTTTCGCCCGCACAGGTCCAGTTGGTGACTTTGTACACCGTGCCGTGGTGGCTTTCCGGGTCGCTGAAGCTTTCGGCCATGAGCGGGCGGTAGCCGTGTTCGGCAAGCCATTGGCCGGGCAGTTCGCGCAGGCCCATGCCGAGGCTCTGGGAAGCGAGGTTGGGCCGGCGGGTTTTTCCGACGACGAGAAACCGCCGCAGTTGCACGACGAGCTTGAGGCGTTGGGAGCGGGTGACCGCGTCCCAGCCGATGAGCGTGTCGCGATCCTGGAGGTGCCAGGCGGCGCACCAGACGAGCACGGCGACGATCCGGTCTTCTTCGAGGATGAACTGGCAGAGGCGGTCTCCCGCCTCACGCCCGGCACCGAGCAGGTGCTCGTCATCAAGCATGGCGTGGGCGATCTGCCAATCTGCGGGGGTTTCGGCGGTGCGGATGCGGAGTGATGGGGTGCCGGTCGGGGCACGGTGGGTGGTCGCGCGGATTTTCATGGCGAGGCTAACGGAGCATTTTTGCGTTTCCTTGTTTGGCGCGAAATTTTTCTCGATCTTTCCAAGCTCTGCATAAGCTCAAGCCAAACACCCATCCGCGCCCGGCTGATCACCCTTTTTTGGGTTACATCCCGGCCGGTATTTGAAAGAGTCGCGCCGCACCCCATGCCCATGGATTCCATTGCCATCATCGGTCTCGGCTACGTCGGCCTGCCGCTCGCCCTGCAATTCGCGCGACGCGGGGTGAGGGTGGACGGGCTGGACATCGATCCCGCGAAAACCGAAGCCCTGAACGCCGGGCGCAGCTACATTGCGCACATCCGGGGCGACGAGGTGGAATCGCGCCGGGAAGCGGGATTGTTCGAGGCATCGACCGATTTTTCGCGCGTGGCGCGCGCGGAGGCGGTGATTCTTTGCGTGCCGACGCCGCTCAACGCCCACCGCGAGCCGGATCTGGGCTACGTGCTCGACACCGGGCGGGCGATCGCGCCGCACTTGCGGAAAGGGGCGCTGGTGGTGCTGGAATCCACCACCTATCCGGGCACCACCGACACCAAGCTGCGCGCGGCGCTGGAGGCGGGGTCGGGAATGAAGGCGGGCGCGGACTTCCAACTCGCCTTTTCCCCGGAGCGCGAGGATCCCGGCAATCCCGAGAGCCGGGTGGAGTCGATCCCGAAGATCATCGGCGGCCTCACGCCGGCCTGCCTGGAGAAGGCGGTGGCGCTCTACGCGAAGGCGGTGGCCACGCCGGTTGCGGTGGGTTCCTGCCGCGTCGCCGAGGCGACCAAGCTGCTGGAGAACATCTTCCGCTCGGTGAAGGTGGTGTTCGACTTCTCCGGGTTCACGGCTCCGCTGGTGGACACCCGCAACGCCGTCGCGCCCGGCATGAGGCCGGTTGCCTATTTCAAAGCCTGAAGCCGAAGTCCATGAGCGAACCCGTCAACGTCATCTGCCTGAAATACGGCACCTTGTATCCGGCAAAATACGTCAACATCCTGTATCGCTCGGTGAGCCGGCACCTCAAGAGGCCGTTCAGGTT
>SLAV01000347.1 GCA_007126655.1 Haloferula sp. | reverse complement strand
GTAAGCGGGGTCTCAAGCGCCATTGGTCGGCGATTGTCGCGGCGCATTCATATCCGTCATAGTCCACCTCGCCATGACCGATATGAATGAAACCCATGAGGTGATCCTCAAAACCGACCGTCGCGGACGGTTGCGCTACTCCCAAGAGCAAAAGCAGGCCCTGCTTGACGCCTTCGACGCAAGCGGGTTGAGCGGCCCCCGGTTCGCCGCACACCATGGGGTCCACTACCAGACACTGGTCTCGTGGATCAGGAAACGCAGGCAAGCCGGCGGAGAGCATCCTGCATTCAAATCGCTGGTTCCCGCTGTGATCGAGCGGGAGCAGTCCGATACCGCTCCTACAGCACCCATTGAAATCAAGCTCCCATGCGGCATGAAACTCATCGTTCATTCGCCTTCACAGATCGATATGGCCGTCACACTGGTTCGCAAACTTCACCCCAACCCGCCATGTTGAGCTTCTCAGGCAGTCTCAAGGTCTTTGTGGCCGTCGATCCCTGCGACATGCGGCGCAGCTTCGACGGCCTGCACAACACCGTGGCCACCCTGCTTGGCGAAGACCCGAAAAGCGGCGCGCTTTTCGCATTCACCAACAAACG
Organism: Haloferula sp.; assembly: GCA_007126655.1. Lineage (GTDB taxonomy): Bacteria > Verrucomicrobiota > Verrucomicrobiia > Verrucomicrobiales > Akkermansiaceae > Luteolibacter. The sequence goes on along the minus strand of SLAV01000347.1, from coordinate 3,074 downwards.
CCGTTCCATGCTCAAGATTCTGTATTGGGATGGAAGTGGAATTTGGATTCTGGCCAAACGCCTCGAAAAGGGGACTTTCTCCTGGCCCAGGCCGTCGGACGTCGATGACGGCAAAATACGGCTCAGCTCCACGGCCCTCGCGCTCCTGCTCGATGGGATCGACATGCGCGGCGGCTGTCGCCGTCCATGGTATCAGCTCGAATGAGATAAATCGGAAAATGCCCGGATGTTCTAACAGTTGGCACGGGGATTGCTTTCATCGTGTTCAGCAATGACCGACGCCAGAGAAAAGCACCTCCTTGATGAAATCGCCAGGCGCGATGCCATCATCGAGCGCCAGGAGGCGGAGATCGTTGTGCTACGCCAGAATATTGACGCGCTTACGCGCAAGATCTTCGGCGTCTCCAGCGAAAAACTCGATCCCGCTCAACTCGAGCTACTGCTTGAGGGCATCGACGCAAAAAAGCCCGACGCCGCCGCGTCCGGCGCCCCAGGACCGGCGGCTGAAATCAAGAATCACAAGAAGCGAAAGCCCAGAACCCGCGCCCCCCGCATCCCCGATCATCTTCCCGTCCAACGCGAAGAACTGGTTCCCGCCGAGGTTCAGGTCGCCCCCGGCGCCTTCCGCCGCATAGGCGAGGAAATCCGCGAACAACTCGGCTTCAAGCCCGCCGAATTTTACCGCGTTCAACTCGTCCGCCCCAAATACGTTCGCATCGACAATCCCGTCGCCAAGCCATTCATCGCGCCGCTCCCACCCTCCCTGCAAGAGCGCTGCATCGCCACTCCCGGCCTCATTGCGGAAGTCATCGACAACCGCTTCGTCTGCCACCTTCCCTACTACCGGCAGGAGGAAATCTTCGCCCGACTCGGCGTTCGCATCCACCGCAAAACCCTTTGCGACTGGACGCTGCTGGCATCCGACTGGCTCGCGATCATCCATCGGGAAATCCAATACGAACATTGGCGATGTCCCTACCGCCAGATCGATGAAACTCCCCTCCGTTATCTCGCACCCGGCACCGGAAAAGCCCGACAGGGCTACCTCTGGACGTCGAACATTCCCGGAGGCAGCGTGTTCTACCACTGGCATGACGGTCGCGAAGCCGCAGGTCTCGAGGCTCTCTTTGATGGAGGTGGGGCGGGAATGTTAGAAAAAAGGAAGGTCAAAGACTTGCCGCGCATCATCCAGTGTGACGGCTACAGTGCCTATCCCGCGTGGGTCAAAGACAAGCCCTGGATCAAGCTCATGGGATGCCACGCGCACATGCGCCGGAAGTTCTTTGAAGCGAGCGACCAGAACCCGCGCCTGATTGCGTGGATCCTCAGACAGATCGCCCACCTCTACCACATCGAGGAAAAACTGCGCGAGGCCAAGGCCGGACCGGCGCTTCGTCTGGCAGTGCGCTACTCCGAAAGCCGGATGGTCCACCAGCGTCTTCACAAAGCCATCACCCTTCTCGCCAAGCGCTCGATCCTGCCCAAGAGCAAGCTCGGCAAAGCCGTCCAGTATGCGCTCAACCAATGGACGCAACTCGAAGTTTATCTCACCGACGGGCGGGTGGAGATCGACAACAACCTCGTCGAGAACGCCATTCGCCCGACCAAGCTCGGAGCAAAAAACTGGTTGTTCCTCGGCAATGTCCAGGCCGGCAAGAAGTGCGCCATCCTCTACACCATCGTGGAGAACTGCCGCCGCCTCGGGATCGACACCCGGGAGTATCTCGAGGACGTGCTCACGCGACTTCCCGCGATGAAAGCCAGCGAGGCCGCCAGCCTGACCCCGGCCAATTGGCTCGCCGCCCGCACTGGGAAAAAGGCCCGCGCCGCCGCCTGATCATGGGAGTCATAGAAATCCCATACTATGACGGATATGAAGCCCGCGTAGCAAACGCGAATCAATGGCGCTTGAAACCCCGCTTACGCATGGGGAAATGAATGGACGCCTTTGTATGGGTTTTCGGGTCGGGCATGCGCTTGTGGCGTGTCGTGGATGGCGGGGCGGGGTAGTGGTATCCGTGAGCGCTCCGCTGCCGTGGCGGGGAAGTGGTGGCGTATGCGTGGATGCGAAGCGGCGGTGAGTTACGGACAGCGGCGAAATCCGCGCCAGGATGACCGCGAATGCTGGTGGAAGCGGGGGTGCGGAGGGCGGCAGGGCGGTCGATTGCGGCGGGACGGAACCGGAATTGCAGTGCAATACCGGATTGATCCGGGGGTGGGAAGGAAAAACGTGCAAAGTTGAACGGAGGTTCGGGCGGATTTTTGTATCAATAATCCACTTGATCCCGGATTAATGCCTCCAGCGATTAGCAAAAACCAACCACCTGATTCACCCATGCCCGCCCGCCCCGGCCTGATCCTCAAGCTCAGCTGCCCCGACCAACCCGGCATCGTCGCCCGCGTGGCCGGATACGTCGCCGGCCACCACGGCAACCTCGTCGAATTCGAGCAGTTCTCCGACGCGCGCGCTGGAAAATTCTTCGCGCGCCTCGAAATCGAGACCACCGCGCTCGACGTCGAGATTCCCGATTTCATCGACGGCTTCGGCACCCTCGGCCGCGCCCTCAGGGCCGCCTGGCCGCGTTTCCACCAGCTGCCGACGCTCATCCTCCGGCTGTCGAGGTACGCGCGGTCGGGCAGCAGCATGGACCGCAGGTAGATGACGCGGGAGCTCACGCTGGGCGTCGTCCGCAGCGTCGCGATCGTGCGGTGCAGTTGCCGGCGGTCGGTGCGCTGGAATGCGGCGAGCGCGGCTCGTTCGCTGCGGCTCGGCCGGTATGCCGCAGCCCACCGGGCCACGGGCGCGGCGGCGTCGAGCGCGTACGTCGCCCACGCCCGGGTGACTGCGTCCGCGACGACCGCACGCGCCCACCACCGCTTCGCCACCCCGAGCACGCGAGCCAGATCGAGCTCCGAGCCCGACGCGATCTGGGCGAGATCGCGCAGCGGCGATAGGCGCACCGGGAAGTTGCCGAGGCTCGCGTGGTAGCACGCGAGCAGGAACCGCTCCTCGGTCGCGAGCGCGGTGAGCCGCCGGCCCGCCACCTCGAACGGCTCGGCGGACGCGAGCAGCG
>SLAV01000279.1 GCA_007126655.1 Haloferula sp. | reverse complement strand
TCGGCATGGCCTTTGACCAACGCGGGCTGCCGCTCGCCCACGAGGTCTTCGAGGGCAACCTCTCCGACACCAAGACCCTCGTCCACATGCTCGACCGCTTGCAGCCTGGATCTAACAACGAGGCCGCGCAAATTTTTATGGGGAATTGCAGACGATCATAAGAAACTTGGGTTAGCGGGTTGGGGAGATGAGACCACAATAAAATCCGAAGAGTCTGACACTCGAACAACTTCTGGCACAGCGAACAGTATCGAATGGATTCGATATTGCGGAACTTCGATTTTTTCAGAGCCAGCGAGGTCGGCGAAGTTGCGGGCGACCTTGAGGATGCGTTCATACGCGCGGGCGGAGAAGTACATCTGTTCCATGCCTTATGCGAGGTAGCCTTGGCTTGCACTTGACAGAAAGCTGGAAAGATGGAAATTTGGCTCTATGAAAACGACGCTGGATTTACCACCTGACCTCATTCGCGAGATGAAATTGCGCGCGGCGGGTGAGGGAAGGAAGCTTCGGGACGTGGCCACGGAGATTTTCCGTAGGGGTCTCGCTGCGCAACCCACTCAGTCGCCACCAGCCCGCCGCCGGGTCAAACTGCCGTTGGTGAAATGCAAAGCCGCATCCACGGAAATGACCGCCGGGAAAGTGGCGGACGTGCTGCTGAAGCAGGAAACGGATTGGAGCCATGAAGCTGCCGGACGTTAACATCTGGCTGGCACTCGCGCTTTCCGGGCATTCGCACCACAAGGCGGCGCGGATGTGGCTGGATGGGAAGGAAGCGGCAGCGAGTATTTTCTTCTGCCGGGCAACCCAGCAGGGATTGCTTCGGCTGCTGACGACTGCCGGCGTGATGACTTGCTACGGCATCCCGCCGCTCACCAACCGTGAGGCATGGGGTGTCATCGACAGCTTCATGAATGATGACCGGTTCGGCTTCGCGGGAGAACCCGCCGGCGTTGACGAAGCTTGGAAAAGCCTGGCCATCCGCGACACCCACTCACCGAAGTTGTGGATGGATGCCTGGCTGGCGGCGTTTGCCATGGCTTCAGGATTCGAGATGGTGACCACCGACAAGGCGTTCAAGCAGTTCAAGGGGCTTAAGTACCGATTGATCGGTGCCGGCAAGTGATTGAATTCATGCGGAGTACTTGCTTGCGGAAGACTTTGAGGAAGCGTCGGTTGGTGTGGCGAAGTCCACCCCTGTTCTCACGAACGGGCCTACGGTCGTAGGCGCGGTCGTGAGACCGCGGAAGTGGGACGAACCTGAAAGATGGAGGATGCTCTCCGCGTTGGATGAACGGGAGGATCCATCCGCAGCCCGGCAATCCCTGAAAACCCAAGCCATCAATTGATCCCATGCGCGCATCGATACTAGCCGCCACCACGTTCGTCCTCATGACATCGCGCGTTCCTGGCAACGACTTCTTCGAGGAAAGGCCGATCCGGTATTCCCTCACGGAACCCCGCGATCCCATGGCGAGACTGGCGGAAGACTGGCAGCAAGGCCGCAATCTCATCCCCGACGCCCACCCCGCCCGTTTTCCTCCGCGGCCTGCTCGTCCAGCTCGGCGTCCCCGAAGAATCGCAGGTGCTCGTGTTCTCCAAAACCAGCCATCAAAACAACCGGATCTCGCCCCAGATTGCCCGCGCACTTTATTTCTCCGATGAAATCTACGTCGGTTACGTCCACGGCGGCCAGATTGAAGTCATCGCCCCGGACCCGCTCCTTGGCCCGATCTTCTACCTCATCGAATTTCCATCCGCCGGTTCTCCACCGCGCGCCGTCCGCGACCCGAGCTGCCTTTCCTGCCACGCCAACGCCCGCACCGAAGGAGTGCCCGGCATGCTCGTCCGCTCGGTCGTCCCCGGTGCGGACGGCCGACCGATCCTGCGGCTCGGCACGCACCTCACCACCCACTCCAGCCCGCTCGAAGAACGCTGGGGCGGATGGTATGTCACCGGCACCCACGACGGGGCGTTGCACATGGGAAACATGACCACCACAGAGGCGGATGGCACCCTCGACATGGAGGCCGGTGCAAACTGGACATCCCTGGAGGGAAAAATCGACACCTCCCGATACCTTCTGCCCACCAGCGACATCTTAGCGCTAATGGTTCTCGAACACCAGTGCCGCATGCACAACCTGCTCACCCGCGCCAGCCTCCGCGAGATACTCCTCGAGAATGGCGGCGGCGAGGATTTCTCGCACATCGGACCCCAGGAGCGACGACGCATCGCCGACATCCTCGAAGGCGGTCTTGTCGAATTGCATCTGGTCGTCACTATCGATCACGATTTTCACCTCGTTGGCGAATGCGAAAGGAACTAATGCGGCGACGGTTATGATAATAATTGTGCGTATCATGTTTGGTATCGGGTTGGTTAGACGGAATGGATATGAACCCGCCCGCCGGTTGCTACAAACGAATTCATCCGGCGCGGCGGGATACATGCACGGGTTTTTGACCTGCATCAAATCCGTGCCGCCTTCCTTCCGCATGATCCTGCCATGCCTCGGCCAATCGGAGACCAGATGGCGCTTCCCTTCAGCCCCTCGGATCCGCATGATTCCCCGGTCATGCAATCCGAAGAACTGCGCAAGCTCGCCATCATCTCCGCGTTGCGGCAGACGCTGGTTTTCCGCGCCCTGCGCGACGAGGACGTCGAGCGCATCGCGGGATACGTCGTGCCGAAGCGGCTTGCGAAAAACGAATACCTTTTCCGCGAGGATGATCCGGCGGAGGGGTTCTATGTCGTCCGTCTCGGCCTCATCAACGTCCACCGCCGGGCGCCGGACGGGCGCGAGCAGGTCATCCACATTTTCCGCCCGGGAGAAACGCTCGCCGAAGTCGCGCTTGCGGGTCCCATCGGCTACCCCGCCAACGCGCGCGCGGAGGCGGACAGCGAGGTGCTGCTCGTTCCGCGCAAGGATTTCGTGAAGCACCAGGAGGACAACGGCTCGCTGGCGTGGATGATGCTCGCATCGATGAGCCACCACCTGCGCACCCTCGTCTCCACCCTGGAGAACCTCCGGCTCAAGGATGCGGAAACACGCTTCCTTCATTGGGTGCTTGGCAAAGTCCCCCGTGGCGAATCCTCCGCGGAAATCGAACTGGGCATGACCAAGGGTCTGCTGGCCGGCGAACTCGGCATCCGCCAGGAAACCTTGTCGCGCATTCTCGCGAAACTGCGGGATTCCGAATTGATCGAAGTGGACGGGCAGACGCTCAAGGTTCCGGATGTGGACGGCCTGCGCGGGCTTTTCGATCATGCCATCCAGCGGGTTTGACCCGGGTCAAACTTCCATGCCGGTTTCCGGCTTCTCCGTGCGGATCATCTGGATCGCGGGCATCGGGGCGCGTATGCTGCCCTTGTTATGAAAAATCAACCTAACAGGGCCACCGTCCTGGGAATCGCCGCCGCGTTGGCCCTGCCGATCGGCCAGGCCAGCGCTTGCGATGCCTGCAACATCACATTTGCCGATGAAATCCTCACCGGAGAACGCGCCGACGGCATCATTGCCAAGGATCTCCGCCGCGCCATGGAAAACCAGCGTGGCTTGCCCATTGAAGGCATGTCCAGCCCGTGGCTCGTCGAATTCCAGGAATCGAGGCTCGGCTCGCCTGGTGACACCACCATGGTCATGGGCCGCGCGCCGCGCAATTCCGCCGATGCGCAACCGCCCGTCGTACCCGCCACCGACCAGGGAGCCACACCGGCAACCGCGCCGCAGCCGCAGACCCAAGTCGTATCCGCCCCCGCGCCCGCGCTTGCAGCGACCTCCGCCACCGCCGCCGCGCGCGAACTGCCGGAGTTCATGCAAAACGCGGATTTCATCGAAATTCTCGAACGCGACCACGCGCTTGAAACCCGCCCCACATCGACCGTCCCGCAGGACGCGCCGCACGACAAGTCCGTCACCATCCGCCTGCACGAGGGCAAGACCTACATCGGCAACGGCGTCGTTTACGAGGGATTCCTCATAGACGGGAGAATCCCCGGCCCCACCATCTTCGTCGATGAAGGCGATGTGGTGGAATTCAACGTCGTCAACGACGGCATGGTTCCCCACGGAGCCTCGATCCACGCGGCTTACACCCAGACGTCGAAATACGTCGGCAGCATCATGCCAGGGCAAACCAAAACCGTGAAGTTTCGCGCCACCATTCCCGGTGTTTACATGTATCACTGCGCCCCCGGAGGCCACGCCATCCCGATGCACGTTATCGGTGGCCAATACGGCATGATGGTCGTTCGCCCGAAAGACCGGAAATACAAACTGGAAGAACAACTCGGCCACCCGCCGAACCTGGAGCTTTCCATCATCCAGCACGAACTCTACGCCTCGGGATACCAGTCGGTCACGAATGACGCGGACTACACGATGTTCAACGGCCGGCTGTTCCGCTACGTCGAGGAGCCGATCCTTGTGAACCCTGGTGACTATGTGCGCATCAACTTCCTCAACGTCGGCCCGAACAACCTGTCCACGTTCCACTTCGTCGGCATCATCTGGGACTACATCTACTGGCAGGGCCACCCGGAGGCCAGGCTGCCCGGCGGGCAAACCGTCACCGCCGGCCCGTCCGACTCGTTCGTGATCGAGTTCCGCATGCCGCCCGACACAGGCACCTACACCATGCTCACCCACGCCGTGGGATCCGCCAGCCGCGGCACCATCGGCCTGCTGGTGGTGGATGACGAAGCCGAACTCGAACCCCACCGCTCCATCATCGCCGACGGTCCTGAATTCCCTGATGAGGACCTCGAACAATACATCGCGGAAGCGAATCGCGTGATCTCCCCGTTCGGCATCGGCACCCACCCGGTGGACCGTCCGGTGCGTGTCTCCGGCGATGTGGAGGAAGCGCATGTGAGCATCATCGGAAACTCGTATCATCCGAAAGTGATCGAAATCGCGCCCGGCACCAGGGTGACGTGGACCAACGAGGACGCCTTCACCTATCTGGGCGGCGAGTTTTCCGGAATCCACAACGCCGTGGCCGTCAGCATGCCGGAGGGTGCCGCACCCTTCGCCACCCCGCTTCAGACCCATGCCGAAAGCGCCTCGCACGTCTTCGAAACACCCGGCGAATACGACTACATCTGTGCTCCGCATCCATACATGAAAGGCCGTGTGATCGTGCGCGAACCGTAACGGCCCATGAGCCAGGAAATCCGCAACATCCCGCCGCCCGCGCGCTTTCCCGCGTGCCGCCACGCGAAAAAGAAACGCGGGGCGGCGGCAACCACCGCCGCCTGGCTCGCGAGCGAGCCGTATCGCCTGTTTTTCCTGAGCGGGGCGCTCTTCAGCATCGCCGGCGTCCTGATGTGGCCCGCGTTCTTCCGGTTCGAACTCGGCGCATACCCGGGCATCGCCCATGCCAAGCTGATGATGACCGCCTTTGTCGGCGCATACATCATCGGCTTCCTCGGCACCGCCGGGCCGCGCATGATGGCCGCGCCCCGCCTCACGCCATGGGAACTCGCGTTGTTCTTCCCGCTCCATCTTGTTTCCGGGTTGTCTTACCTTTCCGGAAACGTCGCGGCGGGCGACGCCAGCTTCCTGATCCTGCTCGGAGGATTCATGGTCTCACTGGCCGTTCGCTTCTTCGGCTTCCGGAGAGAACTTCCACCGCCCCCGATGCTGCTGGCCGCCACCGGTTTGGCCTGTGGCTTCGCCGGCATCCTGATGTCCGCGGTGCCGGGCTGGATCGGATCCACGGAGTCCTGGACATTCTCGAAACTTCTGGTCTATCAGGGATTCGCCCTGGCACCGGTCATGGGCGTCGGCGTGTTCTTTTTTCCACGTCTGTTAGGCGGTGGGTTCGGCGAGCCGCGCACAACACGTGAGACGAAACGGCTCACCATTTCCATGGCGCTCGCAGCCGCCGTCCTAGTCGCCAGTTTCATCATCGAGGCATGGTGGCACCGGCAGACCGGGCTGTGGATGCGCGCCGCCGCGTTTGTTTTCGTCCTGTCCCACGTCTGCTGGCGCAAAACGCCGGACGTCCCGCATGTCGGCACCCTCGGCAACGCCCTGCGGTTTCTCTGCCTGCCGCTGGCGCTGGCCGGCCTGGTCATTTCCGCCATCGTCACAAGCCAGCACATGGCCTGGATGCACCTGCTCTATGGCACCGGCTTTGGTTTGGTGTGCCTCATCGCCGCGAGCCGCGTCATTTTCGGTCACAGCGGCGATGTCACACGGTTCGCCAACCGCTCCTGGATTGCCCGCCTGATCATCGCCGCGTTGGTGATCGCGGTTGCCACGCGGGTGTTTGCCGATTTCATGCCACGCATCATGATTTCTCACTACGAATACGCAGCCATCTTCTGGGCGCTGGGTGCTGGCGGCTGGTTGCTCTGGCACGCGCGAAGGTTCTTTCAAGCCGGGTAGTTTAGGCCAAACGCCTGCGCAATCAACAGATTCTCCGCAATCCGTTCGCTTCGGATACCGGATCACTGCTGATGACGCTCAGGTTCCGACGCATGGCTTGCACGGTCATCAGCCGGTCAAATGGATCTCCATGATTTCACGCGTGTCCATACGTCAAGATGCGGTTCGGGGGGATTGCACACCCGGCAGGACGTACGCGCCCCCCCAGTTATCACGAACTGGCCTACGCTGTAGGCGTCCCGCCCTGCGGGATGAGACCGCGACGATGGACCGGGCGGCGTCCACCTCCCTCAGTTCTCACGAACTGGCCTACAACGTAGGCGTCCCGCCCTGCGGGATGAGACTGCGGCGATGGGCATGGCGACGTCCGCCCCCACCAGTTCTCACGAACTGGCCTACGGGCGTGGGCGCGGTCAATCACCCGACGCGGCCGAGCGGGTGCGCAGCATTTGGGTCGCGCGCTCCAATACGGTGTCGCGGCCATTGATGAAATCTGAAGATGGCGGTCGGCTGACGACGTCCACATCGACACCGACGCCCTCGAACGGGGTTCCGCAGGGCTGGAAGGAGGCCATGGTCGAGAGACGGATGGTGATGCCGGAATTGCGCAAGCTGCGTCGGCGCGCACTGCCGCTGCCACCCCGGCTGGGAGCACCCATGAGAGTGACGTTTGGCAAGGTTGCAAAGGCGGCGAGGAAGCCGTCGGTGGCCGAGAAACAGGCTTCATCGGACAGCACAATGACCGGGTTGGGATAGTGGAAGTGATCGGCATCACGCCGCAGGATCATGAAGTGGAGATCGCTGAACCGACCGTCCTGCAAGGAAAATGGCGGGCGAAAGCCGGGGATTGCGGCGTCGATCGCCCGCAGGTCGTCGGCACCCCAGCCATCCCATGTGCGGCGATGGGTCGGGCGGTGCGCGATGTGGGTTTCGCGGAAGCGCGGGGAAAGCCGGTAGGCGGCGATATTGCAGACGAACGGCGGGGCCGCAGGGTCCATGAAGAAAGCGGGAATTTATAGAAAATCATGGTGGAGTGGACCTGATGAACTAATTGATAACAATCCGCAAGCACAGACCATCCCGCATTCTCATCGAAGAATATTGATACCGGTATCGGGCAGGAAGAGCGGTTGAACTGACGATCGCCCTTGGCCATGCGGTCGATTGATTGGACAAAACGCCTCCGCGCGCCCACCTTCATTGCATGCCGACACGCAAGGAACTTCTCGACATGCAGTTCATCGACGCCCGCGCCCGCGTCATCGACGTGGCGGCGTTTCTCGACCGCATCGACCGCCATCCAGGCGATGGCGAAGAGCCCCGTCTCAAGGCGCTGCGCCGCGCCCTGCCGATCCTGCTTTCCGATTCGCCCGGCCGGGCGAAGGCCGTGCTCGAAGCGCTTTCCGACACCAGCGACGTCATGCCCGAATCCGCCGCCTTCCAGGGCGCGACCGGCGCGCCCCCGGCATCCGAACCCGCATGAAACCATGAGCTACATCGAGCCACACGCCCACATGGTCAGCCGCACAACGGACGACTACGAGAAACTGGCGCTCGCCGGCTGCGAGGCGCTCTGCGAGCCGGCGTTCTGGGCCGGCTTCGACCGCTCGTCGCCGCAGGCATTCCACGACTATTTCCGCCAGCTCACGGAGGTCGAGCCCGCGCGCGCCGCGAAGTTCGCGATCCGGCATTTCTGCTGGCTCTGCATCAACCCGAAGGAGGCCGACGACCCCGGATTCGCCCGCGAGGTGATGACACTGCTGCCCGACTTCCTCGACAAGCCGAACGTCCTCGGCATCGGCGAGATCGGTCTCAACAAGAACACCCGCAACGAACTCGCCATCTTCGAGGAACACGTCCAACTCGCGCTCGACCGCGGGCTGCCCGTCCTTATCCACACCCCGCACCTCGAGGACAAACTCAAGGGCACCCGCATCATGCTCGATTCGCTCGCCAACTTCTCCGGGCTCGATCCTTCCATGGTCATCATCGACCACGTCGAGGAGCACACCGTGCGCATGGTGCTCGACGCCGGACACTGGGCGGGCATGACGCTTTATCCCGAAAGCAAATGCACGCCTTCCCGCGCGATCGACATCCTCGAAACCGAGGGCCTCGAACGCATCTGGATGAACTCCGCCTGCGACTGGGGCGTCTCCGATCCCCTCGCCGTGCCGCGCTGCATGCTTGAAATGAAACGTCGCGGCTACTCACGCGAAACCATCCGCAAGGTCGCCTTCGACAATCCGCGCGACTTCCTCTCGGCATCGACGAATTTCAATCTCGACATCTGATTCCCGGCTTTCTCACCGGTTCCGCCGCCACGGTTGCACACCAGCCCTTGCCGTCTCCCCGCAATCCGCGCCGCCCCTGCGGCTGGTGATGACCCGCCCGGCGGTGTCGCGACGGATTGTCGAGGCTGATCGCCCGGCGGCATGGCGGCTTTCCGTCGCGGTGACGCGACCCGAAGCGTCACGAAACACAGTCCGGGTGCCATGATGTGTAGTTGCCGCAGTGGCAGAACTGCCGGCAACCCGCCCGTCGGCCCTCCGGAACGTCGTCCGCGTCGCACCGGATGGCACGGCATGCGACCTGGCGGTGCCCGTGATCCTCCCGCTTGCATCGCGATACGTCGTGCTTGTGACTCCACCCGGAGAGGTGCGGCCCGTTGTTGCGGTTCCTGTGATCCGGCCCGAGGCATCGCGGACCACGGCGCGCACCTGGCCGCCGGGTAGTGCCTGCCGGTCGATCAAGCGCACGATCCGCCCCGATGCATCCCGCTCCACCTCGCGGCCCGCCTGGGCCGCTCCGGCGGGCAGGAAGAATAAAACACACAACAGCAACGTCCACAGCCTGGCATTCGGGTCCATGCCGGATGAGACCCTGCCCCGCCGGGTTTTATTCGCGGATTTGCGACGCGCTCAACGGGCGCGGTGGAACGTGCGGTTGATCACGTCGAGCTGCTGCTCGCGCGTCAGTTTCACGAAGTGCACGGCGTATCCGGACACACGCACGGTGAGCTGCGGATATTTTTCCGGGTGCTCCATCGCCTCCATCAGCGTCTCGCGGTCGAAGACGTTGACGTTGATGTGGTGGCCGCCGCTTTGGAAATATCCATCCATCAGCCCGGCGAGATTGTGAACCCGGTCGAGTGAAACCCGACCAAGCGCGCCCGGAACGATGCTGAACGTGTAGCTGATTCCGTCGAGCGAGTCGCAATAAGGCAGGCTGGCGACGGACGACATTGAGGCGACCGCGCCGTTCTGGTCGCGACCGTGCATCGGATTCGCGCCGGGTGCGAAGGGTTCTCCGGCGCGACGCCCGTCGGGCGTATTGCCGGTCTTCTTGCCGTAAACCACGTTCGAGGTGATCGTGAGCACCGACTGGGTCACGGTGGCGTCGCGATACGCCGGCTGGCGGCGCAGACGGGCCATGAATCCGGTGACGAGCGAGCGGGCGATCGAATCGACGCGGTCGTCGCCATTGCCGTATTTCGGGAAATCACCTTCGATCTCGAAGTCGGTGGCAATCCCGTTTTCGTCGCGCACGACGCGCACGGTGGCGTGCTTGATGGCGGAGAGGGCGTCGGCGCAAACCGAGAGCCCGGCGATGCCGCAGGCCATGGTGCGCAGGATGTCGCGGTCGTGCAGCGCCATTTGCACGCGCTCGTAGCAATACTTGTCGTGCATGCGGTGGATGATGTTGAGCGCGTTGACGTATTGGCTGGCGAGCCAGTCCATCATGCGGCCAAAGGCCTCTGAGACTTCCTCGTATTCAAGCACGTCCCCGGTGATCGGGGCGTATTCCGGGCCGACACGTTCGCCCGTCATTTCATCAATGCCGCCGTTGATGGCGTAGAGCAGGGTTTTCGCCAGGTTCACACGCGCGCCGAAGAACTGCATTTGCTTGCCGAGGCGCATTGCGGAAACGCAGCACGCGATGCCGTAATCGTCACCCCACCAGGCGCGCATTAGGTCGTCATTCTCGTATTGCACCGAGCTGGTCTCGATCGAGGTGCGCGAGCAGAAGTGCTTGAAGCCGTCGGGCAGTTTTTCCGACCACAGCACGGTCAGGTTCGGCTCCGGCGCGGGACCGAGGTTGTGAAGTGTCTGCAGGAACCGGAAGCTGTTGCGGGTCACCAGCGTGCGCCCGTCCACCCCCATGCCGCCGAGTGATTCGGTGACCCATGTGGGGTCGCCGGAGAAAAGCTGGTTGTAATCCGGCGTGCGCGCGAAGCGGACGAGGCGCAGCTTCATGACCAGTTGGTCCACGAGTTCCTGCGCGGTCATTTCATCAAGCGTGCCTTCGGCGAAATCCCGCTCGATGTAGATGTCGAGGAAGGTGGCGACGCGTCCGAGCGACATGGCCGCACCATTCTGGTCCTTCACGGCGGCGAGATAGGCGAAATACGTCCACTGGAATGCCTCGCGGGCGTTGGCAGCCGGGCGGCGGATGTCGAAGCCGTGGTCATCGGCCATCGTGGCCAGATCCTTGAGCGCGCGGATCTGCTCGGAGATTTCCTCGCGGTCGCGGATGATCGATTCAGTAAGGTTTGTGGCGGTCGTTTCCTGTAGTTCGTGCTGCTTGTCGGCGACCAGGAAATCGATGCCATAGAGGGCGACGCGGCGGTAGTCGCCAATGATCCGTCCGCGCCCGTATGCGTCCGGCAGCCCGGTGATGAGTCCGGCGGACCGGCAACGACGGATCTCCGGCGTGTAGGCGTCGAACACGCCATCGTTGTGGGTCTTGCGGTATCGGAAGACGGCCTCGGTGGCGGGGTCCACCGTGCGGCCCACGGCCTCGACCGCGGCTTTGGCCATGCGGAATCCGCCATACGGCATGAACGCGCGCTTCAGCGGCGCGTCGGTCTGGAAGCCGACAATCATTTCGAGATCGCGGTCGATGTAAGCCGGCGGGTGGGCGGTGACGCCGGCGATGGTCGCGGTGTCGAGGTCAAGCACCCCGTCGTTCTCCAGTTCTTTGGCCAGCAATGCCTCGGTTTTTTTCCAAAGCGCCAGGGTGCGCTCGCTCGCGGGTTTGAGAAAACTTTCCTCGCCATCATACGGGCGGTAGTTGCGCTGGATGAAATCACGGACGTTCACCGCGTCCTTCCATTCTCCCGTTTGGAGCGAACGCCACGGGTTGTCGGCAGCTTGTGGGGGCTTGATGTCGGGCTTCGGCTTGGTGGCGGTTTTCATGTCGGTTGTTTCTGTTTCGTTTCCGCACGATATTACAGACGGCAAAGATGCGATGCAAGGCGTCGCGAACCGACGGAGAAGATACCGCAAAATATGCACACCCGGCGCAAATTTCCGCCACATTCTGGAACTTCCAGCTCCAACCCACCCCATCACGCCTAAACATGCTTTCGCAGCAAGGCATCGAAACGGGTCAGCGCGTCGCGGTAGGTCATCGCGAGCGCGGTATCGGGTTCGATGCGGGATCCGGCGACGGGCCGGCAGAACGCCTCTTCCAGCTCGCCCACCGGATGCCCGGCGGCCAGCGCGGCGATCATCGCCGAGCCGAGCGCCGCGGAGTCGGGCGATTCCAGGCGCTCGACCGGGGCCTGCAACACGTCGGCGGCGATGCGGGCGATGCCGTTGTTGCGCGAGGCACCGCCGGTGAGGCGGATCCGCGACGGCGGCGAATCGGGATCGGCGGAGTGGAGGCGCATGTTGAGGAACTGCCCCTCGAGCAGCGCGCGGATCTGGAGCGGCGGGTTTTCCCCGGCCATGAACGCGGCGTCGCCCTGGCGGACCGGGCCGCTGAATTTCGCCAGCGGCGTGATTTCCGGGCCGTAGAATGGAAGCATCAGTTCGCGCCCGGCACGGTCGCGGGTGGCGGCGAGCGCCTCGTCCTCGAACGCGTCCCAATCGACGCCCAGTTCGTCGCGCAGCGCCTCGCGGGCGAGCGATCCGTTGGCGAAGCACACCAGCGCCATGCCCCCGCCGCAAGGATTGCCGAAGATGTGGCCGATGCCGTCCATGCGCGACGCGACGCCCTCGCAGGCGGAAAACCAGGTGTCGCTGGTGCCGAGCGAAATCACGACATTGCCGGGCGTGGACGCGCCCATGCCGACCAGCGACGCCGGGTTGTCCCCGGTGAAGCCCGCGATCCGGCAATCTTCGGCGAATCCGTAGCGACCGGAGAAATATGGCGAAATCACGCCGTGGATGTGCGTCGCCGGCTCGACGGAGGGCAGCTTCGCCGCGAGTTCCGGCGCGGCGTGGGCGAGCAGGTCGGTGTCCCAGGTGCCGCGCGCGAGATTGAGCAGGTTCATTCCCGAGCCGTCGCCCGGATCGACCGGCGCGGAACGGCCGGCCAGCACCGAGGCGAAAAACGAACTCACCAGGTGGATGTGGCGGGTGCGGGCGTAGCCCTCGGGGTCGGTCTTGAAGAAACGGCGGATCTGCGGGCCGGTGAAACGCTCGGTGACCACCGAGCCGGTGCGCCGCAGCACTTCGAGCGGATCGTCGAACGACGCGGTGATTTCCGCGCATTCGTCGCCGGTCGAGTGGTCCATCCAGATCGGCGAGGTGGCGCGGCTCAGCGCCGGAGAAAGCTGCCCGGCCAGATCCCGCGACGGATCAAGACCCGCGAGGCGACCGTCGAACGTCTCGTCGAGATACACCGAGCCGTGCTGCTGGCCGTCGCCAGCGATGACGCGGATTTTCCCCAGGTCCGCCGCGCCGCGCAAGCGATCCATCAGCAGGTCGAGCGCTTTCAGCCACATTCGCGGGTCGGCGTGCACCTCGCCGTCCGCACCGCCGGGAATGAACCCGTGCGGCGCGTCGAACTCCGGCAGGTCGGCTCCGAAATTAACCGATTCGCGCGCCGCCACCGTGCCGGTGGAAGGGTCGATGACAATCGCGCTGAGTGACTGGGTGGATGCGTCGATACCGAGGAACATGCCCCCAGTGTCCGAATGACGGCGTGATCGGTCGAGCGGATTTTTCCCTCCCCGCGCGGCCCGTCCCCACGGGTCGC
>SLAV01000344.1 GCA_007126655.1 Haloferula sp. | reverse complement strand
GACTGGGACTGCAAGTCCCAGCTACGGGGCTGGCCGCCCCGCATTGCGAGCTTCACGAGTTCCCGCGCGACGGGAATCTCATGCACCGAATCCTCGGTGAGCGAGACGCGGATGGTGTCGCCGATGCCGTCGGCGAGCAGCGAGCCGATGCCGACGGCACTCTTGATGCGGCCGTCCTCGCCGTCGCCCGCCTCGGTGACGCCGAGGTGGATCGGGTAGTTCCAGTCCGCGCCTTCGGCGGCGAGCCGGGCGACGAGCAGGCGGTAGGCCTGGATCATCACCTTCGGGTTCGATGCCTTCATGGAGAAAACGAAGCCGTGGTAGGCCTCGTCGCGGGCGATGCGTGCGAATTCAAGCGCGCTTTCCACCATGCCGAGCGGGGTGTCTCCGAACCGGTTCATGATCCGGTCCGACAGCGAACCGTGGTTGGTGCCGATGCGCATGGCGCGTCCAAGTTTCTTACACAGCCGCACCAGTGGAGCGAAGCGGTCGCGGATCCGGTCGATCTCGGCGGCGTATTCGGCGTCGGTGTATTCGCGGACTTCGAATTTCTTTTTGTCGGCGTAGTTGCCGGGATTGACGCGGACTTTCTCGACCCACTTGGCTGCTTCGAGCGCGGCGTCGGGCTTGAAGTGGATGTCCGCGACCAGCGGCACGTCGCACCCGGCGGCGCGCACGCCGCGGGCGATGTGTTCGAGATTTGCGGCATACACGCGCGTTTGTGCGGTGATGCGGACGATTTCGCATCCGGCCTCGGCGAGCGCGAGCGTCTCGGCCACGCAGGCGTCTGTATCGCGCGTGTCCGAGGTGATCATCGACTGGACGCGCACCGGGTTTCCGCCGCCGATGCCCACGTCGCCCACCATCACCTCGCGGGTCGGCCGCCGGTGCGGTTCGAAAATTTCTCCGGGGTCGCGGAAAAGCGGCGGGTGCATGCTCATGTATTGACAGACTGGTGCGAATCGCGTCCGCTCGGCGTCACAGCGCGTCGGGGTATAGGTAGAGGGGCACGCCGGAACGGAGGTGCGGCAGCAACCGCTCGGAAACATCGATTTCGACCTTGCCGGCGCCGGCCTGCGCCAGCGGATCGAACAGGTCGAACAGCCCCTGGCGCGTGCGGTAGCGCACGACCGTCGGGTCCGTCACGCCGGCGAGTTCCGCCGCCTTGGCGTATGCGTCGTCGATGAATCCGTTGCTGTCGATGAACCCGCCATCGAGTCCCTGCCGGCCGGAAAAAATCCGCCCGTCGGTGAACGGGGAGCCGCGCAGCTCGGTCAAGGACTTCCCTCGATTTTCGGCAACGATTGACAGGAAACGGTCGTAGGTCTCGCCGACCAACTCATTGACCAGTTCGATCTCATCGGGCCGGGTCTCGCGCGTGCCGCTGAGCAGGTCCTTCATTTCCCCGCTCTTGTAGATCTCGAAGTCGAGGCCGAGCTTGTCGAGCATCTCGCCGTATTTGATCGACTGCATGATCACGCCGATGGAGCCGGTGAGCGTCGTCGGGTGGGCCATCAGGTGGCGGCTGCCGCAGGCCGCGTAGTATCCGCCGGAGGCGGCGATGGTGTCCATGTAGGCGACCACCGGCTTGCGTGCGTCGGCCCGACGGAGCATGTGGTGAAGGCGGTCGGACGCGGTAACCTCGCCGCCGGGCGAGTTGATCCGCACGACGATGCCTCTGACCCGCTCGTCCTCGACCGCGGCATTCAGGCGGCGCGAGAATTCCTCGACCATTGATCTTCCACCGCGGTTGGCGGAGGCCGAGATCACGCCCTCCAGATCGATGTGCGCGATCTTGTCACGGCCTCCTTCGCGCACGATCTGCTCGTGCACGTTGCGTGCATTCGACGCCATGCCGCCGGATTCCCTCATCGCGGCCCCGACCGAAACGATGATGAAAATGATGAACAAAAGCACCACGGCGCCGGTGCCCGCGAACAGAATGCCGAAAATCCAGCCCCACGGGCTGCGGCGCGGCGGAGGCGGTGCCGGCGGGGCGGCCGGCGTCGGTGTGGATGGAACGGGTGGTGGTTGCTGGTTCATGGTCTTGTGGCAGGAAAATAGCCGCCTTAGCGGGGTGGCGCGAGTGGAAATGTGGATTGCGGAGCACCCGGAACCGGATGATACCGTGGCCGTGTGAGCGAAACGCCTGACCCATCCGGACCATCCCTGCGCGAGATCGGCGAGGAGGCGTTGATCGAGCGGGTTGCCGCGCTGGCTCCCGTGCCCGGCGGACCGGCGGCCGGCCCGGGCGACGATTGCGCGGTGGTCGATGATTTCCAACCCCCGCGCGGGGATGATCCGCTCCTGCTGCTCAAGACGGACGCGCTGGTCGAGCGCATCCATTACCGGGCTGGCGAAGACCCCGGGTGGGTCGGCTGGAAGGCGGTGGCCCGGGTGGCTTCGGACTTCGCCGCCATGGGCGGCGCGCCCGGGCGCTTCCTCGTCACCCTGGCCCTTCCGGCGGACCGGCCCGCCGCATGGGTGGACGCGCTCTACCGGGGCATGGCGCGAGCGATGCGCTGGTGCGGCGGCCAACTCGCAGGTGGCGAAACGACGGCGGTGCCGGACGGCTCCGCCGCGGTGATCTCGGTGGCCGCCACCGGCCGCGTCGCGCGTCGCCACCTTGTGCTCCGGTCCACCGCGCGGCCGGGCGACGTCATTTACATCACCGGACGGCTCGGTGGCTCGCTGGAATCGGGCCGCCACCTCGATTTCCACCCCCGCCTCCCCGAGGCCGCCTGGCTGGTGCGCCATTTCAAGCCGACGGCGATGATGGATCTCTCCGATGGCCTCGCCGCCGACCTGCCGAAACTGGCCAGGGCCTCGGGCGCGGGTTTCGCGCTCGACCGCGAGGCGGTGCCCCGGCAGGTCGGCGTCACCATCGAGGCGGCCATGAATGATGGCGAGGACTTCGAACTGTTGTTCACCCAACCGGCGGACGCCGATTCCGAAGAAATTGAGGCGAAATGGCGCATGGCGTTTCCGGAGGTTGCGCTGACCCGCATCGGCATGATGACGGCGGAACCGCCGGACGTCGGGCCCGGCGACGGCTGGAGCCATTTCCGATGACACCGCGCCCGCCTGGCCCCCACCATGCGCCGGGGCGGCGCACTATCGGAGGATGAGCCGTTCGTCGCCGTATCTTTCGAGCAATACGTCGATGCGGCGCGCGACTTCCTCCCGGGTGCCCACGACCATCCAGTAGCGGTATCCAAGCGTTGCTTCCGGCTCCAGACTCACGGTGGCCAGCGGGGCGAGATGGACACACGGCCCATCCTCCGGCCCGGCATCCGGCCGGTATGGGCGATGCGGCCCGAAGTTCCAGTGTGTGTCGGCAGCCGGACTGAAAACCGCGATTCCCTGTCCGTCGTCGTTGAAGCAGCCCATCACATTGTGAGGCGGCTCGGCGCGCCCCCACGGCGGGCCGGGCGGCTGCTTTTCGCGCCGCCATTCGCCATCGCCAAGGTACGACTCGAAGTGACGGAACGCGCTGATGAAATACAAAGCCGGCAGTTCCTGGTGGCGCGGTCGTGCCCCGCCCCAGCGGTCTCCCGGCTCGCGTTTGCTTACCAGCCGGTTGCGGACGCGGACGACGCCGGACACGCCGGGCTCGAATCCGGTGGACTGCGCCATGAGCGCCGCGGCCTCCTCGTCGGGCATGTCCCAGAGTTTGGGAACCGTTTCGGAGACAAGCCTGCCGTCGTCGGTTTTGCCGAAGCGTGTCACCCGCGCCCACGACTTCACGCCGCCGCCTTGGATCGGGTTCCACGACCAAGGGCTCCATGCCTCGTGCTGGCCGTCTGTGCGGCGATCAACCAACTGACCTGCATAGTAGGACTGCTGGATCAGGCGGCCCGGGTCGTGGATGTTGACGACGTTGTCCGGGTGCTCCCGCCACGACAGCCAGGTGATTGAAGCGCCCATCGAGCGGTCGATGCCGATTTTCATCGTTTCGTCTTCAAGGAAAAGCATCTCCGGCTCCGGGCGCCCGGGTATGGCATGGACTGCGGATATCAGCAGCAACATGGCGAGCAGCACGGAAGACAAATGTGTGGAGCGATATGTCATGAAAATATGGTCATCATGATGACCGCTGATTCTCATGGCGTCAATTGTGCCGCCCTTGACCCTTTCTGCATCGAAATCATCATCGGCCCCGGCAAAATGTATGTGCCATGCCGCACACCCGGGAAGACCGCGTCGGCCGACATTGGCTCACAATCCCAGTGCGTTCCGCATCGCGCCGTCCGGTATCGTCCCCGGAAACCAGTGCTGGAAGGCGATGACGCCCTGGTGGAGCAGCAGCGGCAGGCCATTGGAGGTGCGGCAGCCGAGCCCGGCGGCCAGTTCCAACAACGGCGTCGCGGCTGGTTGGTAGATTGTGTCGTTGACGAACTGGCCGGGCCGCAGGCAGTCGGCGGAGACCACGGGCGGGTCGCCCGGGTTGAGGCCCACGGAGGTGCAGTTGACGACGAGGTCACAGCCGCTGACAAGGACTGCCAGGCGTTCGCTTTCGGCGAAAGTGACGGGTTCGATTTCGTTGTGCGGTGCGTGGGCGCGTAGTCGCGGCACCAGTGCGTTGAGTTTTGCGGCGTCGCGGTTCACGACGACCAGTCGTGGGACGCGTTGCATGGCGCAGGTGGTGGCGATGGCCTGGCCAGCGCCACCCCCGGCCCCGAGCACGGCCACACGGAGGGTCGAGAGCGGCTGCGAGAAAAGATCGTCGATGGCGCGCGCGAATCCGGGGCCGTCGGTGTTGAAGCCGCGGGTGACGCCGTCGGCGTCAAAGCGCACGGTGTTCACGGCCCCGAGGGCGCGGGCGTCGGCATGCACGTCGCCGCAGGCGGCCATGGCTTCCAGCTTGAGAGGCACGGTGACGTTGCAGCCGATGAAGCCGAGCTGCCGCAGGCGCGCGAAAGTGGTGGCCACATCGCCGGGCCGGACGTCGAGGCGGATGTAGCGGGCGTCGATGCCGAGGGCGTCGAGTGCCGGCTGGTGCATGCCGGGCGAGGCGGAATGGGCCACCGGGTGACCGATCACGGCAAGTCGCGCGGGTTTGGCTGCCCCCGCATCGAGCAGATCGCGTGAGGCGAGGTCATCGATGGTGTGGACGGGCTTCATTCGGCGATCGGTGAGTCGAGGCCGTCGGCGAAGACGCGCACGCGGGTGGCGGAGCGTTCACGCCCGAGGATGTCGAGGATCGCGCTGAGGTCCGGTCCATGGCCGCGGCCGCTGAGCGCCACGCGGAGCGGGAACATCATCTGGCCGGGCTTGATGCCGGCGGCTTTCGCGACCCCGGCGAGCGCGTCCTTCGCGGCCTGGGCGGACCATGACTCGATTCCGTCGAATTTCGCGGCGAGCGCGGCGAGGTGGGGGGCCGCCGGGCTGGAGGCGGCCTTCGCGGTGGCGGCTTTGTCGCGCGGGTAGTCGTCGCCAAGGAGGAAGTCGGCGGCGGCGGGCAGTTCATCGAGCAGCCGGAATTTTTCCTGCAGCGCGGCGGCGATGGCGGGGAAATTCGCGGGCAGCGGGGTGGCGGGGTGATTCGCCGCGAAGTGGGCGGCCGCGGTTTCGGCGAATTCGGCGGGATCGAGGGCGAGGAGGTGCTGCTGGTTCATCCAAGCGCATTTTTCATGATCGA
Organism: Haloferula sp.; assembly: GCA_007126655.1. Lineage (GTDB taxonomy): Bacteria > Verrucomicrobiota > Verrucomicrobiia > Verrucomicrobiales > Akkermansiaceae > Luteolibacter. Next base: position 7,765 of record SLAV01000344.1, on the reverse strand, counting down.
ATCTGGCGGGCGCGCGGTTCACCGCATCGAGTGAGAACCGTTCGATCAGTTCGCCGGGCGCGAAGATTTCGGAGTCGTCCTTGGGCGACCAGCCGAGAAGCGCGAGGAAATTCACAACCGCGTGGGGCAGGAAGCCGCGCCGGGGGTATTCGGAAAGCGCGGCTCCGGCGTCGCGCTTGGACATCTTGGAGCCGTCGGGGTTGAGGATCAGCGGGATGTGGGCGTAAACCGGCGGGGCGACGCCGAAGGCCTCGATCAGCTGGAGGTGTTTCGGCGTGTTCATCAGGTGGTCCTCGCCGCGGATGACGTGGGTCACGCCCATTTCGAGGTCGTCCACGACGTTGACGAAATGAAAAACATATGAGCCGTCCGACCGCCGGACGACCATGTCGGGCGTGTTCGATTCGTCGCGGTAATCGATGGTGACCTCGCCGCAGACGAGGTCGCGCATGGTAACGGGCTTGCGCTCGAAGCGGAAGCGCCAGGCTCCGTCGTCCCGGTAAACGCGCCCGGCATCAACGAGTCGCTGGAACCAGGCGTCGTGGATGTCGCGCCGCTCACTCTGGTAGTATGGGCCGTGGTCGCCGGGTTTGTCCGGCCCCTCGTCCCAGTCGAGGCCGAGCCAGGCGAGGCCGTCGAGGATCGCGGCGCGGGCCTCAGGCGTGTTGCGCACCTCGTCGGTATCCTCGACGCGCAGGATGTACGAGCCGCCGTGGTGGCGCGCGAAAAGCCAGTTGAACAGGGCGGTGCGCGCGCCGCCGACGTGGAGTGAACCAGTGGGCGATGGGGCGAAACGGGTGCGGACATTCATGGGGATCGTCGTAATCGATGGCCCCGCGGCGGTCAATCATCGCGGCGGCCGGGACACGGATGCGTGGAGTGATGACGTTGATTTCGGCTTTGCATGGGCGGGGTCTCCGCTTCTAGGTTGTCGCGCCCCCATGTCCACTGAAGCAATTCTTTCCACCGTCCGGCAGTATCTCAATGTCGATCCGAACATCCGCATCGTGCTTGAGCCGATCAAGCGGGGTGCCTCCGGGCGCACCATCGTGCGGGTGAAATCCGAGGAGGGTGAGCCCTTCATCGGGATTCATTGGACTGACGAGCGGCCGGACAACGATTATTTCGTGCCGGTGGCCCGGGCGCTGCGCAAGGCGCGGCTGCGCGTTCCGGAAATCCTGCACGATCACTCGCGTTACCGGGTGGCGCTGGTGGAGGATCTGGGCGACGAGAGCCTGCTGTCGATGCGCGAGCTGCCATTCGAGGAGAGGCTGCCGCTGTATCGCTCGGCGCTTGAGCAAGTGGACAAATTGTTTTTCGCGCGACTTCCGAAGGACCTTGAGCTGATGCCGCCTTTTGACGCGGCGATGTATCGCTGGGAGCAGGAGTATTTCTTCGATGAATACGTCGAGGGGTTGCTCGGTCTCGACGCCGCGCCGCTGCGGGCCGACGGCGAGCTGCAATCGCTGGCGGACCGGCTGGGGACCTCCGCGCGGCATCTGGTGCATCGGGATTTCCAGTCGCAGAACCTGATGGTGAGGGATGGCAAGGTGTGGTTGATTGATTTCCAGGGGATGCGCCGGGGGCGGCAGGAATACGACTTGGCGTCGCTCGTTTTCGACCCCTACCTGGACCACAGTACGGACGAGCGCGAGGCACTGCTCAATCTGTGGGAGGACATCGCGGACGAGCGGCCCGAGCCGAATTTGTTCCGGGAGTGCGCGGCACAGCGGCTGATGCAGGCGCTCGGCGCATACGGCCATATTCTGAAGAACCGTGGCGACGAGTGGTACAGGCCCCACGTGGCGAAGGCGGCCAAACTGCTCGCCGAAGTGACCGCGGGTTCTCCGCTCGGGGGGCCATTGGCACCCGTTTTGGAACACGCATCCGCCTGAAGACGCCCTCACATGCGCAAGATCATCCGGCATCCCTTGTTCACACCGCTGGTTGCGGCGGTGGTTGTGGCACTGTTTCACGGGATTGGCGGCGGGCATGAGCGGGCGGTGCTTTCGCTGTTCCTTCGGTTGGTTGCACCTGGGCCGCACATTCTCCAGCCTGGAGCAGGCGAAGACAGGGTGGCTTGGCACGTGTGGACGGCATCCGACGAGGCGGACGAGCGCAAATTGAGGGAGTTGGCGCTGGTGTTGCTGGAGGACAATACGCACGGGGTATTCCAGTCCTCCCCGCATGCGCCGATCGACCTGGCGCTGGTTTTCCGCAACATGCACCAAATGGGAGGCCATACAGTGGCGGTCGGCGCGGTGATGGCATGGGACGCCCCGGATCCGATCGGAATGGCTGCCTTGGAGCGGGCGCTGGACGGATTCGACACGGTGGTGACGACGGCCCCGCTGGCACGCGGAGCCACTTCCGGCGCGATGCCCGCGGCCTTCCGCCGGGCATCGCTGCCGGTGGAGGCCCTGGGCGGCGATGTGTCGGCACTGCCCGTGGTGAACCGAATGGCAATTCCCGAAGCGCTAACGGGCGGGGAGAACTCGCTGGCTGGCTTCGCGTTTATCGAACCCGGCGATGGATTGGGCCGTCCGCCAATAATGGCCCGCTGGGATGACAGGATTGTCTTTTCCTTTCCTTTCCTTGTGGCGCTGGGCAAGGCGGGACTTGAACTTGGCGACTTGAATATCCGTCCCGGAATTCTGATCCGGTCGGCTTCGGGCGACTGGATGGTTCCGATCGATGAGGCGGGGGGACTTAAACTTCCCACACCAGCTTCGCACGACTGGCACGAGACTCCGGCGGAGTGGCTGCTTGATGCGGATCCGGAACTCTGGGCTGGTCCTTCGGAGCCGGAAGTGTGGCTGTTGCGGGACGATCGAAGCACGCTGGAGTCCGTATTCCGTGAAACATCCGGGCACCTGGCTCCGATGGTGCGGGTGATTGCGAGTGGAGCGTCGCTGATGGAATCCATGGAGCTGCGTGGCGTGCCACGGGCGCAAGGCTGGCTAATGATGGCGGCGGTGTTTGTGCTGATCGGTGCGCTCCACCGCATTGGTGGTGCCACGATGTTGAGCGGCCTGCCGATCACGTTGCTCGGCTTGGTGGTGCTGCAATGGTTCGCGCTATCATTGGCTTCTCTCTGGCTGCCAGTGGCACCAGCGCTCCTGGCGGTGAATGTGGCGTGGGTGCTCGCTTGTGCGATGGCTTGGCTGGAATGCCGGGCACGAACCCGCCACAAGGCGTTGACGGGTTAAAAATCCGCTCCGAGAAAATCGTAGATGTTGAACTCAAGACGCTTGAATGCGGTGATGTCGAACATGGCGTTGCCAAAGGTCTGGCTGTAGCCTTGCACGGCGGCCCCGTCGTCGGTAACCCCATCCAGCCGGAACACGATGGATCCGCCGTCCGTGAACCATGCGCGGATGTCGCCGTTTTCGAGTTTGGGTTTCTCGAGATCCACGGGTTTCAACACGACCGTGCGCAGCCTCTCGACTGGAAGAGTGATTTCGCGAAACGAGGTCTGGATGGTGATTTGTCCGTCCTGGATGGCATTGACGGTGCCACTGATGCGGTCGCCGTTTCTCAGAATCATGCTGCCGTCATCCGGTTCCTCCGGCTCCTCCTCGGGGTCTTCAAAACCCATGCCGCGGCGCTGTATCCCCCTCCCGACCAAGGGCAGGCCATCGGGTTTTTCATTCAACACGCCGTTCCAACTGGATAGGTCGATGCGGGAGACGCGCACGGGAGAGTTGTCGGGCGAGACGAAATGAATGGCGGAGCCGAGGTTTTCGGCCTCAATGTTATCATCGGTCCATACGTCGATGATCGTGTCGTTGACATAAACCGCGACACGGCCTGTGCGCGAGCTGGCCCGGATGCGGATTCGGGCTTTTTCGTTCTGCTGGAGATCGGTCGCCCGGTTGGTGTGGCCGATCCACACGCGTTGGCCGCAGCGGCGGAGGTGGATAGACTGGCGCTGGAAGGTGAGTTCATAGCCATTGTCAGGAGAATCGGATCCCGGATCGTCGGAAAACAAAATCACATTGAGCCGGAAGGAACCCTGCCATCGTGCGCTGAATTCCAGCGTGAATTCCTCGGGGAGCGCCAATTCCTTGCCAATGCTGCCCGGCCCGGAGGAAATAAACCCACCTTCGGTTTTCTCTGCCCAAGCGTGAGGTTCGGCCGACTGCATCCAGTCACCAATGCTGCCGGGGCCGCGATAAATGTAGTCCGGCATCTCACGAATCGAGAGGTCCCGCACCATGGGGCGGCGGAACACCATGCGCCCGGCATACCAGGTGTCGAGCATGACTTCCTCCTCGGTGACGGATGCGAGTTGTCCGCGCACAACATCGTCGTTGGTAAGGGTGACAGTGGCCTCGTGTCCCACCGTGCTTTCGGGTATGTGGATTTTCCAGGGTAGGCGCAGATCACGGATGTTTTCCGCTTGCAAGCGGGCGGGGGTTTCGAGCGCGGGTGAATCCCAGATCACCTCCTCCAGGTCGATGGCGAGAGGGCTCCCGGTGATTTCGTCGCCATTCTGAAACCGGAGCAAATGAAGCGTGTCCGCATGGACTTCAGATGCCAGGGCGAATATCGCGGCCAGTGCTGTAAATCGGATGGGTGTCATTTTGTATTGGAAAGTGCGGCTTCGGGTTTGCGTTGGACCGCGGATACGTGATTTCGCGAAATGGTGAAATTCCCAATCAGTGGGTGCTCTGCCGTCACATGTCCGTCATCGAATGATGAGCGGATCACGGCAAGACGCCCGCGCTCACCCATTTCGAGGACGAAATCCGTTGCCGCATCGTCCGCCCGGCCCGCATACTCGTCATCTTGTCGGGCGAAATGCACGGTCGCCACGTCCTCGCCAAGAATTTCCATCGGATCTTCGCGGAAATCCACTTTCATTGTGAAGAGCAGTTCGCCGCCTTGGCGGCGGATCGATTCGAGAACACCGCTGTAGTGGTCTCCATAACGGATGACCATGGCATCGCGCGTGGCATCCGGCCCCCGGTCATGAATATCGGACGGTTCTGGCGTTTGCTCATGCCAATTCGCAACCGTAAGATCCCGGATTTCGTGGTGGTTTCCATTGGATGCGTTGCTCACGAGCGAGATGCCGCCGGCGGTTGGCGGATTTTCGAAAGGATCCATGAACCTGCCCTCGGGTTGGCCATTGATGGCGAGATGGATCACGGATTCGTTGCGGTCAACGCGCAGCTCGATGTCCATGTTCCGGTTTGGAAACTGGTCGGGCCTGCGGTTAAGCGTGCCGACGGTGTGATAGCGCCTGCCCGTGGAAGACTCCCTTTTGATTTCGAGTCCGGCGCGCCCGAATTGCAGGTAGTAGCGGTCCACCCTTGTCTGCTGGTTTTCGAGCGGATCGGAAAAACCGAGCTGGAAATTGGGCTGCCCTTGCCAGCTCAGGTTGAAGCGGATCACGTAATGGTCAGGCAGATCCAGCATTCGCCCGACCTGCCCGGAACCATTGACTGTGAGTCGTTCGCCTTCCAGCCGCCAGTTCTGGCTCGCTCGGCGGTCATCGGTATCCCAGTTCGCCAGGTCGTCCGGTCCTTGGTATATCGTCTTCGCCGAATGGACCCCGAGCCTCAGGGAATGCAAGTGGTGTGGTGGAATTTCCAATTCGCCCATCTCTCCGGCATCAATGACCACGCCGCGTTCGCGTGAGTAGCCGATGAGCGAAGCGGTCAGAAAATCCCCATTGGTGAGGACAACCCGCGTGTCGCCAGGCGATAGCGGTTGTTCATCCGCGTCGGAGAATGTGACTCGAAGCACCGCGTCGCCATTCAGTTTCAGAGGTTCGGTGGCCAGCGGCGAGTCCAGCTGGATTAACCCACCTTCCTGGATCGCGAGGACATCACCGGTAAGACGACCGCCATCGCGAAACTTCACCTCGTCAGCAGACAATATGCAGGGAAATACCAGCACGGCAATACAGCCAAGCGGGAAGAGGTGGCGGTCTGAACGTCCGATTTTCAAATTCTGCATCATTTAGGGCCTATTTTAGACGGGTGGGCCGACAATGCCAGCGGAAATACCCGATACAGGTAATAACGTATCGCGCGCGCGCATTCGTGCAGAAGAGGCGGATTATCCGCGAAAAGCATTGGAGGGCAGTCCTTTCACGCCGAGACCGCGCACGATGAACAAGCGGCCGGCGTGTTCTTCCCGCACGGTCTTATGCACCCCCGTGGTCACGTAGAGATCGGTCAAATCCGGCCCTCCGAACGCGCATGCCGTCGTTTCCAGGCAGGGGAAGGTGATCCGTCGCAACTCCCGCCCGCCGTCATCCGGGTCGTAACAGGCCACACAGGCTCCGTGGCAAAAGGCAACCCATAGCCTGCCGTCCGAGTCGATCGCCATGCCGTCTGGTGACGCGTCAATCGCCGCAGTGCTGGCGGCAGACCTGAGGTTGCGCAAATACCCGTCCACGTAATCGAACGCCAGGATTTCCCGACGTGGGCTGTCGATGTAATACACCGTCCGGCCATCCGCCGACCATGCGATTCCGTTGGAATTCGTGACTGGCGAGAAGGCCTCGTGGACCGACAAGTCCGGGTCCAGCCGGTAAAGCCGCGCGGTTCCGTTTTTTTTCACCAGACTGATCGTGCCTGCGAAAAAACGCCCGTCCGGCGAGCATTTGCCGTCATTGAACCGGTTGTCCGGCATGTCGGGCTCCGGGTCATTGACCGGCGTTATGCTGCCGTCGGCCGGGTCAAGGAACGCGAAACCATGGGCTCCGGCGATCACGAGTCCGCCACTGTCACGCGGCACCACCGTGCCCACGCGCTGTCCGGTATCCCAGGACTTTTCGACGCCAGACGCCGGATCGAAAGAGCGGACGCAGCATCCCTCGATATCCACGTAATAAAGCACGCCCTGCCACCAAATCGGACCCTCGCCCCAGCGCGAGCGGGCGTGACCGATAGGGAAAACCTCCACGTCTTGAAGCATTGCCATATGGGAAAACTGGTATGGCACCCGTGATGACCGTCAATTAAATACGCACGAATTGGCTGGATGCCGCGTATCATCGCCCCTCTGGCGAAAAAAACGCCGGAAAGGGCCAAAAAGGTATTGACCCCGGTGCTGTGGGTGGATTAATCTCTGCGTCCCGCCGCGCAACGCGGCTCCGAGCGACAGAACGTCGATCGCGGCACACCCTGCCCGGTCGGCTTTTTCGTCCCCTCGGTCGGGAACGATCTTTGACAGTGTGTTTTGTCCTTTCGGCGGGAAGCAGGGAGGCAAAAGGAAAAAGAATGAATTGTGCGTCGCGCGAGACACCCAAGCTCGCGCGGTCCGCGGATTCGGAAGAGGCTTCGGCTTCGGAAAAATCCGCAAACGTCAATTTGGGATACGCATCTCCTTAAGTGGAGATACGCCAACCGAATTTTTTACGGAGAGTTTGATTCTGGCTCAGAACGAACGCTGGCGGCGTGTTTAAGACATGCAAGTCGCACGGGACATTTCCGGTATTTATATTGGGGATGTTTAGTGGCGCACGGGTGAGTAACACGTGAACACATGCCCTTCAGTGGGGGATAGCCCGGGGAAACCTGGATTAATACCCCATGGTCTCGCGAGAGTAAAGGTGGCTTCGGCTGCCGCTGGAGGATTGGTTCGCGCCCTATCAGCTTGTTGGCGGGGTAACGGCCCACCAAGGCGACGACGGGTACCTGGTCTGAGAGGACGATCAGGCACACTGGAACTGAGACACGGTCCAGACACCTACGGGTGGCAGCAGTCGAGAATAATTCACAATGGGGGCAACCCTGATGGTGCAACG
>SLAV01000048.1 GCA_007126655.1 Haloferula sp. | reverse complement strand
TTACCGGGCGATGCTTTTGATCGAGGGGGTGGAGAAATTCCGTCAAGTGAGCGATGAGCGGACCGGAGAACTGCGGCTCAAGTTGGAGCACAAGGGAATGTCGGAGGCGGAGGTGTTCGCGGAGCTGCAACGGCTGGAGGCCGGGCGCGGTGTGGCGGTGGCGAAGCGGCTGCGATGGCGGCTGAGGTATCTTTCGGACGGGGCGGTGATTGGTCAGCGGTCGTTTGTGGACGAGGTGTTCCGGCGGTGCAGGGGGCGGTTCGGGCCGAAGCGCAAGGACGGCGCACGGCGGATGCGCGGGGACGCGGCGGAGCTGACGAAGGCGGGCGGACTGTGGAGTTTGCGGGATCTCGGGAGTACAGGTGGTTGATGGGCAGGGACGCATCCTCCGGGGCGTCCGGGTGCGTGAGTTGAGAATGGGTTGGAGCGGAGGCGCTTTTTCACTTAGAAACAGAAATGGAACCGCAGATGGACGCAGATGGACGCGGATTATCAATGATTTGACTCGATTCGACGATTCACCTTTTGGATGAGTGGTAAATTAATCGCAAGTCTCTGAAATTTAACGTTTATCTGCGATCATCTGCGGTTCATTTTCCCATTTAGGTTGATGTCTCGATATCACCTGCGGTCACGCCAAGGCTTGCCAAATCATTGGTGGTGATCTCGGCAGTATTACCTTCAAAGTCGTATTGAATGATCATTGCCGCATTGGCCGGTAGCGCGACAGCGGCCACGCAGCATAGGATCAATGATTTGAATTTGTGTGTCTTTTTCATGATTGTCAGGGGATTTAATTTCAAGGTGCGGGCCAAAGACCACCGTGCCAAGGGATTTTCTGCAAATTTGTTGATAGATTGGGTGAATTTAGGTCAGGTGAAGTTGCGTGGATTTTGGCATGAGGATTTGTCCGCCGTCGAATTTGGCATTGGTGCCAACGACTCCGGTCGTTGGCTGATGCCATCCGGGTCGGAATTTGGCGGATTCGGCGGGCGGTTGGGGCAGCCGGGGTCGGGTTGTCGTCGCGAATCCACTGTTTGCCCGATGCGGGGAGGTTCGATGGGTTCCGTGACGTCTTTGAGGGAGACAATGAGTTGTGGAAGAAGCGGCTGGTGTGACGGCGGCAGCGGATGCCGTGGGAAGAAGATGGAAGACGCATGAGGTCGGAACGGACGTCACCCGGACGGAATGCCGACCTTCGCGCGAGGGCGCGCGAAGGGACACGCGGGGGCGCGTGTGGTCCCCCCTGTGTGGTACCCCCCCCCCCTTGGCGTCACCCGCTGGTTTATGTGTCAGGGCGGCGTCGGCAGGGTGAGCGTGAAGTGGGCTCCTTGGTCGGAGGGGCGGAGTTCGAGGCGCGCGCCGAGGGAGCGGGCGAGGCGGTGGGAGAGGGCGAGGCCGAGGCCGACGCCGGGGCGCGAATTGGCGGCCTGGAGGTCGGATTTGTGGAAGGGGCGGAAGATGTGGCGGCGCTCTTTATCGGGGATGCCGGGGCCGTGGTCGCGGACGTGGATTTCGAGGGCGCGACCGTTCTGGCTTCGGGCGACTTCGAGGTGGACCTGGGGCGGGGTGGAGGCGGCTGCGTATTTGGCGGCGTTGTCGATGAGGTTGAAGAGAATGTGCTCGAGGGCGGCGGTGTCGGTGTGCAACGGGAGGGTGGCTGCATTTTCGGGGACTTCGAGGTGGAGGGTGAGGCCGGCGGTGGCGAGGCGGTCTTCGAGGCGGGGGCGGATTCCGGCGAGCCAGTTGGCGACGGCGGGGGGCGGGGTGTTGGCGATGGTGCGGGTGCCGCGGTTTTCGATGCGGGAGAAGGCGAGGACGTTTTCGACGAGGTGGGTGAGGCGGTCGGCCTCGCGGGTGAGGGTGCGGAGGTAGCGGGCGCGCTTTTCGCCGTGCACGGCGTTTTTTTCCAACAGATCGGAGTAGAGGCGGAAGGTGGTGAGGGGGGTGCGGAGTTCATGGGTGACGGCGGAGACGAATGAGGCGCGGCGCTCGCTGAGGCGCAGGATGGCGGCCGCGAGGATGGCTGCGGCGATCAGGGCGAACGCGACGGCGGCCCAGGCGATGCGGAGCGGGGCATCGAGGGTGACGGCTGCGGGCGCGGGCGCGGCGGCTGACTCGCCGCGGACCAGTTGCAGCGGGAAGGAGGCGAGGGTGAGCGGGTCCGCCTCGGGATGCGCACCGGCGGCGGGGACGAGCCGGGCGTCGGGGAGCAGGTCCCGGATTTCATCGAGCAGGGTGTCGGCGAGTTGTTGCCAATCGATCCAGACGCCCTGGATGGCGGGTGGGGATTGGATTTCGCGCAGGAGGAGGAGTTGTTCGCCGCCGAGCCAGGCGGGGTGCATGGGGGTGGCGATGGGGACCGGTAGCTGGGGTGGTGCGACGTTGTAGGCGTCGAGTGTCTGGCCGATGGCGCGGAACCGTTGGTCGCGCTCTGCGACGTTGCTCTGGATCTGCCGGGTTTTGTCGATGCGGGCCTGCGCGGAGGTGGCGGCGTCGCGCCCGGGCGGTGATTCGTGGCGGGCGACTTCCTGCCCGTCGCGCAAATCGGTGGCGGCGTGCCGGAGGGTTTCCCATTCGTTTTGGCCGGACGGGGCTTCGGCCAAAAGTTCGCGGAAGCGGGCGAGGGCGGCGGATCCGGCGGAGGAGTCGGCGGATTCAACCGGTTGACCTGGCCGGGCGGTGAAGCGGAGGCGCACTTCGGGGGCGGGTGGTGATCCGGCGGCTTCGGTGGAGGCGCGCTTTTCGCGGAGGATGATGGCGGTGGCGGCGGCGTCCATGCGCCAGAGGGCGAGGCGGGTGCGCTCTTCGATGTCGGCGCGGATTTCGGCGGCCTGGCGGTCGGCCTCGGCGCGGGCGCGCTGGTGGCCGGCATCGAGCACGCCGCGGGTGAGCATGGCCATGGCGGCGAGGACGAGGGCGGCGCAGAGCGCGAAGGCGGTCCAGACGCGGGCGGGTTTGCGGGAGATCATCCGCATGGTTCGGTAAGGAGTTGGTAGCCTTTGCCGCGCACGGTGGTGAGGCGTGCGGTGGCGGAGCGGGCGAGTTTGTTGCGCAGGTGCATGACGTGCATGTCGATGGTGCGCGTCTCGGTGCGGTGGGGGTCGAGGTGCCAGAGGTTGCGGAGGATTTCCTCGCGGGAAACGACGCGGCCGGCGGCGTCGGCGAGGTAGCGCAGGAGCGAGGCCTCGCGTTCGGAGAGTTCCTCGCGGATGCCGCCGGGGAGGTGGAGGTGGCGGGCCTGGAAATCGACGGTGAGATCGCCGAGGGCGCGGGTGTCGGCGGGGGCGGGGCGCTCGCAGGTGCGGCGCAGGACGGCATCGACGCGGGCGAGCAGTTCCTTCATGCTGAAGGGTTTGACGACGTAGTCGTCGGCTCCGTCGGCGAGGCCGCGGACGCGGTCGTGTTCCTCGCCGCGTGCGGAGAGGATGATGACGGCTTGGCCGGGGCGGTGGCGGCGGATGGCGGCGAGGATGTCGAAGCCGGACGGGCCGGGCATGACGATGTCGAGCAGGGCGAGCCGGTAATCGGCCTTAAGGGCGGTTTGCATGCCGGTGTGGCCGTCGGCGGCTTCGAGGGTTTGGTATCCGGCGTATTCCAGGACATCGACGATCCCGCCGCGGATGGCGGGATCGTCTTCGATGACAAGGATGACGGGGCCGGTGGGCATGGTTGTGGGTTGTGGGTTGTGGGTTGCTGGTTGTTGGTTGTTGGTTGTTGGTTGTTG
>SLAV01000204.1 GCA_007126655.1 Haloferula sp. | reverse complement strand
GACTTCATCCTCGACGGCGAACTCATCGCCCACGCCGACGGCCGCAAACTCGGCTTCGCCGACCTGCAAAAACGCCTCGGCCGCAAATCCGCCGACGGCGACCTCTTCCTCGCCGAAGGCGACGGCACCGCCACCATCCCGCTGCGCTTCATCGCCTTCGACTTGCTTTGGAAAGATGGCGAAGACCTCACTGCCGCCCCGCTCACCGACCGCCGCGCCGCCCTCGAATCCCTCGCCCTGAGCCCGCCCTTTGAAACCATCCCCCGCCTCGAAGCCACCGACGACGCTGGCGTGGACCGACATTTCAACCAGTCCATCCGCGACGGCCACGAAGGCCTCATCGCCAAAGACCCCGCCAGCCCATACACCCCGGGCCGCCGCGGTCGCGCGTGGCTCAAGCTCAAGGGCGTGATGCCCACGCTCGATTGCGTCGTCACCATCGCCCAGCAAGGCCACGGCAAGCGGTCCGACGTCCTCTCCGACTACACCTTCGCCGTGCGCGACACCGCCACCGGCGCACTGCGCGTCATCGGCAAGGCCTACAGCGGCCTCACCGACGGCGAGATCGAGGAACTCACCGAGCACTTCAAGCGCCACACCCTCCGCAAGGAGCGCCGCAAACACCACGTCGAGCCGAACGTCGTCCTCGAAATCGCCTTCGACGCCATCCGCAAATCCACCCGCCACGACTCCGGCCTCGCCCTCCGTTTCCCCCGCATCAAGGCCATCCGCCGCGACAAATCAGCCGCGGAAATCGACACCCTCCAGACCGCCGAATCCCTCCTCCGCAAGCGCGCCTGAACCCGCCGGCGAAATTGGCCCGCCAAATGCTTGAGCAGGCCGAATGATCGGTCCACCCGGCGCAGCCAGTCGCACCCGCCTCGTCGATCCCTTCCTCGGGACGGCCGAGTCCGCGCTGCCCCGGCCCGTCGGCATCGCGGCCAAATGGTGGCGGCCGAAGCCACCCGTCGGCAACACCCACCCCGGAGCCACCCTCCCCTTCGGCATGGTCTCCGCCTGCGCCTGCTCCGGCGCATACGTCACCGGCTACGGGCGCTACGGACTCTCGCTCACCGGCGATTCGCCACCCGTCCTTTTTCCCGATCACGAGGCCCTCGGCATCGCCCATTTCCAGCAAAGCGGCACCGGTCGCATCCGCATGTATTACAACTACCTGCTCACCACCCCGCTCGGCACCAGAGGCCTCGCCGCTCGCGCCACGCGCCAGCCGCTCACCGACGAATCCGCCCGGCCCGGCTGCTACGCGTGCCGCTTCGGCCACACCGGCGTCCGCTCCGAAGTCACCGCCACGCCGCGCGGCGTCATCCACCGCCATCACTTCCCCGACGGCGTCCCCCCGCGCCTGGCCATCGACGTCTCCGCCGGCGGCCTCCTCGTCGAGGACATGGCCACCTACCCGCAGGACGCGGAAATCAACCTCCTGCCCTGCGGAGCGGTCGCCGGCCACGTCGTCATGGAGGGCATCCCCGTCCACTTCCACATCCGCTGCCCCGGCGCGACACCCTCCCTCTGGGAAAACGACGAGCCGATCCCCGGCGACAGCTACCGCCTGTCGCTCGAAAAACAAAAACTCCGCCCCGCCTTCGGCATCCTCTTCGCGGCCCCGCCCGGCGCGCCTCCCGTCCTCGAACCCGCCATCGGCTTCTCCATCCGCTCCGCCGAACGCGCCACCACCGCCACTCCCGCCGAAACATTCGACGCCGCCGCCACCGCCGCCGATGCCGCATGGGAGCGAACCCTTTCCGCCATCACCATCGAGGGCGGCACCGAAGCACAGCGCCGCATCTTCACCACCGCGCTCTACCACGCCGCCATCAAGCCCGCCGACTTCCGCGACGAAAACCCCTTCACCCGCGCCGACGGCCCGTTCTTCCTCGACCTCTCCACCCTCTGGGATCTCTACAAAACCCAGCTCCCGCTCATGATGTCGCTCTGGCCGGAGCGCGGCGCGGCCTTCGTCGAATTCCTGCTCGAAGTCGCCACCCGCGAAGGCGCGTTCCCCGTCAGCTATCTGATGGACAACGTGCCCGACCGCTTCACCAAGCAGGCCACCGGCCTCTGCCACGCCATCCTGGAGGACGCCCGCCTGCGCGGCATCCCCGGCGATTGGGACCGCGCCCTCACCCTGCTCTGGAAGACCAGCCGCTCGCGCAAGGGCCGCAAATCCCGCTTCGAGGATTACGCGCAAAACCAGCTCGCCACCCCGCTTTCGCACACGCTCGACATTTCCTACGCCCACTTCTGCATCGCCCGCATGGCGCGCGGCCTCGGCGAACAGGCCGTCCACGACCGCGCCGCCGCCCTCTCCCGCCACTGGAAAAACGCGTTCGACCCCGCCACCGGCCTGCTCCGCGAGGACTCCACCTACTACGAGGGCGAGAACTGGAACTACTCGTTCCGTTTCCTCCACGACATGCAGGCCCGCATCGAACTCGCCGGCGGAGCCAACCGCTTCACCGCCCTGCTCGACAAATTCTTCGGCTTCACCGAGCCAGCCCACGGCGAGCGCCTCTTCCGCTTCGAGGGCCTCAACAACGAGCCCGACATGGAGGCCCCCTACGCCTACCTCTACGCCGGCCGCCACGACCGCACCGCCCGCGTCGTCCGCCGCGTCATGGAATGCCAGTTCGCCACCGGCCCCGGCGGCCTCCCCGGCAACGACGACTCCGGCGGCCTCTCCTCCTGGTTCGTCTGGAGCGCCTGCGGCGTTTTCCCCGTCACCGCCCAGCCCGTCATGCTCATCGGCAGCCCGCTTTTCCCCACGGCCGCCCTGCACCTCCCGGCGGGAGATTTCACCATCACCGCCGATAACCACGGCCCCGAAAACATCCACATCCGCGCCGCCACCCTCAACGGCAACCCCCTCGACCGCGCCTGGCTCCACATCGCCGAATTCCAAAACGGCGGCCACCTCCACCTCGAAATGACCGACACCCCCGCCGGCTTCGCCACCATCCACCGCCCCCCCAGCTTCCCTCTCTGAAATTTCAAATCTCAAATCTCAAATCTGTTAACTCTTAACTCTTAACTCATAACTCTGAACTTCCACCCATGGCCATCGAAAACCTCATCCTCCTCGTCCGCGCCGATCCCATCATCTGCGGCCACTCCACCGAGGCCCGCAACCTCGCCGAGGCCGCCCGCGACCTCGGCTTCAAGAACATCCACATCATCAGCTACCCGATCGCCACGCTTGAGGAGAGCAGCCTCCCCCTCAAGCCGCTCGAAACCATCTCCCCCTACGGCGCCGGCATCACCATTGACCGACCGGAACCCGTCGGCGACTACAAGGTGCTCGACGGCCGGCTCGGCCTCGGCATCTCCGGCCACATCGCCGACCTCCTCCACCGCTTCCCCGGCCGCACCATGCTCATGGACCTCTACCTCGTCCCCCACGGCCTCATGGCCATGCAGGCCGTCCACAGCTTCCGCCACACCCGCCGCACCCCCGGCGTCTTCACCGTCGGCGAGGCCGTCGGCTCCGACATCACCAACGTCGTCTCCAACGCCGTCGCCGAAGGCCGCCTCGGAGCCGCCCAGCTCGTCCTTTCCAATTACCTCGATCACGACCTCCCCGTCGCCGTCTCCCGCTACACCCGCGACCTTATCGTCGAAGCGGGTGCCAACGTCGATGACGCCCTCAGCACCCACTTCGCCGAGCAACTCCAAAACCGCGTCGGCATCAGTTACCCTGCCATCGAGACCCG
>SLAV01000129.1 GCA_007126655.1 Haloferula sp. | reverse complement strand
TTTTGGGTGTATAACGAGGATGGAAATCGTATTAGGAGAGCGAGATGGCGGCAGATTGGGAAGCGCGGTTGGAGCAGCGTGAGGCGGAACTGGACGCGATGCTTGATGATGTGGATGACCGGCTGGCGGCGGCACTGGGGGAGAAACAACCGGGGATTCCCACACGCGGGTTCCGGTCCAGCTCTATGCCCGCTGCCGGGGATTCGACGGGCGAGTGGAGTGCTGTGACGCTGCAGATGGCCGGATTATTTGTCAATGATCGGGATGCTTATTTTGCGGGGACTGCTCCTGAGATGCAGCAGATTTGTGCCTATGTACTCAGCGCGCCCCATGTGACCGGTAACGCGCAGTACGCCCTCATGGCCCAACAGGCGTCGTTTGTCTATGATAGCGCGAACCCTTTGATCAATGCCTATGCCACACATGGTCAGAGCGGACAAGATCCGGAGATTCATGTTTTTGGCGGGGCGCTGGCGTTTGCGCGGCTATGCGGAGCACTGCGGGTTCTATGTGAGAATGACGCCCGCCAGAAGCTGAATGCGCTCTGGCCTGTGGTGGGTCGGGCCGTCATTGAAGCAGGCGGCAACTTGACTCCTGCCGGTGCTGGGGCTCTGCTGTCAGCGCAGGGCGGTGACCGATTCTGGAGCGATGAGGCTTTGGTCCGCAAAGCGGTTGCACATGCCGCAGGGATGATCGGTGGAATTATCGCGCACGAGCTCGGACATCTAGCTCTAGGCCATACGCTCGGTCGGGCTGCCAATCTCGAAGTGTCCCGCAACCAGGAACGCGAGGCCGACTCGTTTGCCTCGTCGGTCATCAGCACGAGTGTCTTCAGCGATCCACTGGTCGAAGGCATGATACTGTGGGAGCTGGCCTGGACTTGGAGCCAGCAGTCAGGAGGCAGAGAGGTCGCGACCACGCATCCGCTATCTCGCGAACGCCTGTTGGATTTTATTCGTGCCAACGAGACCGTAGCGCGCGGGTTGGGGGTAACTCTCGAGAATATCGAAGAACTTTTGCCAGTAAGCAGGTGATTTTAGTATGAAGTGTCAGAAATGCCAGACAGAGATACCGGACGAATTCAAGTTCTGTCCGGAATGTGGCAGTAATATTAGCGGGATGTCTGGTTCTTCCAGCCTTGAAAAAATTGCCGACCTCAGTCTTGGGGCGATGCGCACGATTGCTGGAGAAACTGGGACGGATGGTGGCGATCGTTCCCTGGGCGATTTGCGTACCATGCAGACGGGTACGGGCCTTTCGTCTGGCATGCCCGGCTATGATGGAATACCACTAACTGACCGTTATGTGCTTGGTGAGGAGCTGGGGCGGGGTGGGTTTGCCGTCGTCTGGAAGGCCCAGGATAAGAAACTGGAGCGGACAGTTGCCGTAAAACGGCTACTTCCTGGTAAAGATGGCAATGGGGCGGGTGCACAAACGTTGGAGCGCTTTGCTCGCGAGGCGACATCCATTGCCCAGCTCAACCACCGCAATATTCTACTGGTGTTCGATCATGATGCTGATACCGAAGGACACTATATCGTCATGGAATATGTGGCCGGCGGTACGCTGCGCGATTATCTGAAGAGCCGGGGCGGCAAGCTGCCGGTGGCTGAGGCCCTGGAGATCGTCAAGGGTATTGCCCAAGGGTTGGGCTACGCCCACCGCAAGAATCTTGTCCACCGCGATATCAAACCTGCAAATATCTTGCTCGACACGAGTGATGTGGCCGGCTCCTCGTCCTCTGTGTCTCCGCGAGAGAACGTTCCCAATCCCAAAATCGTGGACTTTGGTCTGGCGCGCATGGGCTCCGACAGCGAACTGTCCATGAGCGGCTTCGGCATGGGCACGCCCTGGTACATGCCGCCCGAGCAGCGGCGCAATGCCAAGGGCGTCAACCACACCGCCGATATCTACGCGGTCGGCAAGGTGCTTTACGAGCTGGTCAGCGGGGATGTCCCCGATAATGTCGATCCTGATATGGTGCCGGAGCCATGGCTCGTGCCGGTCATTTTGAAGTGTATCAAGACCAATCCAGCGGAACGCTACTTCTCCTGCGAGGATCTCGTGCGCGATCTGAAATACCCCATTACCCCGCAAGCAGAAGCGGGCAATGGCGCTCCGAGCACGGGCAACGTATGTCTATCCTGCGGTAACAGCAATCCCGATGAGGTAAAGTTCTGCGAAGGCTGCGGATCGGGCCTCACTCGTAATTGTCCTGAATGCGGCCGTGAGAACGCAGTACGCAAGCAGTATTGTGGAGCCTGTGGCACCGATGTGGATGCGTTTCTGCAGATCCAATCTGCCTTGCCAGTCATCCAACGCTACCACGATGAAAAACATTGGAGCCGCGTACAGAAGGAGTGCGGCCTGTTGCCCTCGGATCCACGCCTGCCGGGGGAAAAAGGCAGGAATCTGGTGGAATCGATTAAAGAGTTACGCAAAACTGCCGGAAGCTCTCTCGAGGAAGCAGCCCGGCTCATGCTTCATATTCGCGCATTAATCGACAGAGAGGATTGTAAGCAGGCACTGGAGGTTATAAAGAAATGTCGTGATCTTGATCCGCACCGCAGTGATTTGGATGATTGGGAAAATCAGTTGGATCAAAAATATAGTGTTTGGCAACAAGAGGTGGCCCTGAAAGAGCTGCAAGATTATCAGACGAAAGGCGATTATCGGGTCGGCATTACAAAATGTAACGAATATATCCAACTTTACCCGGACGGACTTTATAAAAGTGTAGTAGGGAAGATCCAAGAGGAGTTCGAGAAGTTTGAAAAACTGCGCCAACAGTTTGAACTCAGCATTGCCAGTGCTGATTTTGAGCGGGCTGCAGCTATTAACTGCGAGATGGAGCTAGAGGATGCAAATCCGCTTATCGTGCATGAAAACAAAATTATCCTTAAAGACAATCGAGCTGCATATACAGCATTCGAGCAAAAGTATGGTTCTTTTAAAAAAGGAAACGACATTGATGTATCTTTCTCGGAATTAAGTGTAGCAGTCGAAAAATGGCCTCTTTGTCCTACCGTTCGCGAAAAAGACAGAGAGAACAAAAAACAAAGAGGTGAAGTGGCTCTTTTGATCAAGAAAGCAAAAGATGCGATAGATCAGAATGACTATGTACATGCAAAAGAGAATGTGGATCTTGCTCTGTACATTTGGCCCGGGTGTTCAAAGGCAAGCAAGTTGCTGCAATTAATTGAGGAACAGGTACGCAAACGGCATAAGAAAGACTTTATGCTTGTCATGCTCATTTTTATTATAATTATTGGATTGTTAACAGCTGCTGCCGTTTCTAGCTGATTTTCACTGTCTTTTGAAAGATCCTTTTGAAACGATAGACTCGGGCACGGCCCGATAAAGAATAATGTGCTACAAGTATTGGTGTGATAGAGATGGCGATTAGTATGAACAGCATAGGCTCTGAGCGAACCAAGGCGAGGAACGACCATATTTCCGGCGGCTACACGCTGGCTGTCGGGGCTACGCTGGGGCAGTACAAGATTGTCCGGTCGCTTGGTAAGGGCGGGATGGGCGAAGTGTATGAAGTGGAACATCAGGACCTTCTCAAGAACTACGCTATCAAGCTGCTACCGTCCGACTTTGCGTCGCAACCCGGGGCACTGGAGCGTTTCCGGCGCGAAGCGCGGGTAATGGCCAATCTGGAACACCCCAATATCCTGAAGGTAGATGACTTTGGCGAGATTGACGGTCGCTATTGGCTGCGGATGGAGCTTGC
>SLAV01000270.1 GCA_007126655.1 Haloferula sp. | reverse complement strand
CGTCATCCACTCCACCTCCGCCGAGCATCAGTCCGCGACGCGGTGGTTGATGGGCACGACGCCTGCGGCTGCCTCAGATCGTGGATTCCCGCGCAGCCTGCCCGGCGAAATCCCCGCGATCCGGTCATCACCGAGACAAAATTGCATCGGTTTGTGAGATCCTGCGGCCTGCTCTCGTTGTTCAGATTGGATGACGATTTTGTGGTTTCCCTATCATCCTCGCTGTCTCAATTCATTCCAATTTCAAAAACCGGAATCCCTTGATTCCCGGATCAACTGAACGAACCCCACAACCTTGCATTTCGATTTATGAAAACACACCTGATACGTTGCCTCGCGCTGCTGGCCCTCATGCCATTTTCGACCACATTCGCATCGGATGGCGTCGAACTCACGCCCATCATGGACGCTCCGGTTTCGGAGGCTGCTCCGGATCAGAACTATGCCACAAACAACATGGTTGTCGGGCGATCTTCAGGGCAGGCTTGGGAAAGCTACCTTCGCTTCGACCTAGGCAGCCTTCCGCCCAACGCGGAGATCAACTCCGCCGAGCTTCGCTTGCGCTCAACGAATTTCGGAGCGGGGGGCACGTTGCGGATCTCCAGGCCAGAGACCGGGTGGGCCGAGGGAACCCTCACCTGGTCGAACCGTCCGTCCGCCATCGCGCTGGATGACATTCCCCTCACCGTGCAGAACGTGACTATCGCGCATCTTGTCTTTACCGAGCCGGTTCTCACACACCTTCAGGATGTGGTGCGTGGTGTGGCGACCAACCGTGGATTGCATTTTTCGTTTCCCGGAGCCTCTGCTGAGCAGTTCATTACCTTCCAATCCCGAGAAAGCACAGCTCCTCCGCGTCTGGTCATCACCTACACACTCGGCCCGGGTCTGCCTGAGTTCACAGCCAATCTCACCTCCTCTGAGGATCCCATGCGCGCACGATTGTTCCCCACTGCGGATGACGAGGCGTCTCCCATGGAATTGGTGTGGAATACCAAGCCGGGAGTACGTTACCGGCTATGGAAAAGCACGGACCTCGAAGCCTGGGATGAAATGCCGGGATACCCCAGGGAAGCGGACAGTCTCGCCGATAGCGAACGACTGCCAGGCCCGGTGCCGGGCGAACCGAATGCGTTCTTCCAGGTTGAGGTGATCGACGAGCAGCCCCCGGAAATCGTGAGCCGCTTTCCGGAAGACGGGGCATTCGGCATCCGCCGCTTTTATGCGACGCGGGCCGAAGTCAGCGTGCTGCTGAGCGACGCCACCGGGATCGATCCGGACTCGGTGAGCCTGTCCCTCACTGGCCGCGGCACCTTCACCCTGGATGCACCAGAGCTGACCCTGCAGGATGGATTGCTGACATTCGAGACCGGCGGCGACATCGCGCTTGGCGGCTATGGCGACACCGTCGCCGCAACTCTGGACGTCGCGGACCCGGTCGGCAATGCCGCGACTTACGAATGGAGTTTCACGATGGAAAAGGAAGTCGTGCTCACCGAAGACCTTCTCATTTTCGGCTCGGGAGAGGCGCAGCGGGCTGGCCAGCGTGTGCCCCACACGCCCACCCGCATCCTGGCGGGTGATCCCGGGCCCGTCCGCGCAAATACCAATGGCTGGGATTTGGTCGAGGTCACTCCCGACACACTTGTGATCTCATACGATTCGAGCGCACCGGAGTTTCCGGCGGGCCGCTACCTCACCAACCTGACTCCGCGCTCCATCGATGAGATTTTCTACCGCAAGGTGATTTCCACTTCGGACAACGCCGCAACCCAGCGCCTGACGGTCGCCACCGAGGATGTGCCCGCCTACGAGATCATGGAGTCCGGCAGCGTGAGCCTGAGCGGGGAGGAAATCGCGTTCGAGACCGATGAACTCGGCAACATCATCGCCGCGCGGGAGCTTCGCGCGAGGGAAGGTTCGGGCGAATTGGAGATCGATCCGGTCGTGATCGATTGGTCGGGCATGGAAATCGCGGGCTTTTACACCAAGCCAGACAACACCACCGGCTTCCACGTGGGACTGGGTATCCCGGAAAAAGCACCCGGCGGTGCGGATTGGGATGGAAAGTTGGTTATGAAGCAGGCCTGGCTGCGATGCGCCCCTACCATCACAGTAGCGGCGGAGATGGGGCTGATCCGGGTCCAGCGGTTCCATGCCGAAGCCCGTTTGGATGTGGATGCCGCGCTTGAGCCGGAATTCAAATTCTTCTCGGCGAACCTTCTCTCGGTAGAGGCATCGCAAACGCTCTGGCGAAACAATATCGTGATCCCGATCGGCACCAGCCCGCTGTGGGTCGATGTCTCGCCCAGGCTGAACGCAAAGGCCGATTTTTCCGCAGGGTTGAGCGGCACCTTCTCGGTCGGAGCCAGCGGCGGCTTCACCGACACCGTCATCTTCAATTATGAAAGGGAGCGCGATCCTAGGACCAAGTTTGACCGGAGAATCGGTGACTTCCGTTTCGATCTGATCGAGCCAAAAATCACGCTCAGCGGCACAGTGGGAGCCAGCGCCTCGATCGTGCCGGAGATCGACTGCAGGCTGATGAGTTTGGCGGGCTTCTATGTGAATGTCGATCCGACGGTGCATGCGGGGTTGACCGCCTCATATACGCCACCCGATCTGGTCAGCGCGGAAGTGTCATTGGGTGTGCGCTCAAATCTCAATGCCGGCCTGGTCATCACAGGAGTGCCCAGCTCGCTGCTGCCGGCATTCGATCCGTGGGAATTGTTCGATCACGGTTGGAGTTGGAATTTCCCCAAACCGGCTGTGGACGAGCCGCTGGCCATCACCACCCAGCCGCAAAGCGTGAATGTGCCAAACGGCGGCACCATGCGTCTCAGGGTGCAGACGAATCATGGCAACGGCGTGTCCTACCAGTGGTTCAAAGACGACAGACGACTGCTCGACGACGGCCCGGAATTGGTGCGCTACGGCGCTTCCGCCGGAACTGCCGGGAATTATTATGCCATGGTCAGCCGTGCGGGGAGTGATGTGGTTTCTGAGGTGGCCGTGGTGACGGTGGGGGAGGGTGGCGGTGGCCCCGCCCCCGGCGGCTTCGCCCGCATCCCGGCGGGGTGGTTCACGATGGGCCGCACCAGTGGCGATACCGACAGCAACGCTCCGCCGGTGAATGTGTATGTGAGCGAGTTCTACATGGCCCGACATCAGGTGACTTGGGATCTTTGGAACGATGTCCGCAACTGGGCGGTGAACAACGGCTACACCGACATCGCAACGGGCGGCGGCAAGGGAGCGACCCATCCGGTGCATTCGGTGAACTGGTGGGATGTGGTGAAATGGTGCAACGCTCGCAGCGAAAGGGACGGGCTGACGCCGGTATATCGCAATTCCAATGGCACGGTGTTCAAGACTGGAACGATCACTCCGACAGCCAATTGGAATGCCAACGGCTACCGCCTGCCTACCGAGGCGGAGTGGGAGAAGGCGGCGAGGGGAGGGGTGGCCGGGCAGCGGTTTCCGTGGGGAGATACGATCACGCACAGCCAGGCGAATTATTGGAGCAGCAGCTCCTACAGTTATGACACTAGCCCGACCCGGGGCTATCACCCGACCTACAATACGGGTTCGATGCCTTATACCTCCCCGGTTGGCAGTTTCGCTCCAAACGGCTACGGACTCTACGATATGGCGGGCAATGTGT
Organism: Haloferula sp.; assembly: GCA_007126655.1. GTDB lineage: Bacteria > Verrucomicrobiota > Verrucomicrobiia > Verrucomicrobiales > Akkermansiaceae > Luteolibacter. Next base: position 80 of record SLAV01000270.1, on the reverse strand, counting down.
GGGAGTGGTGCTGGGATTGGTATTCGGCATCGACCTACACGGAGGGTGCCAGCGATCCCAAGGGTGCTGCTTCGGGCTCG
>SLAV01000319.1 GCA_007126655.1 Haloferula sp. | reverse complement strand
GCTCGAGCACTTTGTGCCCGACGGAATCCTGCGCAAGAACGTCTGGCAGCGCATCCGCTTCACGCTGGAGCAGTTGGGTCCGACGTTCGTCAAGTTCGGACAGGTCCTGAGCACGCGGGCGGACATCCTGCCCGAAGGGTTGATCCGTGAGCTGAAGCAACTGCGCTCGCAGGTGACACCGGTGCCGTTCGGGAATATCGAGCCATTGTTGGAGGCGGAGTTGAAGCGGCCGATCGACGAGGTTTTTTCCAAGTTCGACCGCACGCCCGTGGCGAGCGGGTCGATCGGGCAGATTTACCGCGCGAAGTTGCGGGAAAACGGGGCGGAAGTGGCGGTGAAGGTGCAGCGGCCGAACATCCGCAAGGCGATCCGTTCGGATATCGAGATCATCGGCTGGCTGGCACGCAAGGTCCACCAGAAGCTGGACGATTTGCGGCCGTATGATCTTCCCGATGTGGTCGAGAGCACGGGCAGGGGGATCCTGCAGGAGCTGGACTTTTCAATCGAGGCGAACAACGCGCACATGTTCAACCTGATCAACCCGGAACCGGCAGAGGTGTTTGCGCCGAAGGTGCATACGGAATACACCACGGCCCGGCTCACGGTCTGCGACTGGGTGGTGGGGCGGTCGCCCGGCGACGATGAGATTCCGGTCGAGCAGGGTCGGCGGCTGGCGGTGGTCACGGGCAGGTCGGTATTCCACCAGATCATGATCGCGGGTTTTTTCCACGGCGACCCGCACGGCGGCAACGTGCTGGTGACGCGCGACGGCCGGGCGTGCTTCCTCGACTGGGGGTTGGCGGGCAGCCTGACGCGCGAGATGCGTTATTTCCTGGCGGATTTGTTTTCGGCGATCTCCTCGGCTGATCCGGAGAAGGTGGTGCGTGTGGCGACGTTGATGGCGACGGGCAAGTCGCGGATCGACGAGATCCGCCTGGAGCGGGACGTCAGTTTCGTGTTGCGGCAATACCAGTCGCGCTTTGGTCACGGGGAGGCGATCGGGAAGATCGTGCTGGAGCTGCTTTTCGTTTTCGGTTCGAACGGCATCAAGGTGGCGCGGGACTACAGCCTGTTGGCGAAGGCGATCATCAGCGTCGAGGAGGTGGGGGTGACGCTGGATCACGATTTCGACGTGCGGCCGGTGGCGCAGCCGTTCCTTCGCAAACTGGCGATGGAACGTTGGCATCCGGCGAACATCGTCTCGCATTCGTGGTGGAACTTCCAGAGCCAGTTTCGCCGCATTCGTCAGTTGCCGTCGGACGTGCAGCGGCTGCTGCACACCATCGAGGACGGGGATCTCGCGATCCGGATGCGTCACGAAGGGCTGGACAAGCTGGGTGAGTATTTCGACTCGGGGGTGAACCGGCTGTCGGTCGCGCTGCTGACCGCCGCGAGCATCACGGGTTCGGCGATCCTGATGTCGGCCACAATCGAGCACGAGCCGCGGTTGTTCAGCTATCCCACGGTGATCGGGACGCTCGGGTTTCTGGTGTCGCTGGTGTTCGGGCTGTGGCTTGTTTTCAACGTGATCCGCCACGGCAAGAGCCATGGCAAAAACCGCAGGAAGTAGGCGAAGCGTTTATTCATGGCTTGGAACCGGGCCGGTGTGGAGTGGAGTGGATTGGATGAGTTTCCGTCGAGGAGCAACCATTTGGCGGGAGAGCCATGTGCGGGCAATCCGCAAGCAGGGTTCGCGGAGGGAGCGGTGGGAATCAATGCGCCGCTCCCGGCTCCATCGGGGTCACCAAAAGACGATGAAGAAGGTGATCACGCCGAGGATGACGGCGGTGCCGGCGATATAGACGACGGGTTCGGTGCGAAGGTTCATTTCCTCGCGGACGGGGAGGGTGACGGGTTTTGATAGAGGTGCGATTTTCGAACTGATCCACATGATGATGAGGATGATGCAGAAGATGGCGAGCACCTGGTGAAGAAAGTGGACGGGTATGATGGCAGGGTCGGCCAGGTTTGAGGTGTTTTCCCAGACCGGAGCGGGCAGGCCGGTTTCGCGGGTGCGGAGGAGGAGGGCGTTGGCTGTTTCGCCTTCGGGGATTGCGAACAAACCCTGTCTGGTGAGGGCCTGGGTGAGGGTGTAGAGGACGGGGCCGAGGACGAGGGCGAGGACGCCGGCAATGGCGGGGGCGCGGGGGAGGAGGAAGGCGCCGAGGAAGGCGGCGACGACGCCGGGCCAGATGAAGCCCTGGAATTGCTGGATGAACTGGAAGACGCCGTCGGTGAGGAAGGGGGCGGTGAGGCAGCCGATGACGACGAAGACAACGGTGAGCGCGCGGCCGAGGCGGACGAGGGATTTTTCGGTGGCGTTTCGGGCGAAGAGGCGTTTGTACACGTCGATGGTGGCGACGGTGGAGGCGGAGTTGAGCATCGAGGCGAGCGAACTGACGACGGCGCCGGCGATGGCGGCGAAGATGAATCCGCGCACCCCGGGGCCGGCGAGTTCGCGGATGAGGGTGGGGTAGGCGGCGTCGTTTTGGTCGAGATCGAACAGTCCGGAGGCCATGATGCCGGGCATGACGATGGCGAAGGGGACGAGCAGCCAGAGGCCGCCGGCGAAGATCATGCCGAGCTGGCCGTCCTTGAGCGATTTGGCGGCGAGGTTTCTCTGGACGATGAACTGGTTGAGGCCGCAGTAGTAGATCATGACGATCCACATGCCGAAGGCGACGCTGGTCCATGGCAGCTCGGGGTGGTCGGCGGGGAGGATCATGTGGAGACTGTCGGCGTTATCGGCGGTGAAGGACTCCCATCCGCCGACGGCATTGAGGCCGAGGAAAAAGACGACCATGCCGCCGACGAGCAGGGTGATGCCCTGGATGAGATCGGCGTAGGCGATGGCCTTGAGTCCGCCGGAGGCGGCGTAGAGGGTGCCGATGGCTCCGATGATCCAGACGCCGACGGCGCGGTCGATGCCGAGCAGGGTATGGAGGGCGATGGCTCCGGTGTAGAGGACGGCGGTGATGAGGACGCCGACGTAGATGACGACGGTGATGGCGGCCATGATGCCGCGGGCGAGGGCGTTGTAGCGGTATTCGAGAAACTCGGGCATCGTATAGATGCCGGCCTTGAGGAACCTCGGGAGCAGGGTAAACGAGATGAGAACAATGAAGATGGCCCCCATGAGCTGCCAGGCGCTGACGGCGAGGCCGACGTCGCCGGCCCCGGCTCCGGACATGCCGACCATTTGCTCGGAGGAGATGTTGGCGGCGACAATGGAGATGCCGATGATCGGCCATGTGAGGCCGCGGCCGGCGAGGAAGTAATCGGAGGAGCCGCCGGAGGCGCTGCGACGGCTTTTCCAGAGGCTGAAGGCAATGACGATCGCGAAGAATGCGACGAAGAACGCGAGATCCATGGATTTGCGGGTTGTGGGTTTGGCGCGTGGATTTTGGAGGGGGAATCAAGGCGCGGCAATGGTTATCCTGCGGGAAACGTGGGCCGGATTATGGCAAGCGAGGTGGCACATGGTCCACCCCAAGCGGGCGGGGCACCCAGCGAGCCCGCCTTCCTGGTCAAATCCTGATTTTTTGGTTCTCCGTGGGCACGGTGAGCACTCCGGATGATCGGTCGCAGCCGGGTGGGGGGCGGGGAGATGCGATGCGGGGGATAGGAATTGCGGGATGCGGACAGGCGGGCGGTTCATTCAAACAAGCGCGGGGCGGCTCCGCCTCCTCACCCTTGAGATACGGCAGGAAATCGAAGGAGTCCTCCGCCGAGTCGCGCGGCAGGTCGAAGCCGGTGTGGCTTGCGAAGGTGGCCATGAAATCGACCTGGGAAAACAACATTGTCATGCCATTCAGGGAAGCCCTCGAACCAAGCGTTTTTCCACGTCAAATCCCTGCCCTGCCCATCAAAAAATATTTCCTTTTCGGGGCCGGATTCCATCGAATGAAATTATCGCATCGATGCAGTGAATTTATCACGTTAACGGATATGCGGAATTTCTTCTGCCAATATTACGAAGGGTTGGCAGAAGGATGCGTTTGATGTTTCACTAACCAGCCGCACTCCGGCCCAGGGTTTCCACAATTTTATCCCGCAGGTCGTTGCCTGCGCGCTGGAAGCCGAGCAGGCGGGCGATGGCGCGGGGGAGTTCGTCGGCGGGGATGTCGCCGCATTCCTCGCGGATCCATCGTGCGGCGGCGGTGATCTCGACGGGCGGGAGATAGGCCGTCTTGGTGATGTTGCCGGATTCGGCGGAGCGGTCGCGCACGGGGGGCGCGGCGGCCTGGGCGGAGGTCATGAGGAAGTCGCCGTCGGCCACGCTGCCGTCGGCGGCGGCCATGTCGTGGGCGATGGCGCGATCGACGGCTTCGGCAATGCGCTTGCCCACGCGGGCGCGCCCGAATGCGGCGGCGACGCGGCGCGCGAGTTCCTCGCGGTGCAGCGGCCCTTCGTGGTCGAGGATGCTGCGGACGACGACGGCGAGGTCGCGCGGGGGCAGGCTTTGCGGGTCGGTGCCGGCCCGGGCCCGGACTTCGGCGCGGCGGTAGGGCGGAGCCTTGAGGTCGAGGTGGCCGAGGTCGATTTCCGGGTCGGGCTCGGGTTCCGCCGGGGCGGGCCTGGCGGCGGCCTGCTGGTTGGCGCCGCGCACGCGGATGCCGTCGGCGGCCTCACGGGTGGCGGCTTCGAGCGCGTGTTTGAGCCGCTCGATTTCGCGGCCGCGGTGGTGGAACCAATCGGTGCTCCAGATGCGGTGGAATCGCCAGCCGAGGTTTTCGAGGATGCCCTGGCGCAGGCGGTCGCGCTCGCGCGCCCACAACGCGCCGTGGTAGCTGGCTCCATCGCATTCGACGGCGACGAGGTATTGCCCGGGCCGGTCGGGATGGCGCACGCCGATGTCGATGCGGAACCCCGCCGCGCCCACCTGCGGGTCGGCGAGATAGCCGAACGAGCGGATGACGTTGGCGACGTCCGCCTCAAACGGGCTGTCGGGCGGCAGGCCGGTGGCGGTGTGTTGCGTGAGGACGCCGGATTTCGCGAAATCCAGAAACCGCTTGAGCACGCGCGGGCCGTCGCGCGAGGCGCGGGTGGGATCGATGTCGCCGGGGTCGAACGAGGCGAAGACCTCGCAGCGCACGCGCGAGCGGGTGAACAGGACGTTGAGCCGCCGCTCGCCGCCCTCGCCATTGACGGGGCCGAACGTCATCGCCCGCAGCCGCCCGTTGGCCTCCTGCGGACCGTAGCCGACGGAAATGAAGATGACGTCGCGCTCGTCGCCCTGGACGTTCTCGATGTTCTTCACGAAGACGTTCTCGTTTTTCCCCTCGCGCAGGAAGTTTTCCAGCACGGGGTCGTGGCGGCGGGCGAGTTCGAGCACCTCGGTGAGCATGTCGGCCTGCGCTTTGGAAAAGGCGACGACGCCGAGCGAAAGGTCGGGCCAATTGCGGGCGTGATCGGCGATGGCATCGGCGACGGCCTCGGCCTCGATGCGGTTCGTCCCGGCGCGGCCGAGCCCGCTGCCGCCGCGCGCGTAGATGCCGGGGACGTGGCGGAACTTCAGCCCGTAATTCGGATCGAGCTGCAGCGGCGAGGGCGGGAGGACGAGGCGGTCTTCGTAAAACTCGGCGTTCGACACCTGGATGAGCGAGGGATCGCGCGAGCGATAGTGCCATTCGAGCATGCGCTCCGGCACGCCGCGCGCCTCGCACAGCGAGAGGATGCTTTCCATGTCGGACGGCAGCGCGGCGAGCGGGGCGCCGGCATCGTCGTCGGGCATTTCCTCGTCGTCCATCAGGCGGTCGAAGAAGGTGGTGGGCGGGAGTTGTTTCTGATCGCCGACGACGATGATCTGGCGCGCCCGCGCGACCACGCCCAGCGCGTCCTCGGGGCGGATCTGCGAGGCTTCGTCGATCAGCAGCATGTCAAACGTGAGACTACCGGGCGGCAGGAATTGGGCGACGGAGATGGGGCTCATCAGCATCACGGGCTTGATGCGCTGGATCATGCCGCCGGCGTTTTTCATCATCCAGCGCACCGGTTTGTGGCCGCGCTTGCGGCCGATCTCGCCGCGGATGATGCCCATCTCGCCGTAGCTCCCGCGCGGCACCTGGGCGAAGTAGCGCGATAGGATGAGGTCGAGCGTGGCGGTGAAGCGGTCATTTTCCAACTCGCGGAATTGTCGGACCAGGTGGTGGCGATCGCGGTGGGCAAGCTGGTCGAGGTCCGGCCGCGCCTGGCGGGCGGCATTCCAATGCGCCTCGGCCCATGCGAAGGCAAACTCGGTGGCGGCGGCGGCGGATGCGAAGTCGTCGCCGAGCACGGCGTCGATCACGCTGGCGGCACCGAGGTCACCTGCGGCCTGCATGGCGTGGCGCAGGGCGTTCCATGTCTCGTAACGCGCGGGGTCTTCCGCCATGGCGGCGAAGGCACTGCGGAGCTGGGTGAGTGGCGCGGTGTCGAGGTCGCTTCCGAGTTCGGCTTTGGAAAAATCGAACACCAGCCGGTCGGTCGGGATGGCGATTATCTCGCGGCAGCGGATGGCGGCGGCCTTGAGATCCGCGGCCGTGGTGGTGGGCGACGGGAAGGTTTCGAGCGCACTCGTGATCTGCGCGGCGGAGGTGAAGACGCCGAACGATTGCAGCTCCGCGAACCAGCGAGTCGCGTCTAACAGCGCAGCAAACGGCGTGCGCTCGCCACGCCATTCGGGGCCGAGGGCACTCTGGAGCCAGACCTCGTCGTCGGCGAGGGCGCGGCGTTTGGTGTGGACGTCGATCAGGGTATCGACGAGCGCCAGCCGGTCGGCGGCGCGCTTCGGCAGCGGGATGGCCAGATAGGTCGCGAGTTCCCTCGACGCGCGGCGGTATCCGCCGGAGAACCTCCAGAAAAACGAAGTGGTCCCCGGCGCGATCATCGCCCGCAGGTCGCCCGGATCGGCAGCCCACGCGGTGGCGGAGAAAGACGCGGCCGCCGCCTCGCGCGCGGCGGCCCATGCCGCCCCGGCCTCAAGGGCCTCGCCCCATCGCGGATCGCCGGATTTCTCAAACATCACCGGAATCCACGGCGCGGCGTTGGCGGGGATGGACGCGAGCGTTTTGATCGCCCCGGCGAGTGCGTCGATGGCGGTGAGCGTGTCGGGGTTTGTTAGATCCAGCCGCCGAACGGCCTCGGCAAGCGCGTCGAGTTCGCGGGTGACGTCGTGCAGTTCGGCTTGCAGGCGCGGGAAATCGGTGGGCTGCAGGGCCGGTGCGGTGGTGCCGCGGAAGGGATGCGCCGCAGGATCGCCAGCACGGCCCAGCGCGGCGACGAACGCGTCGATGGCGGCAAGCGCCTGGTCGCGTGCCGGGCGGTCCAGATTTTCGAGACCCTCCAGCGGGATGCGCGGCGAGGGTGTGCCGTCGCTGATGTGGCCGATGATTTCGGAGAGCACGCGGTAGGGCGTCTCGCCGGTCGGCGGCAATGGGTCGTGCAACAATTGGGCGATGCGGTTCAGCTCGTCGCGCGACGCGCGCAGCGGCGCGGGGTCGTCGCATTCGGGCCGGGCGTTGGCACTGGCGGTGAGCGTGCGGCCGAGTTCGAGGGCGAGCGCCTTCTTGTTGGCGCTGCGCGAGTGCAGTTCGAGGCAGATGTCGCGCAGGCCGGTCTTTTCGAGGCGGTCGTGAACAACCGAGAGGGCGGCCATTTTTTCGGCGACGAAGAGCACGGTTTTCCCATCGTGGGCGGCGGCGGCGATGAGGTTGGCGATGGTCTGCGATTTCCCGGTGCCGGGCGGACCCTGGACGACGAGATTCACGCCGCGCCGGGCTTCTTCGATCACCTTCGTCTGCGAGGCGTCGGCGTCGATCACCTGGATGATCTCGGCGGGGTCGAGGTGGGCGTCGAGTTTCTCATCATGCGCGAAGAGCGGGGCCTCCGGCTCGAAGCCATGCGCGAGCAAACCGCGCAACAGCGGGTGCGCCGCCAGCCCGTCGTCCGGCCAGTTCTCCGGCTCCAGGTCGCGGTGCATCAGCAGCTTCGCAAACGAGAAAAACCCGAGCTGCATGCCATCCGCATCCACCGACCAACCGGATTTTGCCGAAATGGCATCCGCCACGTCCGCGAAATGCTTCGAAGGCGACCATTCATCCGTCTCCTCGACTTCGGGAAGCCGGATTGCGAAGTCCTGCCACAGACGTTCCTGCAACGGCAGGTTGGTATCGAGATCGTCCTCGCGGACGCGCAGGTCGAAGGTGGACGTGCGCTCGTTGCGCACCAGTTCGACGGGCAGCAGGATGAGCGGGGATTCGCGCTGGATGTCGGACGACCCGCTTTCGCGCCACTGCAGAAACCCCAAAGCCAGAAACAGGATGTTCACCCCCTGTTCCTCCTCCGCCGTGCGCGCGTCCAGGGCGAGGCGCAGCAGGCGCTTTGCTAGCGCCTCGGGGCCGAGCGGGGTTTCGAGGAAGTTGTCGGTGTAACGCGGGTTCTCCTCCACCCCGGATGGCTCTTCGGCGGCGAAATGCACGGTCTCCCCGTCATCTTCATCCTCCTCGGAGGCGTCCGCCCCCATCGCCTTGAAGACCATCTTTTTCCCCTCCACGCGCAGCAGGCGGAAGATTTCGTCGGATTTCTCGTCAATGATGTTCAGGCAGTTCGCCCGCGCGTTCGCGCGGTTCACATGCACCAGTCGGTTGCGCGTGCCGGTGTCGAGCAGGCGGCGGCGCGCGGCCTCCAGCACTCTGGAGATTGTGCCATCTTCTTGCGTGGAGGTGGTCGTGGAGGTATCCAATCGTCGCTTTCGCAAGTTCTGCGATGGATCGTGTTCTGCCAAGCCACGTCCGGGTTGTCAACGCGAGGGGGGCGGGTGAGAAGTGGGCTGGGGGCGGGTGGTTTACTCGAGCAGGCGCGGGGCGGAGAAGCCGCGCTCGCGGATTTCCTCGAGCAGAGCCTGCATCGCGGCGACCCGTTCGGGTTTTTCGGCGGCCAGGTTTTTCCTCTGCCGGAGATCGTCGTCGAGGTTGTAGAGCGCCAGTTCCTGGTCCTCTTCGTAGGGCGGGACATGGTGTTTCTCGAGCCACTCCGGCGGCGGCTGGCGGCCGTCGCCGCCGACCACTCCGGTGCGGTGGTTCACCAGCAGCCAGCGTCCGTCGCGGATGGCATAGTGGTCGGGCCTGGTGTTGTGGATGAGCGATTCACGGGGCGGTTCCGCCTCCTCGCCCTTGAGATAAGGCAGGAAGTCGAACGAATCCTCCGCCGAGTCGCGCGGCAGGTCGAAGCCGGTGTGGCTGGCGAAGGTGGCCATGAAATCGACCTGGGAGAACAACGCGTCGCTCACCGAGCCGGGTTCGGTGACCCCCGGCCAGCGGATGATGGTGGGCACCCGGTGGCCGCCTTCGTAGATGTCGCGCTTCAACCCGCGCAACGGCTCCGCGGACCAGTGGTCGTATTGTTCGTCCCGGGCGTATGCGAAGATCTCTGGTCCGTTGTCGGAGGTGAACACGACGATGGTGTTGGATTCCAGTCCGGCCTCGCGCAGGGCCTCCAGAATCCGCCCGCACGCGTGGTCGGTCTCGACGACAAAATCCCCGTAGGGCCCGGCCTCCGAGGTGCCGCGGAACTCCTCGTTGGGAATGATCGGTGTGTGCGGCGAGGGCATGGAAAAATAAAGGAAGAACGGCTCCGGCTCGTCCTTGCGCGCACGGATGTATTCAACCGCCTTGTCGGTCAGGGTGGGCAGGACCTTGTAGGGATCCCAGTCGGAGACTCCCGGACCCGGGCGGCATTCCCATCCGCCTTCCGGCGGACTGCCGTGCATTTCAGTGAAATCCCGCCTGCTGTAGGTCATGTCCGGTTCGTGCAGCACGAGACCGTTCTCGATCCAGGTGTAGGGCGGGAAGTTGATCACGTTGTCGCCGAAATAATAATCGAATCCGTGGTCGTTGGCGCCGCCGCGCAGCGGCTTGCTCCAGTCGAAATCCGTATGCTGGATCGAGTCTTCGGGCGTGCCGGGCTTGCGGATGGAGTCCCAGTCGTTGCCGAGGTGCCATTTGCCGATGCAGGCGGTGGCGTAGCCTTTTTGTTGAAGCATTCCCCCCATGGTCAACTGGCCGGGTTTGAAAAACGGGGGATCGAAGCCGCGGTCGATCCAGTGGAAATCCCGCCAGTGCGCGCGACCGGTGAGCAGCGCGTAGCGCGACGGCGTGCAGACGCCCGACGAGCTGTGGCCGTCGGTGAGCCGCAGCCCTTCGGCGGCGAGCCGGTCGAGGTGGGGTGTGGGGATCTTCGACCCGTCGTTGTAACTGCCGAGGTCTCCGTATCCGAGGTCGTCGGCATAAATGAAGACGATGTTCAGCCGGGATGTCTCCGCCGCGGCGGAAACCGGAGCGGCCAGGGCGATGGCGGAAAAAACCGCGGTCAACGTGGATGTTCTCATGTCTGCCGTTCATCGGAAAGCATCATGCCGCCGGATGCAAGCGTGGCATGGAATCCGACCTTCATGTCGCGACCGGGTGCTGGACCAGGACCTTGAACGCGCCGCCGGCAAGGGATTCGTCGGTGAGGTCGCCACCTCCCGTCCCCCGCCCCAGCCTTTCACGCAGGAATCCGGCGAACGTTTGTGGTTCGCGGGACGCGCACCAGGGTGCGGCCCATGCGGCGAGGTCGGAGAAATTGACGTCCGCCGTGAGGTCCTGCATGCCGATGTTTTGGTACACATCGGGGCCGGTGACCCGCCCGTGCATGAGATACCCGCGCAACGTGCCGTGGGGGCGGCGGGTGTAGAGGGCCGCGGCGGTGTCGCCGTAGTCGATGGTGAGCATCTCGCCGGCGCGCCAGAGCGGCAGCCAACCGGTCAGCCAGGCGCGGTAGGAATCGTGCACCTCGACGCGCTGCCCTTCGGGATGGTCTGCGGCGAAGACCGACGAATCCGGCAGCCCTGCGGAGCTGGGGAAAAAGCACTCGCGGACGACGCGCCCGGACGCATCGATTTCCACTCCCAGCTCGTCCCAGCCGCCCCCGGATTTCCTGAAAACCCGCACCGGGAAGGCATCGACCAGCTCGTTCGAGAAAATCACAGCCCGTCCGCCGCAGGCCCGCATCGCGGTCTCCGAGTCCGCGTGCCAGGTGGCCCGGGGCCGGCCGGTCGCGGCCTGCTGCCGGGCCGTGAGCACGGGCGACGACTCGACGAAATGGCCGCGCGCCCGCAGGCGGAGCGTCCACGGCAGGTGGCGGAGCACGCCGCGCATCAGCGTGCCCTCGCCGGGCCCCATCTCGATGAGATCGCGGCACCGGGTGCGGCGCATCGCGTCGGCCGCCCAGCCGGCGATGGCGCGGGCGAGCAGGTCGCCGGCGTGCATCGGCACGGTGGTGAAGTCGCCCCGCGGCCCGCCGACGGCGCGGATCCGGCGGGCGTAGTAGCCGCGCTCCGGGTCGTGCAGGGCCGCCCGCATGAAGGTCTCGAAGGTGACGCGCCGGTTGGGGGTCATGACCGGGTGGAACAAATGCCGGGGCGGAAACGAAAACAACCGCATTCCCGGCGGGGAAATGCGGCTGTCGCGGGAAACGGGTGTATCCGGATCAGGCGGTGGCGGCGGCACCGGCGGTGCGCGCCTTGCGGATGATGCTTTTCACGGTGTCGGAGGGTTTCGCGCCGACGGTGAGCCATTTGTCCGCCTTTTCGAGATCGATCTCGTAATTCACGCCTTCGATCATCGGGTTGTAGGTGCCGATTTGCTCGATGTAGCGGCCGTCGCGGCGCTTGCGGCTGTCAACGGCGACGATTTTGTAGTAAGGGCGGTCCTTGGTGCCCTTGCGGTTGAGTCGGATGGATACGGCCATGGATGGAAGTCGTGGGTGTGGCCGCCGGAATCGGCGGGGCGCGGAACATTGCTTTTTTTCCACGGTTTGCCAAGCAGAAACTCGGACTTCGGTCGGGTTTTCGCCTGGCGGAAGTCACGCGCCGGCATTCCGGGTGCCGGGCAGGAAGTCGTTGGAGAAAAGATCTTCCACAAGCAAGGGTTCCTTGAGAAGCGATTTCCGGTGCAGCCAGTCGAGGAATTCCAAGGTCATGATGTGCGGTTAGGTTTGGGGTTGGTGTATCGGGTTGGGCAACGCGCGCTGCCAGCACCACCAGCCGTAGAGACCGAGGGCGAGGAAGAACGCGTATTGGGTGGCGTAGATCGGTAGGTTTTTGACGGTGTAGATGTGGATGCCCAGGAGGTTGACGGCGAGCCACACCACCCAGCACTCCATGCGGCGCGCGCCCTGGAGGAACTGGGCGAAGTAGTTGAGCACGGTGGAGGCGGAATCGCGCCAGAGCAGGTCGGGGTCCGGAATCCATTCTGCGCGGCTGGCGAGGAAATGGATCGCGGCGGCCCAGGTGCTAATGGCGATGGCGGCGGCGGTGGTGAGCCAGACCCAAATTCGGCGTGGCGACCACGGGCGAGGGGTGATGTGGGTTTTCTCGCGTGATGGCGCGCGCCACCACCAGATCCAGCATCCGATTTGGAGCGGGATGTAGCTGGCGTAGAGGATGGCGTCGGACACGAGCTGCCACTCGGTCCATGCCAGCCAGGCGGAAATGGCCGCCCAGACGATGCCGAGCGGCCACCCGAGGATGTTGCGCCGCGCCAGCAGCACCACACCGACGACCGCGCAGAGGGTGGCGGTGATTTCCCACGGGGTGGTGCCGAGGAGTTGGTGGGTTGAGCTCAGCGTTAATCCGGAATTTATGGTTCGTATCCATGCCGAAGCAGAACCTCCGCATAAAGCGCCTCGGAAACGCGGATGTTGGTCTGCTTCAATCGACGGATGGCTTCGGGCAGTTGGATGAGATTTTCCGACGCCACGAGTTCCAGGAAGCCGAGCGTGCCCAGCAATGGCAGCCCGAGGCTCCGGGTGGCCCTGCGGGCCGCGAGATCGTCCAACATGACCGCCGATCCGTTTTCGCTGGCAAGCTGGATCACATCGTGGTCGGTATCCGAAAGTCCGGGAAAACGATCCTTCGACCGTGTGGAGGGTTCCGCTACCGCGCACCATGTCGGGAGGTCGCCTCCCCACTGGCGAACCGCCCGCGGAGCGGGGGAGGCCATCAATTCATGATGCACGGATTTCGGAATGACCACTTCACGGAAAAACGAGGGAAGGAACCCGATCATCGCGATTTGAATCAGATAATTCAGCGGGCTGGTGTCGCAAACGATCCGTTTCATCCGGTGGAGAAGTCCGACAGGTCGTCCGTTTCACCAGGCGAAACGCCGCTTACGGGCATGTTGTGCCGGGCGCGGAAGGCGTCGGCACTCCAATGGTCTTCACCAACTCCCGCGAGCCGCCCCATGGTGCGAAGACTGATCCTGCCTTCCCTGTAGAGTTCGAGGGAGATCAACTCACGCGCCTGGCTGAGGCGTTCCGCAGCATCGGCACCGAGTTCATCGGCTAGTTCGTCCGGGATTTCAATAATCATCGGCATTGCTCATCCTAAGCGACGGAACGGCAAGGTCAATCCGGGAGTTCAAAACTCCCGGCTCAGCGTGACGCCGATCTGGCGGGGTGGGGCGAGGGACTCGTAGCGG
>SLAV01000337.1 GCA_007126655.1 Haloferula sp. | reverse complement strand
TGCTCGCCATGGATCCCGGGGAAATCCGCGAATGCGGCCTCAAGCTCCGCGAAACCTACGCCGCCGCCAAAGTCGCGGACCGTATGTGCCGCGTGTTCATCAAGGCCGCCCGCTGCTGAAGACGATGGCTCCGCCAAGCGGCCTCAGCCCGCCGGCAGTATCCCGGTGGTTTCGTCACGCGGACCAGCCGAACGTCTCGAAATGCCATGCGAATGCCTCACGGATCCGGCGGACCGCCTGTTCATTCAGAAAACCCTGGTGACCCCCCGGCACGCCAAGCCGCTCCGAAACATGGTCGCCGTGAAACAGATCATCCGGTGAAAATGTTCCGAAGCCCCCCAGCCGATCGGTTTTTTCCTTCACCCGGTCCACCGAAAACTCGTCATTGAATCGGCTCCGCAAGCCCGCATCCGCCCCGACTTTCAGGAATGCCTCGAGCTGATCGAACATCCTTCCGAAATCCTGGTAAAACTCTTCATATTTCAGAAACAACGCATGCCCGCACCCGGCTAGCCGCCGCACTTCCTTCATTCCGTTGCGCTGGAATTCATCAATTTGCGCCTCGATCACACTCTCCGAAGGCACGAGCCCGTATCGGCGGATGGATGACGCGACCGCATCGAGCGGATTGCGAACCGTGCACACGACTTTCGCACCGCACCACCCGCGCCGCATGATGAAATCCAGATCGTGGCGTTTCGGGATCAGCTCATCCGGCATCATCACCCGCATCGCATTCCACACCAGCGTGCTGCCGGTCCGCGGCGGACCAAACTGCACGAAACGCGGAAACCATCGCCGGAGCCGGATCATGACGCGCCACCCATGCGTCACCTCACCCGCCAAGTCGAGGTATTTCCACTGTCCGCGCCTCTCGCCCGGGCAGGACCCTGCCTTGACCTATTGGCTGAAACCCCGTGCGATCCCGCCATGACCGCCATGAACCTCGAGAAAATCATGAACAGGCTCATGCCGCCGGCACTCGCATGGCGCATCAACCGCAAACATCGCGAGCGCGTGGAACTTGCGAAATTCGCCCGGCTCTACGGCGAATTCCTCCAAGCCGGCGACTTGTGCTTCGACATCGGAGCCAACCTTGGCAACCGCGTGCGATGCCTGCTGGAAATGAAGTGCCGCGTCGTCGCCGTCGAACCACAACCGGAATGCCATGCCACCCTGCTCGACCAATTCCGCGATGCTCCCGGGCTCACCGTCCTGCCCACCGCGCTTGCGGCACGACCCGGCACACGGGAAATGCGCATCTCCCCGGACCACGTCTTGTCCTCCATGTCCGATGACTTCATTCGCGCGACAACCGATTCCGGACGCTTCGCCCGTTCGGTATGGAACCAAACCGCCACCGTCCAATGCACCACGCTGGACGCATTGATCGCGGAACACGGCAGGCCGCAATTCGTCAAAATCGACGTCGAGGGATACGAGGCCGAAGTGCTTGCCGGACTCTCCCAACCCCTGCCCGCCCTCTCCGTGGAGTGGACTCCCGAACTCCCGGAAAACACCCTGGCCTGCATCGACAAACTCGAATCACTCGCCCGGCATCAATACCAGGTGAGCTGGGCGGAAACCATGCGTCTCTCGCCCCGTGGCTGGCGCGACGCCGAATCCATCCGCTACCTCATCAGGGAATTTGCCGGCGAGACCTTCCTCTTTGGCGACATCTATGCAAGAACAGTGCCACCCGGCGGATAAAACCGACCCGATAAATCATCCGCAGGCGACACACGGGACCCGGCGTTGACAAGCCGGTTGAAGCACAAGGCCAGACAGAAAACCAAGAACCCTCCACAGGCGCGATATCCATGCAAATCACCCACCCCACCGCCCCGTTCGACCCGCGCGCCGAAGGCATGCTCGCCGGCACCGGCGGCTTCCCGAAATCCGACCACGACCTGTTCCTCGCCGGCTACAGCGAACTGTGCCGGGAGGATCTGGACGGCGGCCACGCACTGGAAATCTGCGGCGGCTTCGGCAAACTGGCCGCCGCCCTCGCCGGCGTCTTTCCCGACGCAAAAGTCACCGGCCTCGATTTATACGCCGCCGGCGGCCCGGACGCCGACTCGGCGCTCGAAAAGCACCCGAATCTCGAATACGTCGCTGGCGACGCCTTCGACCTCTCGAGATACCCCGAAAATTCCATCGACCTCGTCTGGGGCCAGGCCGCGCTGCACCACCTGTCCCACGACCTCAAGGGCATCGCCCGCGAGACCTCGCGCGTGCTCAAGCCCGGCGGGCGGCTCGTCTTCATCTTCGAACCGCTGGGACACAACCTGCTCGTCGCCGCCATCCGTGCCATGCGCATGGCCCGCCACCAACTCGGCGACGAAAGCAACCTCTACCTCTCCCAGTTCGAGCGCATCGGAGAATCATTCGCCCGCACCGAGGTGCAGGTCTTCAACCTGCTCGGGTATCCCGCCAAAGCCCTCGCCGACCGTCTCGTGCCCGCCGCACACGCCATCAAACGCGCCGACGCCACCCTCTTCCACCGCTTCCCCAAGCTCATGCGCTACGCCGCCAACTGCAATCTGATCTTCACGAAGTGATCCGCATCGTCCTCCTCGGCCGTACCGGCAACAATCTGTTCCAGTATGCGCTGGGCCGGGTGCTTGCCGAAAAACACGGCGTGCCGCTGGTGCTCGATGCCACATGGTTCGACTCCGACGGCTGGCGCGAGGTGTCGCACTTGCTCAAGCTTCCCATCCGCGCCCGCGTCGCCCGCTCCGGCACCCTCGCCTCGCGAGCGCTGCGCAAACTCACCGGCAAACACCGCTGGCAATTCGGCCGCCATCCATTTCTCATCGAAAATCCCGAAGATCACTCGTTCAACCCCACCTTCCCCGAAGCCCCCGCCGACTGCGCGCTCTTCGGCTACTTCCAGAGCTGGAGATACTTCGCCTCCATCGAAGAGGAACTGCGCGCCGAACTGACCAACCTGCTGGAGAAGGGCAGCGGGCAGAACCACCGCGCCACCGTGGCCCGGGCCTCCGGCCCGCAGCCCTCCTCCCTCACCGATCCCGCCTCCGTCGCCGTTCACGTCCGCCGCGGCGATTTCCTGCGCAATCCGGATTTCCAGGTCTGCGACGCGGCATACTACCAGTCCGCGATGGACGAGATGCGCGCCCGCCTCAGCAACCCGCGATTCCACATCTTCTCCGACGACCCCGCCTGGTGCCGCCGCACCTTCAGTAGTCCCGACACCGACATCATCGACTCCGGCACGGCCGCCGCCAACCCGTTGTGCGACCTCCGCCTGATGAGCCTCGCCTCCCACCACATCATCGCCAACAGCAGCTACTCGTGGTGGGCCGCGTGGATCGGGAAAAAACCCGGCCAACACGTCATCCTGCCCGACCGCTGGTTCAACGGCCGAATCCACGCGCCCATGCAAGACAAGAACGCCTGGAAAAGCGGATGAACAGGCAACAGCGAGACGCGCCCCCCGTAGCAGGAGCCTGCGGCTCCTGCCTCCACACCAACAAAACCCGCCCCACCAACCTCCGCACTCCAACCGCCTGAAATGTGCCCACAAAGCACAAAGCACAAAGCACTTTTAACTGAGCTTCCTCATGCGCAAAGCGGATGAGACGCCCACGCTCCCATCCGACTACTTGGAACCCGGAACTTCAACCACAGCATCCCGCTGGTTCACCTGCACGCCCGTTGCCTTCGGTGGCGGGCCGGATTTCTTCGCGCGCGACAGCGGTCTGCTCTGCCGCGGCTTCCAGAGCCTCGGCATCGACAGCCGC
>SLAV01000285.1 GCA_007126655.1 Haloferula sp. | reverse complement strand
TAGCGGTTTTTGAAAAAGATTCGGATTTTTTGCGCAAGGTGGCGATCTCCGGCGGCGGGCGCTGCAATGTGACGCATTCGTGCTTCGACGCGGCGGAGCTGGCTGGAAATTACCCGCGGGGCGGGCGCGAGCTGCGCGGGGCGTTCCACCGCTGGCAGCCGCGCGACACGGTGGACTGGTTCGCGCGGCGCGGAGTCGCGCTGAAGGCGGAGGCGGACGGGCGGATGTTTCCGGTGACGGATTCCTCGGAGACGGTGATCCGCTGTTTTATCGATGGCGCGGCGGCGGCGGGCATTGCGCTTCACAAAGGGCGGGCGCTGCGCGGTTTGGCGCGGGACGGGACGGGTGCGTTCGAGTTGGATTTCGACGCGGAGGCACCGCGGGTGTGCGCGCGGACGGTGTGTATGGCGGCGGGTTCGCTGAAGGGAGGCGGGCTGGCGGACATGCTGCGCGGGATGGGGCTTGCGGTGGTGCCGCCGGTGCCCTCGCTTTTCGCATTCAATGTGCGGGACGCGCGGATCGAGGGTCTGGCGGGCGTGTCGCATCCGGATGTGGTGGTCCGTCGGGCGGACGGCGGGCGTCCGCGGCGCGGGCCGCTGTTGATCACGCACCGCGGGTTCAGCGGTCCGGCGATTCTGCGGCTTTCGGCTTGGGAGGCACGCGAGCTGGCGGCGGTGGATCATCATTTTCCGTTCATGATCGACTGGCTTCCCGAAATGGCGGAGGAAGAAATCCGCGGCTGGCTGGCGGACAACCGGGCGCGGCACGGGGGAATGCGGGTGCGCAACCGCCGCCCCGCGCCACTGCCAAGGCGGCTGTGGGAATCCCTTGTGGCGTGGTGCGGGATCGACATGGAGACCCCTTGGGCCAGGCTCGGAAAACCCGCAGTCCGCACGCTGACGGAGGCGTTGAAACGCTCGCGCTTCGAGGCGACGGGGAAAACGACGAACAAGGACGAATTTGTGACCTGTGGCGGCGTGGACCGCACGATGATCGACTTCCGGACCATGGAATCGCGCGTGGTTCCCGGGCTATATCTCGCGGGCGAGGTGATCGATTTGGACGGAGTGACGGGCGGGTTCAATTTCCAGGCGGCCTGGACGACGGCCCATTTGGCGGCGATGGCGGCATCGGCCCGTTGCGGCGCGGGGGAGGCGTGCGTTTAGCGGGGCAAGCCGGTCGTCAACCGCCGGAGCCGGACAGGATTTCGATGAGGGCGAGGAACATGCCGGAAAGGCTTTCGCCGGCGATGATGCCGGAGGCGGCGATGATGAGGAGCTTGGCGCTCCAATTGGGGGCGACCTTGTGGGCGATGACGCTGGCCATGGAGCCGAGGAAGAGGGCGAGCGAGATGGCGGGGGAAATGAGGAAGGCGAGGCCGAGGCTGAGGCCGCTGGGCACGAAGCGGGCGGCTTTGGCGGGGAGCAGTTTGTCTCCAAGGGCGAGCAGGATGCCGACGCAGGCGCCAATGGTCATGCCCTCGACGGCATAGGGTGGCAGGGCGTCGAGGCCGCTCATGAAGAGTTGTGCGACGGACATCCAGACATTGACGCTGGGCGCGGGCCATTGCTCGGTGAGGAGTTGTTCGGCGGGGTTGGGAATGAGGATGAGATATCCCGCACAGCCGACGAGGGCGCCGGCGAAGACGCCGCAGATCTGGCCGATGTATTGGGGGCGTGGGTCGGCCCCGATCATTTTGCCGGTTTTGAGGTCGTGCATCATGTCGGCGCAGAGGGCGGCGGAGCCACCGGTGACATTGGCGACCATGAGGTTCGAGGCGGGGCTGGCGGGGGAGATGATGGCGAAGGTGAGCTGGGTGACCTTGCCCATGGCGGTAACGGGAGTGACGTTGACTTCGCCGGAGACACGAGCGGCGACCAGGGCGAGCATGAAGGTGAGCAGGACGCCGAGGGTGGCGAGCCACGGGGTGATGCCGAAGAGAACGGTTTGGAGGATGACCGAGAGGGCGGTGACGGCGACGAGCGCGCCGATGAACCACTTTTTCGGGATGATGCCGGTGTCGGTCTGGAGGGTGGCGCTTCCGGTGGCGGCGGGGCGGAAGGTGTTGAGGATGGATTTCCAGGAGAATGCGAAGGAAGTGAGCGAGGCGGTGACCATGATGGCGACGCCGGGCCAGAGCAGCCAGGCGAGGCCGGGGCTGAACCATGAGGCGTCGGGTTCGCCGGGCTCGACCCAGCCGGCTTCGAAGGCGATGGGGGCGAGGATGCCCCATGAAGCGATGACGCCGAGGAGGACGGAGAGGCCGACGCGCGGGCCGACGATGGCACCGACGCCATACATCATGAGGGTCGGCTCGATGGAGAAGCCGAGGTTGGTGGGGGTGATGCCGGCGACACCGGCTTTTTCGAGCCCGCCACCGGGGCGGGCGTTGAACCATCCGGTGATGGGGATGCGTTTGACGAGTTCGAAGTGTTCGCCGAACTTGACAGCGGCGGAGACGACGGCCATGCCGCCCAGGAGTTGCAGGCGGACGATGGCGTCGCGACCGTGGTTGTAGAGTTCCTGGAGGGTTTTGCCGGTGGCGAAGCCACTGGGGAAGGGGAGTTTTTCGGTTTCGATGAGTTGTTTGCGCAGGCCGATGGAGACGACAATGCCGACAAGGCAGACGGAGAACGTCCAGAGGACGAGCAGCGGCCAGACGAGCGTCTGCCCGGTGAGGATGGTGAGGGCGGGGATGGGGGCGATGAGGCCAGCGGCGGCGATGACGGGGATGAGGCCGGGTTTGAAGCGGGTGATGGCGAGGAGGGCGGCGAGGGCGAGGGCGGCGAGGAGCCAGCGGGTGGTTTCGGGGTCGGGCGAAATGGCGTGGCGGGTGAAGCGGACGGCGAGGTTGAGGATGAGGCCGACGACGGCGGCGGTGAGGGCGGTGAGGGCGGCGGAGACGCGGGGCATGTCGCCAAGGCGCTCGATGTGCGGGCCGCCGAGGAGGATGAACCAGAAGCAGGGAAGGAAGGTGACCCAGGTGGTGATGGCTGCTCCAAGAGTGGCGGCGGCGAGCGGGGAGAGTTCGCCGGGGTTCTGCCACGCGCCGACGAAGCCGACGTATTGCAGGACCATGATGAGGGGGCCGGGGGTGGATTCGGCAAGGGCGAGGCCGGTCATCATTTGCGGGTGGGTGAGCCAGGCGTGGGTCTCGACGGCCTGCTGGGCGACGTAGGGGAGCACGGCGTATGCGCCGCCGAAGGTGACCATGGCGGCCTTGCTGAAGAAGACACCCTGCTGTGCGGGCACGCTTTGCCAGCCGAGCCAGAGGGCGATGGCGATGACGGGGGCGGCCCAGAGGGCGAGGCAGGTGGCGGTGATCCTGGCGGAGCGCTTCCAGGTGGCGGTGGGGGCGGGCGGGAGTTCGCAGGCGGCGGCGGGCGTGGTGTTTTTTCCGCCGTCATGTTTGCCGGCGGTGCCGGGGAACATGGCGGGCAGGATGCGGTTGCCGGCCACTCCGATCGCGGCGGCGGTGAGGATGATGATGACGAAGGAGACGTTGAACGCGAAGATGGCGGTGAAGGCGGCGGCGGCGACGGCCCAGAGGGCGGGGGTGGCGAGGGCGCGTTTGCCGATGCGCCAGATGGCTTGGGCGACGATGGCGATGACGGCGGCCATGAGGCCGAGAAACAGGGCGTCAAGCCAGGCAAACCCACCGCCGACCATGGCCAGCCAGGCGAGGGCGAAGAGGATGAACATGGATGGCAGCACGAACATGACACCTGCGGCGATGCCGCCTTTCGCGCCGTGCATCCGCCAGC
>SLAV01000161.1 GCA_007126655.1 Haloferula sp. | reverse complement strand
GCCCAAGACGTACGCAGCGCGCTTGAAAGCTTTATCTCTCGACACAACCTCGACCTCGACACCCACACCAACCAAAAGGGCCGCCCCTACGGCCTCGTCTGCACGAAAAACTCGAACTCCCACAAACGCGCCCTCACCCGCCGAGCCGCCAACGAAACACTCCTCGCTAAACTCAAACAACTCTAACATCCCCCCCCCGTGGCGGCGCTTTCCAAGCGCCACGCCCAAAAATCACCCCTCACCGCCTCGGCTTCGGATAAGCCAAACCCTTCGGAATCTTCGAACACACTTGTTGCCCAAGCCAATCGGCCGCAAGCGACTTGAACTCCGCATCGTTCATATAGCGTGCGAACATTTCCAGCAGACTGTGACGCTCCATCCCAAAGGTGGCAGTGTGGTAGTTTCGCCCGGCGGGATCCACCGGATTGCCCGCGCCGCCATCGTGGCCTTGGTTGAAGGGCAGGAAATGCGTGGCTGGTCCCGCCAGTCGCGTGGTCATTTGGACTTCCTCGGTATCCAACGCGAAGTGAACCAGCGTGCGCTTCTTGAAATCAAAAATCCTCTTCCGGTGGTCGCGATCATGCCGGTATTGGCGGATCGCATCGGCTGCCTTCTGATTGGTCAACGGGTTCTGCTTCGGAGGTTGATTTCATGATTGTTGTATCAATCTCAGCTCCAGCCAAACTGCGTTAATCTATCAGTAGCAGCATTGGTCCAAGCCTCGATATTGGCAATTAGGCTCTCCTCGACACTGTCTGCCAAATCAACGATTCTGCAGCGATCAAAAAAGATGCCTCCATAGACACAGATTCCGTTCCATTGCGCCCGATCTGCTGACTCTGCGATGAAATAAGCCTTCAGAGGGTCAACTACGATTGTGCCGGATAGCCAACGCCTCACAAATCCGGTTGGCTGCAAGCGGTAGATATGTTCGTGCCAGGATGTTCCCGTCTTGCATTGTCCAAATACACACAATTTCGCGGGCAGTTGGTCATTGAAGGGAATCCAACCAACGACATCCAAGCCGTCGTCATTGGCGTTGACCGGTCCCGTATCAACATTCTCGAATCTGCCGCCCTCCTTGAGCGAGTCGCAAAGAGCGTCAACCTTCGCCTCGATCCCGCCTCTCCGCGCAGTTCCGAATACTTCAGCCTTGGCCCTGGCTCCTAAGTATCTGCCAAGAATCGCTGCTCCCAGATCCTCCATAATTTGTGTACCATCAAGACCAGCCTGAATCTTCTCATTCGTCATCCTGAGGCGCGTCGCAAACAAAAGATATCGATAGATCAGTGCCTTGATAGATTGCCCGTCATCCCTCAGAAGCAGTAACGATCCAGTTGGATCAGTTTGGAACGGATAACCATCAGGGCAGGCATTAGCCCGATAACCAATCTCGGTCATCATCGCGTCAGATAGTCCTTCGTTGACCAGATCATTGTCTTCGATGCCGATGTTCTTGTCGTTCTCATCGATGCGACTGAGGAAACGCTGAATCTCGGTCGCCGAGCAGCGTCCACGAAACAGGGTCGACAGCTCGGCAAAATCCGCGAGTTCACTTGGCGATGAACGCGGGGACGGATAATTTGGAAGCTTGAAGGCCATGAGAGGAAATTATTCAATCCGCAAGCCTTTTTGGCCTTCCTTCACCGGTCCGCATACGATCCATTTCGGTGTAAATGGAATCGGCGAGATTCGCGATTGAACCAGCTGTCTTCAGTAAGGATTCGGATTTATCGTATACCGTTGGAATGTAAGATTTCGCTCGCATCAACTCCCGTTTTGCCGCTAGCAGTGCATCCTCCAGCACCGCGCCTGTGGGTCGGCTCAGCTCATAGGCTTTATTCAGATCCTCACCGGCCCGCAAAGCCGCCAGCGCCTCATGATTCTGGAGTACGGCATCCAAATTTTTTAAATCCGGATTCTGCGTTTTGATTACTGGAGGCTGTTCCGCCTCTTTGTCGCCAAAGAGCCAGACACAAACCTCCTTCAGTTCTTTCATCCGGGATGCGGCTACGGGTCTGGAATTCTCATCTTCTTGAGCTGAGAGTTCGAGAAACTGGGAAAAGCCCGGCTTGTCCAAGCCTGTATATAGGTGAGAGAAAAAAATACGCGGGGTATACCGATTTGAAGGATCGAACCCAGCCTGTTCCTCCGCTTGCTCATAGACCATCAGTCCCCGATACAAGCGCTGCACGGTTTTGTGCCCATCGCCGATCTGCCGGGCGATGTCTGCCAGAGGCACGCCGTATTCCCTGTGCACCTGAGCGATGTATTTTGCCTTGGCAAAGCTAGTCCATTTTGCGGGTCCGTTAACGTGCTTGAATCCCAGATACTTCCAGGAGTTTTCGCGCCCCTCGAAAATCACCGGAACCTGCATTATTTCCGCCTTCAACTCCGGAGAAATATCGGGAATCTGCCATTTGTTCTCCGCAGCAAGTCCATCAACGGTCAGCACTTTGAGTGCGGCTAAACGCCGGTTACCTTCGAGGACAACGTGCCTTCCATTTTCTTCGGTGACGATCAACGGTTCGTGCCGGAAATAGCCGCTGGACGAAATGGATAAAACCAGTTCCATCACATCCATTGCCTCCCAAAGGATCGCCAGAATATCCTTCTCGGCTGTGTTTGCTTCGATTCCGAATTCAACAAGTCTTGGGTTCTCCCTGTCGAAATGGAGTTCGGAAACCGGTAGTTCGGATAGTTGGCTCATGATATTTTGGTGGGTTGGAAAAACGCATTTTGGATGCCGTGGACCTTGACAGACCGGGGCAGGGTCAAGCCGTGCGGCGAAATGATAAGTTCGGAGGCGGCTTTTTTAACTTGCAAGGAGTAACGAATCGGAAGCTCGAACAATCGATGATTCCGATAAAGCTGACGGATCAATGCGGCATCGTCGTAAGACATCAGCCAAGGTAGGATTTTTTGTGAATAAAGGTAGCGGGCGATTTCTGAATGGTCGTTGGGTTTGTAAGCATTCAGGTAAAGGCGCTGGCCCTTGTTGACGTAGGGCGGGTCCAGATAAACGAAGACCTTGCGACGGGCCATTCCGTGAGGAAGTGAGGATTTCAGGAACGCAATGGCATCCTTGCCGCTGAGGTGGATGCGGTCGCGCTTGGCTCCCACTTGGCGAATCCGCTGGACGAGTGCCTCGCGACTGAACCGGGCATCAAGCTTCCATTTCCCGGTCTGTTGCAGGCCGCCAATTGGTCCCGCCCCAGTCAGTACACCAGAGCGATTGCAGCGATTCATGTAAAACGCGGAAAACCCGACGTCGAAGGCACCGTGCGCGCCAGGGCGGGAACAAACTTGGCGTTGTCGCCGCCATTCGTCCATATCGAGTGGCACCTTTAGCACGCGCTCGGCGAATTGTTCGGTTTTGTTCAAAACGGCGTTCCAAAATGCGAATACCCGCGGGTCGGCGTCGTTGATGTGGATTTCATCTACGACATCCGTTTCCAACAAGGTCAGGGCGGCACCGGCTCCACCGGCATATGGCTCGAAGTACCGGCAGCCTCGCAGGTCGTTGAGGTCGATTACGTCCTCAAGAAACCCCGCCAGGCTGGCTTTGCCGCCGGGGTAGCGCAGTGGGCTGAGGTGTCTCAGGTTCATGCCGGCAGTGTAGCGGGGTTGATTCGCCCTGTCACTGCCGCAGTGATCAGGGCGGAGCGCTTTTGTTCGAGCAAAACGAGCATCATCTCCTTCTCGGCGACCAATGCATCGATCCGGGCGGTTTCGCTGTTGAGATGGGAGGCGATGCGCTGTTGCTCAGGCACTGAAGGAACACCGATCTTTTGCGATGCGATGGTTTCGACGGAAAGTTCTGGCTGGGCTGCTGAAAGTGAATACTGGTTGAAATTGATCTCGTAGCCGACTTTGCCGATGCCGTCGTCCTTTTCATCGCGCAGCTTGGGATCGCCGTTGATCCAGGCGTTCGCCACGAAGGGGCGGACTTCACGGAGGAAGAAGGAGACGATGTCCTCGTTCAATGGCACGTTCTCGTTGTCGCGTAGTTTTGGATCAGCCTCGTATACGACGGCCTTGCCTTTCTTGCCCTTGGTTTCGGGGAAGTAGCCGCAAATGTGTTGGAGTTCGGCGGGTGTGAGGTTTTTGGGCAGGGTTTGGTTGGGGAACAGGATGGCGGTGTCGAGTTTGGGAAAGGCGGAGAGTTTGGCGATGACCGGCGCGGCCTTGGGATCGGATTTCGTGATCTTGCTGGTTTCGCTTTCCTTGAACGCGCCGTGCTCGCGGGAGAGGGCGTCGATGATTTTTTGATCGAGGTAACGGCGCTTGTCGCCGAGACTGCGGGGCATCGGGCGGTAGCGCTCGCGGCAGTCGATGAGATGGATTTTCCTCTTCCGCTTTTTCGTTTTCCGGTTGGTGACGATGGGGCTGCCATTGGTGAGAATGTCGCCATCCGGCTCCATGAGGAGATCGACCATGAGGCGGATGACCTCGCGCGGGGTGAAGTGATCCCCGGCGGTCTCGTTCGCGGATTCATTGAAGCGCCGGATGAGATCCTCGAAGACGAGTCCCATGCTGATGTTGTCCACGCCGTTGGGATGCGCATCATCCTTTGGGTGCAGGTCGATCTCGGCGAATTTGGAAACGACGAGGTAAAGGCGGTTCGAGTCCTCCATTTTCTCGATTTCCTTGTCGAACTCGAACTTGTCGAAGATCTCGCGGATGTTTTTCGAGAAGCCGTTGATGTAGTCCAGCAAGTGGCGACCGACGTTGTCGGGATCGCCCTTGAGCTTCTGGAAATTGAGCGGGCTGTGGTTGTGAAAGCCGAGCGCGCGACCGTCGGCGTCCTTGGCGAGCTTGTTGAGCGTGGGGTCGAAGTCGTTGATCCGCTTCGCCGCCGGCAGCGTCTTGTTCTTCGCCTCCATTGCCTGATGCTTCGCGAGGATCTGCTTTTTCGAGTGCTCAAGGACACAATCGAAGCGGCGGAGCACGGTCATGGGCAGCATGACGCGCTCGTATTGCGGCTGACGGTAGGGACCTCGGAGCAGGTCGGCGACGGACCAGATGAAGTTCGGGAGGGCTTGGAAATTAGGTGGTGCCATTGGCTGTTGATTTCCATTACGAAACCGAGATCGGCAAGGGAAGCAAACAACTCAGATTAGCTCGATTTCTCTAAATTCCTCGGCAACCAGGCCCACGACCCCATCTACGGTGCCCGCCCCCTCAAACGCGGCATCCAACACCACCTCCTCGATCCCCTCTCTCTCTCCACGTCCTCGAAGGCAAATACACCGACGGCGATGTCATCCAGGCCGACATCCAGGACGGCAAGATCACCTTCAAGTAGCGGCGACCACCGGTCACCGCCCCCGTGGCGGGAAAACCTTTTCAATATTCAATATCCCCCACCCCTCGCCATTTACACTGCCACCCCGGCCGCCGCATCTGCCCCTCGGCATGACCGCCCGACGAGGTCGCATCCCCATCGGATCGCGCTCATGACGGCGTATTCAGCCCCGGCGGACAAATCAGCGGAATCACCTGTCTGCGATCACACCGGCACCAATGAGGACGAGGTCTTCCACGGTTGTGATTCCTCTCCAACGCCTCATAGAACAAATTCATCCCCCGACATCCGCCGCAGGATGGCCCGCTTGCGGAAATACGAGTTGATTTCGAATGGGGTCATGCGGAGGAGGAGGAGGGCCTTCGGATGACCGACCGGAACCGGTTGGCATCGGCATCGTTGACAAACTCGATATGTGGATACGCCTTCAATGCACGTGGAATGCCTGTGCCAATGCCCCTGTAGGGCAGCAGTTTTGAAGCCATGCTTTGAAGAATGGGATTGCGCGGAATCGAATTGCCCGATTTGGCCTGTTCTACAGTCAGCTTGTTCGGCAAGTGCCCTGGCGAGGCGATTTCAACCCTGTCGGGAAAGACAAACACTGTTTGCGGAGCGGTAAGGAAGTAGTTCCGATGAACCAGCATGTTCACAAGCAGTTCCTCGAAGACCTGTAATGGAATTTCGAGTATCCCTTCCGAATTGATGCCTTGATCGCCTTGGATATGCCCGAGATTTCGCCGGAGAAACGCCAGGATTCCGGCAAGCTGCTGTGGCAGTGTGCCCCCGATATCTTCGCTGTCGAAATACCCGGCGTTGTCATCTGCCCGGCAGGTCTTCCACGAAACCGCCTTGGTAACCAGTTCGGGTCGGTATTTCTGCGGTTGCAGCCCGAAAAACAAAAGTCCCGCGAGGGTCAGACAACCATTGATGGCTACGTTGTGGTTTGCCATCAGTCGATCCATCTCGATACCGGAATCGGAAAACTCCTCGTCGGTCACCTTTTGGTGAAATGCCACGAATGCATCCAAATCAAGGTCCGCAGCCGAGCTTCGGGAAACCGGCTGTTCATCGGCATGGAACACATGCGCCTCCTGGAACATCCTACGCAACTCCTCCCGCGCGGTCACCCTGCGCTTGTCCGCCAAAGACTTCACCCAAATCGCCCCATTGCGGTCGAAGTGCGGCTTGGCGGCGCTATCCGGCACACGGATCACCAATACCAGCGTCCGGTTCACCGCGACCACCTCACTGGTCGGATAGATCGGCTCGCGCACCACTTGCGATGCGACATTGGCGATCTTGCTGGTTAGCTCCCGAACCTCCTCGGGAGCGAGGCCGCCAATGGTTCCATCGTCTTCGACTCCGAAAAGAATCATGCCGCCACTGGTGTTGGCGAAGGCGCAAAGCTCTTTGGCCAGGTCATTGGTATCCTCCAGCGTGCGCTTGAACTGCACGGTCGAGGTTTCGCCAAGGGCGATCAGGTCAAGCAGTTCGAGGGCTTCCATACGTTGTAAATGGTTTTGCGTAATTTGAACGCATCGCGGCCACCTTCCATCACATCGATGATTCGGTCTTGCATGGCCGGGCGGTCGATTCCGCCGGTTTCCATCGCGATCCCATTCTCTTTGTAGCGACAGAGCACGATCTGGTCGGCATCTCCCAGCACGGGGATGTTCGGGCTGTGTGTGGCGAAAATCACTTGCCGGCTGCCTTTCATGGCAAGTAAGCTCGTGATGACTTCATTGTAGAGTGTTTGGTTGTCGAGGTCGTCCTCGGGCTGGTCCACAATGAGGACATCGCAGTTTTTTTGCGTGAGCAGGAAAAGCATGAGCGCCGTCGCACGCTGGCCCAGGGAATGATGCTGCAAGATTGTCCCATTGTAGAAAATGGCCGCCGCGTCCGGCGGACGCCAGGTCACCAATTCACCAAGATTCGCCTCCAGCGTCTGACGAAGCTTCGCGATCTGGTCGGGTTTCAAGCCGGTCTCCATCAACTTCAATCCTTCGCCCCACAGGTCGAAGAACAATTCGATTCCGTCGGCGAATGCCTTCGCG
Source organism: Haloferula sp. (assembly GCA_007126655.1). Classification (GTDB taxonomy): domain Bacteria; phylum Verrucomicrobiota; class Verrucomicrobiia; order Verrucomicrobiales; family Akkermansiaceae; genus Luteolibacter. Next base: position 6,196 of record SLAV01000161.1, on the reverse strand, counting down.
ACTTTCTCCAGCGTCGGACGCTGGAGACCGTTCGTCAGTGCCTTGAGCTTTTCCACAAAGGCTTCCTTGTCACCCTTGAATTCCAGCTTGATTCGAAGTTCCTTTGATTCGGCATTGAGTGCCTGCACGTCGCCAAGCCGTTTTTGATGGTCTTCCTGCCAGTGCCGCTGCAAGGCGATCAATTCATCGCGCAACGCGTCCCATAGACCGCGCCCGCGTTTATCCAACTCATCAAGTTCGCGTTTCTCCGTTTCCAGTAGCTGCTTCCTGCGGGTCAGCGCAACGAACGTGTCAGCCTTGAGTTCCCCCTCAATGTGGAGACTCCGGCGTTGCTCGGCAAATGCTTCACGCCGGGCTGATATGAAGTCTCCGAGCGCGTCCGTTGCTTTTTCAGCATCTGACTGGACTTGTGCAACTTCCTTCGCAAATTGCTTTAACCGTTGCCATGCGGCCTGCAAGGCGTCGCCCGCGCGCTTTGTCCCTGCGTAGTGGGATCCGTCTCCCGCGGGAATGTGCGCACGGGCTGCGGCGATTCCACCCTCATGGTCGTCCGCCAGGGCGGCGATGTCCTCGGAAAGATTGCCGGCCAATTCGGCAAGCCTCTTGCTTTGTGCCAAATCCCTCTCCATGCCGATTTGCGCCTTGAGCTTTTCCTCCAGACCCAACTTCGAGAACTGTTCGAGATCCTCGCCGATTTGGGCGAGTCTGGCCGCAAGCTCATCCCTGCCCTCCAGCCGGCTTCGTCCCTGCCGGATCTGCACGAGCCGCTGCTCGATGCCCAGAATCATTTCACGCCCGCCTTTGGGATCGGCTCCTCCCGTGAAACGTTCGATGAGTTCGCGCTGAAAGCCCTTCTCTCCGAATTTAGCCAAGTCCTTTTGGCCGAAATACCGGGCGTTGAGAATGCCCGCAACCTTCAGATTCGGAATCGCCTGCCCATTCCGGAAAACTTTCGTGGACTCGCCGAGAATACGCTCGATCCGGTAAACAACTCCCTCGCGACTGCGCACCTCCGCAACCATCTTGCCGCCGCTCCCAAGAGTGCGCCGCACCAATCCCTCCTTGTAGATCGCATCTTCCGCACCGGTCAGCCGCAGGTCCAGCACGTCGCGCAGGCACTCCAACACCGACGATTTTCCGCTGCCGCGAATGCCGATGATGTTGTTCAAATCCCGATTCAGCGGCAGAGTCTGCCCGTCCAGCAAACCATCCGCGCCGGTGAAGGTGAGTGAAAGCACTGCCGGCGAATTCTCGTCCGGCGCTTGGTCCGCGATTCGATATTCCTTCATCAGGAGCGCCAGCTTGACCGCCGCAAAGCTGAAATCGCTCAACTTGATCCATGTCCGCTTTTCGATTCCTCCCTCGACGTGCGGACGCCCCACTTCTTCAAGTGACTTACAATCGCTGCCCTCGACCCTCGCGGGCCGCCAGTCGTCACCTAGCCATTGGCGCAGGTTCCGCCACCCGCCGTTGGTCTCGACGCGCTGGAACCCCAGCACGGTTTGCCGGAAGAATTCGTTGTAGTGCGATCCGATGCCGGAGCCCAGTTCCTTGAGTATGCCCTTGCCTCGATCCACATGGGCGGCGACCACAAAACTGTCCCGCCCGTGTTTGCGCGATTCAGCCAAAGCCGCGAGCAACTGGGATACGGTGTAGTGGCACGCGGTGTCCTTGGTGGCGCGGTTGGGGATCTGGTCGAAAGCCTTGTCAAGAAAGCGCTCGATGAACGGCTCGTTCTCCTTGTTCCAAATCCATGCCTCGGGATCGAACACCACCAACAGGTGGACTCCCTTCCCGCCTTGCACCTCGATCTCGACTCCAGGCAATAAAAACCGTCCCGCCTTGACGGCAGCCTTGCGCAGCGCCTTGAACTCCCCCAGATCGAACTTGTTGTGATTCGTGACCACGCCAACGGCAAGATCCGTATCAGCCATTTTTTTCACAAACGACGAAATGAAATCCTCCCCTGCGGCGGGCCGGGAGAATTCATCGTCCGCCGCAGTGTGCATGTGGAAATCAGCCCGGACCCAACGGGAGCCGTGGGTAAACAGGTTTTCGCTCTGGGCGATTGGCATGGTTGGAATTTTACTCGGGTTGGCGCGGCATGGCCAGCCTCATCCGGCACCCGCACCCGGTCTTCCAGCGGTCGGTCATCAGGCCGGATTTGAGTTGGCGCAGCTTGGACAGCACCGCTTGCTCGGAGGCGGTCTGGCGGTCGTGGATGGCGAGGTGGGCGGCGACGCCCTCCCGCTCGGCATCAAACACATCCGAACAACGCTTCAAAAACAGCAGCCCGAAGATGTAATCCTTGTAGGTGGCCGCATCGAGCCCTTCCTGGCGAAGCCGGTCCGCCGCCGCATAAAGATGGCGTTCGAGCTTGGCGAGCGATAGGCGGGGCATGTGGGAGGAGCATCCGGGATGCTCATTTGTTGTCAAGATTTCCGACTGAAGCCGCAAACGAAACACCCCGCCAACCGGGGCTGCGATCCGGTTTGCGGCGTGCCCCAAAAAAATCACCCCTCAAACCCCACATCCTCCAGCAACTTCCGCCCCGCCACCGCCTCGTTCGCCAGCTCGTCGCAGCGCTCGTTCCCCGCGTCGCCCGCGTGGCCCTTCACCCACTTCCACTGCACCTTGTGCGGCTCCATCGCCGCGACCAGGCGCTCCCAGAGGTCCCGGTTCTTCACCGGCTCCTTCTTCGAGTTGATCCAGCCCTTCCTTTGCCACCCGCGGATCCACCGCTGGTTGTTCGCGTCCACCAGGTATTTCGAATCGGAGAAAATCGTCACCTCGCAAGGCTCGCGCAGTACCTCCAGCCCGGCGATGGCCGCGCGCAGCTCCATCCGGTTGTTCGTCGTCCGGCGGAACCCCGCCGAAAGCTCCTTGCGGTGCTTTCCGTGCATCAGCACCACCCCGTAGCCGCCCGGCCCCGGATTTCCCTTGCAGCCGCCGTCCGTGTAAATCGTCACCCGCTTCATGCGTCCGTCGATGGGGTTGGCATCGCGGCGAGGCGCGCGTCCATCAACCTGGCCACATGCTTCGCCAGCATGTCCGCCTCCAGATTCACCTTCATTCCCTTCCGCGCCGCCCGCAAATTCGTGTGTTCCCACGTGTGCGGCGTGATCCAGAACGTCGCCACATCCCCATCCAGCTCCGCGATCGTCAGCGAAATCCCGTCCACCGCCAGCGAACCCTTGTCGATGCACAGCGGCAGCAGTTCCACAGGCATCCGCACATCCACCCGGTGATCCTGCCCCAGCCGCTCAAGCCGCGTGATTTCCCCGGTCCCGTCCACATGCCCAAGCACGAAATGCCCGCCAAACCGGTCGCCCGCCCGCATCGCCCGCTCCAGATTCACCAGCGAACCGGCCCGCAGCCCGCCGAGCGAGGTCACCTCCAGCGTCTGCATCAACAAATCGAAGGCCAGCTCCTCCCCCGTTTCGCCATCCGCCCGGGTCAGGCAGCACCCGTTCACCGCCACCGAATCCCCGGAGGCAACCTCCCCCGCAAACGGCGTGCGGATTCTCAATCTCGCCTGATTCCCGCGCTCCTCAAGCGCGACGACCGTGCCTGTGCATTCCACCAATCCCGTAAACATCTCCCCGCAATCCATCTTCAACACCCGCCCATCATCAAGACAAATCACCCGCACAAATCACACCGATCCATCACAGCACTCCGGAGCATTGGCGCTCGACGCCATATTGCACCGGGTTCACCTTTTTGCCCGCACCCACCATGGCCGCACCAACTATAGAATCCTCCGCCAATACCGGACGCTCGCCCTTCGCCGGCTGCCTCATCCTCATCATCGCCGTCGTGGTGATGATCTTCCTCGTCTCGTTCTCCACCTACGTCCTCTTCCGCCAATACGCGGAAATCGAGAAATTCACCGAGGAAACCCCTGCGCCGCGCGCCGTGCCCACGGTCGCCGACCACGAATCGGAAGCACTCGCCCTCGCGCAGTCCGTCGAGGCCTTCCGCCAGCGGCTCGATGGCGACGAACCCGCCGAACTCCGCCTCACCCCGAAAGAGATGAATCTCGCCATCGCCGCATACGAACCGCTCTCCGAACTCCGCGGCACCTTCGAGGTTCTGTCCGTCCGCGACGATCATCTCGAAATTGCCATCTCCTTCCCCCTCAACGGCAAACCCCGCCTGACCCGCGGCGACGAGGAGGGATGGATCACCAGCGACATCCGCCACCTCAACGCCACCATCCATGCCCGCCCCGCCCTGCTCCAGCGCGAGATCATCCTCGAAATCCTCGAAATCCTTCCCGCGTCGGGAGCCGAGGTGCCCGACGGATTCATCGAACTCATGTCCCCCTACCGCATCACCGAGCGCTACCTCGAAGACCCGGAAATCGCCCCCGCCATGGCTGCCCTCACCCGCGTCGGCATCGACGACGGCGCGTTCGTCCTCGTCCGCGAGCCGGGCGTCGATCCCGTCGATTTCATCTCCGATGCGGAAGTCGATTCTGGGGCGCGGCGGTTTTTCATGTTTTTCGGCGTCGGTGCCTCGCTCTTCCTCGTCTTCGCCGGAATCGTGATTTTTGTCGGATTGAGAAATACAAAAAAAATTGGAAACCCGACGTAGAAATTCCCCGAATCGCAGGTATCAATCACCCGCACCACCGATCCAACCACATGAAATCCCGCCTCACCCTGCCGCTCGCGCTGCTCATCGCCACCGCGCATCCAACCGTCGCCCGCGAGGAAGCACCGCCCGCCGATACCGCCGAAAACGCCGAAGCCACGTCGTCAGAAGATTCCGAAACATCTGAAGAATCACCGGACGATGCCGCCGGGGAGCAAGATGAACGAGCCCTCCTCGCAAAAGAGAACCGGCTCGCCTCCGAGCGGCTCACCCACGAAACCAATGAGCTCCGCGCCGAGATCACCCGTCTGAAAATGGAGCGCGAACTCATCACCGAGCGGCTCGCACTCGAATCCGCCAGACGCAACGAAGCCGTCCGCGACGCCGTCGCCGAAATGGAAACCGAGCGCGACCTCCTCGCGCGCCAGGGCGAAATCGCCAAACAGCGCGCCGACAAGCTGGAAAACCAGCTCAAGGCCATGCGCGCCGAGTCCGCCCTCGAAATCACCGCCCTCCAGAACGAAATCCGCCGCATCGAAACGCTCGAACAACGCGCCCGTTTCGCCGACGCCGAACCCGTCTATCTAAAAAATCCGTTGCGCGAAGACGGCACGCTCGTCATCTCGGACCGTCGCATTCCCCTCAACGGCCCTGTGACCAGCGCCCTCGCCGACTTCGTCACCACCCGCATCCAGTTCTGGAACAACATGGATCGCGAACTCCCCATATTCATCGTGATCGACAGCTCGCCCGGCGGGTCCGTCATGGCTGGCTACCGCATTCTCAAGGCGATGGAGGCCAGCGAGGCACCCGTCCACGTCGTCGTCAGATCCTTCGCCGCATCCATGGCAGCCGCCATCTGCACACTCGCCGAGCACTCCTACGCGTATCCCAACGCCGTGCTGCTCCACCACCAGATCAGCAACACCATCATTGGCGCGCGACTCAACCTCACCGAACAACGTGAATTCTACCAGCGCACCACCCGCTGGTGGGACCGCTTCGGCGTCCCGCTCGCCGAAAAAATGGGCATCACCGCCGACGAGTTCATCGAACTCATGTATAAGAACGCCAGCAGCGGCGATTGGACTGAATTCGCCGACGAAGCGAAAAAACTCAAATGGGTCAACCACGTCGTCGAAGCCATCGAGGAAACCGCCATTCTGCAGGATCCCGATACCACGGACGAAAACGACAACACCGCCCGGTTTCAGCTCGAGGAGAAGATCGACGCCGACGGCAAGCCCTTCGTATGGCTCCCCCGCCTCGATCCGACCGACGTGTGGTTCATCTACAACCCGGACGGATACTACCGTACGCGTTGAGTGAAAATTTCCCCCTGCGTAAACAAAAAGATGCTTGCCAAGCTTCAACCTCACCCGTAACAGTCTCGCCCCGCCGCATGGCGCGTCGGGACATCGCCAACAAACGCGAGGATAGCTCAGTTGGTAGAGCAGTTGGCTTTTAACCAATTGGTCCTGGGTTCGAGTCCCAGTCCTCGTACTCTTCGTTTCGCAAGGAGTGAAGACCGAGCCAGAAGATGGCTTTCGGCATCCCGGCAGCTGTTGTTCGCTGCTCTTTTCCGCTCCAAGCCAAT
>SLAV01000237.1 GCA_007126655.1 Haloferula sp. | reverse complement strand
CGGACGGTAGGTGGCAGGTGGACGGGACGTTTTTCCGCTGCGGCGGAAAAAGGATCTGGATCGCGGGGGTGACCTACGGGCCGTTTCCGGGCGGCTGGCCGGCGGATTTGGCTCCGGATTTCCAACGCATCGCGGCGGCCGGATTCGACGCGGTGCGGGTTTACGAGATGCCGGACCGGTGGTTTCTGGACGCGGCGGGGAAGCATGGATTGAAAGTGATCGGCGGGTTGTCCTGGCAGGCCACTGCGGATTTCGTTGCGGATCCGAGATTGCTCGCGCGGGCGCATGTGGCGCTGGCGGAGCGGCTGGCTCCGGTGGCGGAGCACCCCGCGCTGGGTGCGGTGCTGGTGGGCAATGAAATCCCCGGCGACCTGGTCCGGTGGATGGGCCCGGCGCGGGTGAGGGCGGAGTTGGAAAAGCTGATCGATACCGGCAAGGCAATCGCGCCGGAGCGGTTGTTCGGCTACGCGAACTACCCGACCACGGAATATCTGGAGCTGGAAAACGCGGACTTCACGGCGATGAACGTGTTTCTGGAGGATGCGGTGGATTTGCGCCAATACCTCCGACGGCTTCATCATGTGGCGGGGGACCGCCCGGTTCTGGTGACGGAATTCGGGCTGGATTCGCAACGGAACGGCACCGCGGCCCAGGCGGAACTGCTCGGGCAGGCGCTGGCGGTCGCGCATGAGGCCGAGACGGCCGGATTCACGGTTTATGCGTGGAGCGACCGGTGGTGGAACGGACGCGAGGTGCTGGATTGGGATTTCGGGCTGACGGATCGCAATGGCGGGGAAAAACCGGCTCTCGAAGCGTGTTCGAAGGCATTGGAAAAGATCCGGCGCGACCCGGAGGATGACGCCGTCCTGGCCGGGGAGTGGCCGGTTTCGGTGATTGTGTGCACGCGCAACGGGCGGGACCGGATCGGGCGCTGCCTGGACGCGTGCGCGAAGCTGGCGGGTGACCGCATCGAGCTGGTGGCGGTGGACGACGGATCGACGGATGGCACGGGGGATCTGATTGAGGCGGGGTTCCCCGGCGTGCGGCTGTTGCGCCTGCCGCCGGGAGGATTGAGTGTGGCGCGCAACGAGGGCGCGGCGATCGCCACCGGGCGGGTGCTGGCATATACGGACGACGACTGCGAGCCTGACCGGGAGTGGGTGACGCGGCTGCGGAGGGCGTTCGCCCGGTGCGACGGGAAATTCGCGGCGATGGGCGGGCCGAATCTCCCGCCACCGCCGGAGACGCCGGAGCAGGCCGTGGTGGCCGCCGCCCCGGGTGCTCCAAGCCATGTGCTGCTGGACGATGAAGAGGCGGAGCACCTGCCCGGCTGCAACCTTGCGGTGACGCGCGAGGCATTCGACCGGGTCGGCGGGTTCGACGCGCGCTTCCACACGGCGGGCGACGATGTGGATTTCTGCTGGAGGCTGCGCGACCAGGGGTTCCGGCTCGGTTTCGCGCCGGGCGCGTTCGTATGGCACATGAGGCGGACGACGATCCCGGGATTCCTGCGCCAGCAACTCGGCTATGGCAAGGCGGAGGCGCTGCTTCTGGAGAAGCACCCGCAACGTTTCACGCGCGGCGGCAACGCACGCTGGGACGGGTTCGTGTATGGGGGTGGTCCGGTGCGCGTAACGCATGACGCGGTGATTTACCACGGCCCGATGGGAAGTGCGGGTTACCAAGGCCTCGTCGGGCGGACGCTGCCTTTGCGTGGGCTTTATCCGCCGTTCCGGGACTGGGCGACACGGGCGAAACTGGCATTCGTGATGATGGTGCAACCGGGTCTGAGGGCCTGGAAGCGGAACCGACGCTGGGTTTTCCCGGCAATTTGGCATTCCAATCCGCAGCTTGAGCCTCCCGACGAAGAGTTTGTGCTGCCGCCGCGCGATGAGCAGGGCCACGAACATTATCTGCGGATGCTCATGGATGCCGGTTGGCGGCCTGGCGGCGACCACGACATGTGGGATCTGGAGAAAGACGGCGTGCGCGTGCTCTTCGCAACCGAGCGCGGTGAGGGAGAAGTGAAACGGGTGCTCGCAAAGGTCTGGGGCGGCGGACGCAAGGCGCTTGGATTGTGAGGCCCGGGCCGATCCCGGCCGAAAGGAAAGATCGAGGCCACCATTTGCGAACGACCGTGTGAGACGGCCGCCACCGCCTTGCCAGACGTGAAAAAACCGGACGGGTCGCCCCGTCCGGTTTTTGTGAATGGGCGGATGATCGCCGGGGTGGATCATTTCTCTTCCTCGTCGTCCTGGCCGGGGCTCCACTCTTCGGCGGCGGCGGTGGCGAGGTTGAAGGCTTGTTCGAGGCCGACCATCTCGGAGGAAGGTCGCAGGCTTTCGAAGCTGGCGCTCTCCTTCTTGAGCTGTTCCTCGGAGTAGCCGACGGCTTTGATGGAAAGACCGATGCGGCGCTCGACCTTGTCCACCTTGATGACGCGGGCCTCGATCTCGTCGCCGACCTTGATGACGTCCTTGACCTTCTCCACGTGATCCTCGCTGAGCTGCGAGATGTGGATGAGTCCGTCGATGTCGCCCTCGAGGCTGACGAACGCACCGAACGAGGCGATTTTGGCGACGGTTCCCTTGACGAGGTCGCCGACCTTGAAGCGTTCGTCGATGATGCTCCAGGGGTCCTCCTCGGTCTGCTTGATGCCGAGCGACACGCGCTGGTTCGCCTTGTCGATGGCGAGCACGACGGCCTCCACCTCGTCGTTCTTCTTGAGAACCTCGGAGGGGTGGTTGATCTTGCGGGTCCATGACATGTCGGAAACGTGGATCATGCCGTCGATACCCTCTTCCAGCTCGACGAACGCGCCGTATGCGGTGAGGTTGCGGACGGGGCCCTTGATGGTGGCTCCGACCGGGTAGCGGGCCTCGATCTCGTCCCACGGGTTGGCTTCGAGCTGGCGCACGCCGAGGGAAATCTTCTGCTCCTCGATGGAGATGCCGAGCACGACCGCGGTGATCTCCTGGTCCATTTCGAGGACGTCGGACGGGCGGGTGATGCGTTTGACCCACGACAGTTCGGACACGTGGACCAGGCCTTCGACCCCGCGCTCCAGTTCGACGAAGGCGCCGTATGGGAGCAGCTTGGTGACGCGGCCCTTGACCTGCTGGCCGATGGGGAACTTGCGCTCGATGTCCTCCCACGGGTTTTCGGACATTTGTTTGAGTCCGAGGGAGACGCGCTCCTTCTCGCGGTCCACGTCGAGGATGATGACCTCGACGTTCTGGCCGATGTGGAGGAGTTCGGAGGGGTGGTTGATGCGGCCCCACGACATGTCGGTGATGTGGAGCAGGCCGTCCATGCCCTGGAGATCGACGAAGGCGCCGAAGTCGGTGATGTTCTTGACCGCGCCGGTGACCTTGTCGCCGATCTTGACGGTGCTGAGGAATTGCTGGCGCTGCTCGGAGCGCTCGGCCTCGATGACCTCGCGGCGGGAGAGAACGATGTTTTTCCGCTCGTCGTTGACCTTGACGATCTTGAATTCGTAAACGTTGCCGAGGTATTCGTTGAGATCCTTGGGAGGAATGATGTCAACCTGTGAGCCGGGCAGGAATGCTTCGACACCGACGTTGACGGTGAGGCCGCCCTTGACGATGCCCTTGACCTTGCCGCGGACGAGTCCGCCGTCGTGGAAGACCTTGACGATCTTGTCCCAGTTCTGCTTGTGGGCGGCTTTTTCCTTGGAGAGGACGACCATTCCCTCGTCATTTTCGAGTTTTTCGAGGAGGACCTCGATTTCATCGCCGACCTCGATATCCTCGTCTTCAAATTCGTTGG
>SLAV01000226.1 GCA_007126655.1 Haloferula sp. | reverse complement strand
GGAACAACCCGCCGTTCCCGCCGGCCGGCCGCGCCGGTCCGTGGCGCGGCGGATGGTGTTTTCCGCGGTCCGCATCGCGGCGGTGCTGGCGTGTGTTTTTGTGGTAGCCTGCACGCTTGTGGCCCAGCCGATGTTCGAGTCGAACCAGCCGTCCGCGGCATCCGCGGACGAATCGCGGCTGCGTGCGGATGTGGAGGCGCTGAGCGTCAAATTCCATCCGCGGAGCTGGCGCGACGTGGAGAACCTGGACCGCGCGGCGGAGTACATCGCGGGGGAGATGCGGCGGGCGGGCGCGGAGGTGGAGTTCCAGGAATTCGAGGCGCGCGGGCGCGGATACCGCAATGTGATCGGGCGCTTCGGCACCGGTGGCGGCGGGCGCAAGGTGATCCTCGGCGCGCATTACGACGCCTACGAGGACACGCCGGGCGCGGACGACAACGCGAGCGGGGTGGCCGGGCTGCTGGAACTGGCGCGGATGATCGGCGCGGACCCGCCGGACGCGGAGATCGAGCTGGTGGCCTACACGCTCGAGGAGCCGCCGTTTTTCCGCAGTCCGCAGATGGGCAGCGCGGTGCACGCCGCGAGCGTGGCGGACGAGCGGGAGCGGATCGCCGGGGTGATCGTGCTGGAAATGATCGGCTACTTCAGCGACGAGCCGGGGTCGCAAAGCTACCCGCTGGCTCTGCTGCGGTTGTTCTACCCGGGGCGGGGGGACTTCATCACCGTGGTGAGCCGCTGGGACCAGGGGGCGTGGATCCGCACGCTGAAGGGCGGGGTGAAAGGGGCCACGCCGCTGCCGGTGTATTCGTTCCGCGGCCCGGCCGCGCTTCCCGGCGTGGATTACTCCGACCACCGGAACTACTGGCCGCACGACATTCCCGCCGCGATGATCACCAACACCGCGTTCTACCGGAACCCCGCCTACCACACGCCCCAGGACACCGCCGACCGCCTCGATTACGAACGCATGGGCTTCGTCGTCGTCGCGGTGAAGGAGGCGGTGCGCCGGCTGCTGGAAGAATAGGCGCGGCGCAAGCGACTCGGATTTTGCGTCGTTGGCTGGGCCGAAATGGCTCCCCGGTCTGCCAGATGACGCGGAACTGCTCCTGAGTGGGTGGTAAACATCCAGATCGACTATGACCGCTCCAAAACCTCAAACGCCCCAGCAGGGGCGCTAGATCAATGCGCCCATTTTCCTTTTTAGGTTTATTGTCCATCCGGCAGTAGAATTCCCCAAGCCGGGAGGTTGACAATTCGAGTGGGGAAGCTGGGCGAGGAAGCGCTCCGGGACTCGACTGAGGATGAGCTGGAGTTCGTTTTCGAGCAAATGGCCACGGGCGAGGATTTTGTTCTGCGCCTGCTGCGCGGGGATCAGGGCTGGCAGGTCGAGGTGCCGCCCATGGCGAGCCTGCGCAATACCCTGGAGCGATTGAAAGACGCGCGGGCGGAGCGTGGCACCGTGCCCCTGGAAGACATGAAACGGTCCTCGCCGCGGGACACGCTGCAATGGCCGCCGGAAGGATCGGTGCGGAAGCCCGGCTGGTGAGTGGCATCGGCGAAGGGCGCGCGCTCACGGTGTGGCACGCCCGCGGAAGAAGATGTGGTCCTCGCTGCGGGGCACGGTGAATGTGAAGCGGCGGATGCCGGGTTCGCCGTGGGGGGTGATGATGGTGGCGTTCTGCGTCGTCCACGAGTCCGGGGCGAGCGTGGTGCTGCGCTGCAAAATCAGGTTGCCGGATCCGCTGAATTCCACGTCCACCACGATTTGCCGCTGGTTCGCATCGATGGGTGTGACGCTGGTGATGAAGGCCCGCCCCAGTTGCATGGGATCGGGGCATTCGGTGTAGCACAATTGATCCATGTAGAGGTTTTCGCCCCCGATTTCGAGCGAGGACACGGTTCCCGCGATCCGCAGGATGCCGATTTCGCCACCGGGTGCCGGCAGGGTGCGAACCGAGATGGCACGGGCGGGACTGCCAAGCGATTGCCCGTGCAGGTCGGCAAACGAATCCACCGTCGTCCGCACGCCGTTTACGAGAAGGGTGACCTGGCCCCCGTATTGACCGAAACGGAACGAGATGTCCCGCATGCAGCCGGCGAAGACCGAGACCGAGGCGTCCTCGAAGTGCAGCTCGCGACCGGTGTAATTCGCCTTTGTTTCCTCGGAGACGAGAATGCGCCCGTCCTCGATGATTTCCTGGTCGGAGAGATGGAGCGGGCCGGGCATGAACGAGACACCGCCGATTTCAAAACTGTTGAGCATCCCCCAGGTGTAAACCCCGCCGAGGGGCAGCGAATCGAAACCGATGCAAACGGGACCGCCGACGCACTCGACGTGGCAGATGTTGTCGATGGCGAGATTGTTGCCGCCGACGAGGATGCTGGTGATTTCCCCGGAGAAGGCCTCCCTGGTGATGATCACACGGCCGGCCTGCGCCGTGCCGATGACCTGGATGTTGGCTCCACCAAGGATTTGTCCGTCTTCACTCGTGAAGTTGTTGATCTGCACGACCGACCCATTCACCCCGAGCCTGACTCCGGGCAGGCCCCCGGGCACAATGGCATAGGAAAACTCCACGCGCCGGGCGCAGAGAAAATCGAATTGGATGGTCGCCCCTTCAAGGACCGCCTCCTTGCCCCCGCCACCGGCAAAGTTGTCGTCGCCGATGGTGACGGAAACGGGTGAGCCGATGGCACCGTGGCGACCCACTGTCATGCGGGTGAACTCTTCGGAGAAGACATCGCCTTCCGAAAATGTTTGCCCGAGCGGGAATATCTCGAAATCGACGCACCCGGGATTGGCGCAGGGCAGATGGCAGATGTGGTCCACGACCAGCTCCATCCCGCCGATGGCGAACTCCGAAATGTTCCCGGTGACGCGCAATGTGCCGATGCTCGTGTCATGGATCCGGTTCGCCACCACCTCGACGAGCGCTCCGCCGATTTCCATGCCGTCCAGTTCGGCCAGGTCCTGAACCACGGTGCGGTTTCCGTTGATGTTCAGCGTGGCCCCATCCTTGTATTGCCCGAAGTGCAGCGACACTTCGGAAGCGCACGGCAGGCCGACCGTGAGGGTGGCGTCGAAGAGGGCCGCATCCTGCCCGAGATGGCCGGCCCGTTGCTGGCGATTCTCAATGATCACCTGCGGGGTGCCCTGGAAACCGCCCACGGTCATGGCAATGCCGTCCTCGGTGATGACGTCGCGGTCGCCGAACTCCGCGCCGGCGGTCTGCGTCTCGAAGTCGATGCAGCCGGCGAAGCAGGGCGCGACGCAGATGTGATCGAGGAAAAGGGAGGTGCCGCCGATTTCGAAAGTGCCGATTTCTCCCGTGAGCGTCATCTGGCCATCGGAGATCCCGATGGCCACGCCGCCGAGCGTCTGCCCGTCGAAGCCGGAGAGGTCCTGGGTTGTCGCGGAGCTGCCGTTGATGGCGAGGAACACGCCGTCTTCGTTCTGGGCCACATGCATGGTGAGGCCGGAGGTACATCCGAAATCAATGCGGGCCGTCGCCTGTTGCAGGTGCAGCTCGTCGCCCAGATGGCCGGCGGTATTCCGGTCGGATGCCGTGGCCTTTCCGCCCGAACCTCCGCCAAAGTTGCCGATGTGGACTTCCCGGCCGCCCTCTACGTAGGAGTCGCCTGCGGAAAAGACCTGGCTTCCGAGGTTCTCGAAATCAATGCAGGGGCGGTTTCCTTCGCAGCGCAACGTACACACATGATCGATGAAAAACTCCTCACCACCCAGCAGGACGGAGGTGATGGTCGTTGGATTCGCGATGAAGCGAATCTGCCCGTTGCCTCCGCCGGAACTCGTGATGATCACCATCACGCCGCCGATATCGAGAATATCGTCGTCGCCCCTGAGGACTTCAAGGCTGCCGTTGACGCCCACGTTGATGCCTGCCGCGGCATTGCCGGTTTGCACCGTCACTTCCCGCGCGCAGCCGACATCGATGAGGACGGAGGCCGTGGAAAACCCGAGGGATTGACCTTGGTGGGGGCTTATGCCGGCGATGAAAGCGCTTTCGAAAAAGACTTCGCGGCCGTTCGTGTAGGTTCCGATCGTCATGGGGAAGCCGGCTTCCATGAACGTCTGCCCGTTGGCAAATGTAGTGCCCTCGGCCAGATTCTCGAATCCGATGCAGGGCACGCCATGCGCGCCCGATAGGGTGGCGATGGCTGCAATGGCGGAAATCAAGGCAGAACGAGCGGCGGATAGCCGCGCACGGAAACCACAAAGGGAGGGAGAATATGGATGATTCATTTTTTTCGAAGTATCCGGATCCTAGTTCCCCGGTCCCCTGTGCCAAGGTTTTTCTGTCAGTCGTGTATCGCTCCGGCTTATCGGACGGGGAGGGATGTGATTAGCAAGTTTGGCATGCAATCCGCCCTGCATGCCGTCTTGACCAAAGCGGTCGCGAATCGCACTTGGGTAGGGAGGCACGATGTGCTGCCCCGCCAATATTCCAGCATGTGAAAAAAGCAGTGCGAAAAACAGGGCACATTTTGATGGCTGCTGGTCCCCGCTAATTTCTCCAACCCCATGAAAACCAACGCCTTGCAAAGATGGTGCGCGATACTGGGTTCGAACCAGTGACCCCTACCGTGTCAAGGTAGTGCTCTACCACTGAGCTAACCGCGCATGAATCCGGGCATGATCTGCCTGAGCGCGAAATTAGGTGCGGCAGGTGTGAGATTGCAACCCCTTTTTCACGATGAGTCGAAACCCAGCGAGAGCCATTTCACTTGAAATGGCCACGAAGACCTGGCCCGCCCTTTTTGGCGTGTTTGCGAAACCTGCCTCACTGAGGACGCACCGATTGCCATCTGAAGGTCGCGAGCGGCATCCCGCGAATACCATGCAGGAACCGACAAGTGCCTGCGGTATCGGCTTCCGTGCCTCGCGGAGTGATTCGGGCAGGCGCGCGGGCGGCAAAGTCGCTTGCGCGGGCATTGATTCGCAGCTCCAGCGGATGCAATTGTTTGGGTTGCGCAAGAGCGGGCATCCCAATGGGCCTTCAAAAGCCGTGGGTGGATTCGAGCAATTCCCTCAGCTCTTCGACGACCGCCGGGTGCGCTTCGGCGTGGTTGTGGATTTCGTAAGGATCGGTGTCGTAGTCGAAGAGTTCGACCTGGTCGCCGTCGCGATGGACGATGAGCCGCCAGCGCGTGTCGCGGATGGTGCGCTGGCCGCCCCAGTAACCAAGGGCCGGCCTGCCGGAGGGCGCGGCGGGATCATCGAGCTGCGGGCGCAGGCTGGAGCCGTGAACCTCGTCGGGAACCGGCAGGCCGGCGAGATCGGCGAGGGTGGGCAGGATGTCGATGGTCTTGACGATGGCGTCGGACATTTCGCCGGGAGCGGTCATGCCGGGGTAGCGGATCATGAGCGGGCAGCGCAGCGAGTGCTCGTAGAGGCAGTGTTTGCCCCAGATGGCGTGCTCGCCGAGGAGGAAGCCGTGATCGCTCCAGACGACGACGATGGTGTCGTCGGCGAGTCCGGTTTCCTCGAGTGCTTCGAACACACGGCCGAGCTGCCGGTCCATGTAGGTGACGGTGGCGGTGTATGCCTCGCGGAGTTCGCGGGCGTATTCCGGGTGGGTCTCGGGGTCGCGGCCGCCGGGGTGGCCGTAGTTGCGGCGGAATTCGCCGCTGTTGTGCCAGCCGGACGGCCAGTCGCGCCGCGCGGCGATCTCGGGCTCCAGATCCGGCACGTTGCCCTCGTGCGTGTCGAAGTCGCGCTTGGGCGCGGCGAAGGGCAGGTGGGGCTTGAAGAAGCCGACCCCGAAGAACCACGGTTCGTCGGAATCAGCGAGGATCTCGAGCTTGGCGACGGCGTCCTTCGCCACCCAGGCGTCGGGGTAGGATTCGTCGGGGCCGTCGTGGGCCTCGATGGCCGGGGAGCGCCCGGGCCGGCGCGGCACGCCGTTTGCGTATCCGTGCATGATGGAGCGGGCGTGCTCCCACGGGCCGTCGGGAATCCAATGGCGATCCCAGACGCCGGGCATTTCCTCGGGCGGGCGGTCCCAGTCGCCGCCGGTGAGGCCGCCGGGATGGTGGCTGATCTTGCCGAGCGCGTAAGTGCGGTAGCCGCCGGCCTGGAAGATGCCGGGCAGGCTGCGGTGCACCCATTCCTCCGCGTTATGCATGACGCCGCCGTTGTTCAAGTGGGCGCGGTGCGTCGGGCGCCTGCCGCTGAGCAACCCGTAGCGCGCGGCTCCGCAGGTGGGCACGGTGACGTAGTGATGGGTGAAGGCGCGGGAAGTTTGCGCGAAGGCGTCGAGGTTCGGCGTCTTCGCCCACTCGACGCCGAAGGCACCGAGGTGGTTGCGCAGGTCGTCGATTGCGATGAAGAGAACGTTCGGGCGCTGGGCGTCGTTTGCGGCGGTGGCCACCGGAACGGCTGAAGCTCCCAGGAGGCAGGCGGCGAGGATGGCGGGCAGTCGTGGCGGGTTGCGTCTCATGTGGTGGTTTGTGGTTTGGTGTCGGTTCATTCCCATTCTCCGGGCTCGTCGGTCCATTCGGTGAGCACCTGGCGGTTGGTGACGGGCCACCAATCCTGGAGCCGCGTGGCGAGCCGGGCGACGACGTCGGGATTTCCGGCGGCGAGGTTTGGCTCCTCGTGCGGATCGGCGTGAAGATCGAACAACTGCGGGCGTTTTTCGTCGCGCGGGTGGCTGGAGGCGTGGCGACCGAGCGCGCCGTCGTAGGTCAGGAGGAGCTTCCAGCGGTCCTCGATCACCCAGCGGTAGAGCAGCGAGGCCTCGGGGTCGTCGAGGTCGGCGATGTCGTGGGCGAACGTCTCGCCGAAGACGTCGGTGCGCGGGGTGGGTTCTCCGGACTTGAGAACGGGCAGCAGGTTGTGGCCCGGCAGGGATTCCGGGATATCCGCGCCGACCGCGGCGAACATGGTGGGGACGATATCGACGCTGGAGCAAAGCTGGTCGCCGCGGTCGCCGGGCGGGATGGTGCCGGGCCACGAGAACATGGTGGGCTGGCGGGTGCCACCCTCGTTGGCGGATTGCTTCGACCGCGGGGCGTATCCCGGGCCGCCGGGGTTCTGGATCCATCCGTTGTCGCCGATGTAGATGACGAGGGTGTTCCCGGTGAGGCCTTTTTCATCGAGCTTGCCGAGGAGTTCGCCGCAGGTCTCGTCGAGCCATTCGACCATGGCGTAGTAGCGGGCGATGTAATCATTCCCGATGCCCTTCGCCTTGTATTTCTCGAACAACCGGTCGGGCGGGTTGTGCGGGGTGTGGGGAAGGAACGGCGCATACCACAGGAAGAATGGCTTCTCCTCGGCCACGGCGTGGTCGATGAACTCGAAGACCGGCTCCATGCCCTCGCGGCCGATCGTGAGGCCGTCGTCGCCGTGGCGGCCGCCGGGTTCGGGGAATCCGCGTGTCATTCCGTGGGTGAAGCCGCCGCGCCGGTAGCCGCCCTCCCACCATTTCCCGGACTGGTGGCTGAGGTAGCCGTGATTGCCCAGGATGCGCGGGACGGTCGGCAGGTCGTCGATCCTGGAAATGAGGGTCTCGCGGAGTGCCGCGTATTCATCGGCATCCTCGACCTGCGCCGGGTCGTTGCCGGTGTAGCCGTGCTGGTGCGCGTGTTTGCCGGTGATGAGGGTGGCAAGAGCAGGGCGGCACAAGGCGGTGGGCACGTAGCCGCGGGTGAACAGCGCGCTGCGTTCGGCGAGCTTGTCGAGGTGGGGCGTCTCGATGTGCGGATGACCCATGAATCCGTAATCGGTCCAGGAGTGGTCGTCCGAGATGATGAGCACGATGTTCGGCGGCCCCTGGGAGTCCGCCTTCGCGGGGGCGCAGAGAACGAGGCCGGCGACGGCCAGCGGGACGGCGGTGCGGAGCAGATGCGGGAGGTTCATTCGGCTGCTGGGTGTGGGTTTGGGCGGGTGCGTTATCCAGGACTTCATGCGGCCATGGCCGACATCCGGCAGGTTGCCGGCATGGCATACAGCGCATGATTACGGCACCGGCAACCGGAACTTGCAACGCATTGCCATGCGATCCGGACGGGCGCACCGTCGCAACCGCCTGCGGCCCGCTTCCCTGCCGACAGGCGGTTTGTTGCTCCCGCGGCCTTGATGGGCCGCCCGTTGTCGCTTCGGCGGGCGGGCTTCTCAGGCCTTGCCGAAAATGGTTTTGCCGGACGAGCGGAGTTCGTCGCAGGCCTGCTTCATGCGGTCGCAAAGGCCCTGCTCGCCTTTCTTGAGGTAGGAGCGCGGGTCGTAGGTCTTCTTGTTGCCGACCTCGTTGTCGATCTTGAGCACGCCCTCGATGTTTTCGCAGATGTGGGTGACGATGGGGCGGGTGAAGGCGTATTGGGTGTCGGTGTCGATGTTCATTTTCACGACGCCGTAGTCGAGCGTTTCCTGCAAATCCTCCGGGGAGGTGCCGGAACCGCCGTGGAAGACAAGGTCCATCTCCGCTTCGGGGCCGTGCTTGTCCATCACCGCCTTCTGGCCGTCGCGCAGGATGGAAGGCTTGAGTTTCACCGCGCCGGGCTTGTATGAGCCGTGGACGTTGCCGAACGTGGCCGCAAAGATGAAGCGCCCGATGGGCTGGAGCGCCTCGTAAACCTCAAGCATGTCGCGGGGGGTGGTGTAGAGCTTGTCGATGGGGAGGCCGGAGGTGTCGTGACCGTCCTCCTCGCCGCCGACGCAGCCGGCCTCGACCTCGAGGATGATGCCGAGTTCGGCGCACTCCTTGAGCAGCTCCTTGGACATGCGGAGGTTTTCATGCAGATCGATGACGGAGCCGTCGAACATGTGCGATTGGAACAGCGGCCCCTGGCCCGCGGCAACGCGCTCGCGGGAGGCCTGCAACAGAGGGCGCAGGAAACCATCCACCTTCTCGGGATGGCAGTGGTCGGTGTGCAGGGCGATGAGGACGTCATACTTCTCCGCCAGCTTGTGGCAGGCCTCGGCGAGGATCATCGCGCCGAACGCCCCGTCCTTCACCGCCGTGCCGGATGCGAATTCGCCGCCGCCGGTGGAGACCTGGATGATGCCGTCGGATTTCGCCTCGGCAAACGCCTTGAGCGCGCCATTGATGGTGGTGAGCGAGGTGACGTTGATGGCCGGATAGGCATAGCCGCCTTGCTGGGCGGCGTCGATCATGGCCCGGTATTGTTCAGGTGTGGCAATTGGCATGAATGATGATATAGCCGCCGCCCGGGTGCGAGACAAGCGGGAATCGCCCGGATTTCCCGTTCGCGTCGCCCGGCTTCCGGTAGTATGGAAGTCGCAAACGCCCATGCACCCGCCGACACCGGACAAGCTGATGGCGCGCTTCGAGCGCGGTGAGATCGACCGCGCCGAGCTGCACGCGCAAATGGCGCTGCACGCGCGCGCATTGATCCGGGAAATGGAGGATGATCACCTCAATCCCGCCGCCGCCCTGCTTGAGCGCCTCCAGTCCGCGCGGTTGGCGAGGCGGCTGGCAAGGCGGCACGGCCCACGGCTGGTCAGGGAGTGCCTTGTGGCACTTTCCGAGGTCGGCGATTTCCCACCGGCGGAGCGGCTTTGGAACGCGTCGCACCCGGATCTGCCGCTGCACAGCTTCATGCGGATGAGGCGCAAGCCGGTGTTCCGCCTGCTCTCGATCCATCAGGACTCGCCGGCGCACCTGCGCTGCCTCACCGAGCACGGCGCCGAAGAGGACCCCGACGCCAGGCCGAAGCGCACGACCTGGCACATGGAGCGAGACACGCAATGGCGGCTCCGGGCCGCGCGTGCCTGATCATAAGCCAATGCCGGCATATGATTCCTTCTTGCACGGATGCGGATCTGGAAAAGATCGCGGAACGTGCGAAGAGGCGAGAAAAAGGCGGAAGCTGTTCTATTCATTTGCCATCGCCCGGCAATGGCGGCAGGCGGAGTTCCTTGAGGAAGGCGTTGTGCTTCTTCGTCGCCCGCTGGATCGATTTTTCGATGTGTGCGGGCGCGAGTTGGTTCTGGCGCTTTCCCTTGGTGAAATGCTCGGCGGCGTTGATGAAGAGGACGTCGTCGGGCTTCTTGCACTTCTTGAGGACGAGGATGCAGACGGGGATGCCGGTGGAGTAGAAGAGGTTGGCGGGCAGGACGATGACGGTGTCGATGTGGCCGTCTTTGAGCAGCTTGGTGCGGATGCGTTCCTCGGCACAGCCACCGAAAAGCACGCCGTGCGGCAGGATGATGGCCATGACGCCTTCGTCGTTGAGGAAGTGGAAACCGTGGAGCAGGAAGGCGAAATCGGCGGCGGACTTGGGGGCGAGGCCGTGGCTTTTGAAGCGCACATCATCCGCCATGGTCTCAGTGGGCTGCCAGCGGCAGCTGAAGGGCGGATTGGCGACGATGGCGTCGAAGCCCGGCTTCTTGGCCGGGTTCTGCTCGCGCATCATGTCCCACTCGTTGAGCAGGGTGTCGCCGTGGAAGATGTCGAACTCGGTGTCCTTCGTCCCGTGCAGCAGCATGTTCATGCGGGCGAGGTTGTAGGTGGTGATGTTCTTCTCCTGCCCGAAAATCTTGCCGATGGTGCCGCCCGCCCGGGACAGTTTCTTGCGGACGTTGAGCAGCAACGAGCCGGAGCCGCAGGCCATGTCGAGCACGCTGTCCAGACGCTTCCTGGCACCGGTCTTCGGCTCCTGGCTGTCGAGCGTGACGATGGCGGAGAGGATGTCGGAAATCTGCTGCGGTGTGTAGAACTCGCCCGCCTTCTTGCCGGAACCCGCGGCAAACTGGCCGATCAGGTATTCGTAGGCGTCGCCCAGCGCGTCCACATCGATCGAGAACTCCGCCAGCCCGTCCGCAATCCTGCGGATGATGGTGCAGAGCTTGGCGTTGCGGTCGGCATACGTGCGCCCGAGCTTGTCCGAGCCGAGGTTGATTTCGGAGAAAAGCCCCTGGAACGTGCTCTTGAACGACTCGTTCTCGATGTATTTGAAACCCTCCTGCAAGGTATGCAGCAATTCGGGATCCTGCGTGCGCGCGCCATCGGCAATGCTGCTCCACAAGTGCTGTGGCTGGATCACGTAATGCACCTTGCGCCGCATCTGTTTCTCGAATTGCGGCACGTCGTCGGGGTTTTCCTCATACCAGGTGGCGAGTGGCGGGCGGCGGTGGTCGGGATCGGCCTTCGGGTAGTCCCGCCCCAGCTCCTTCCTTGCCGCCGCCTCGTAGTTATCGGAGAGGTAGCGCAGGAACAGGAAGGAGAGCATGTAGTCGCGGAAGTCATCCGCATTCATCGCCCCGCGCAGGTCGTCGGCGATTCTCCAGAGCGTGTTGCCGAGTTGTTTTTGGTTGGTGTCGGTCATGAGGTGGGCTGGTTTTAAATGGATGAGAATGGAACTACCGAGGATTCCTCGGTAGTTGGTAATATTGGCGAATCATTCCTGGTTCTGGCGGTCACTCTTCGGGTGGTGGTTTCGGCAAACGGCCAGCCTGTTTCTCCAACTTCTTTTCGTCGGCTTTGACGCGGCGCTCCAGTTTCTTGATGTCTTCCTCGGGCGGCAACGCTTCCGGTTTGATGCCGCGCTGACCGAGCATCTGGCGAACGCTGGTGTTGTTCTGAACGTGTTCCTTCGTGATGGCGGGTTCTCCGCGCAAGTCGGCCTGCTGCACATTGTGGTTGGTCATCTCCGTCGCAAGATTCTTGGCGGCAATCGTCAGGGTCGGCAGAAAGTCCGCCAGCGGGCGGGACTGGGTGATGCCGAACTTGTCCTTCATTGCCTGCGTGGTGTGGCCGCCGAAGAGGGCGGCATCGCCTTTGGAGCGGATACGCCCGAATCCCTGATCGTCCACCCCGCGCTCGAAAATGTTGTCGGAAAGCGCCTTTTCGGAGGTACGCAGCTTTTCGCGAGCTTCCAGCCGATGGAACAAGCTCAATCGTTCTTCGATCAGCTCCAGCTTGCGCGTCTGGACGGCAAAGTAGCTTTGGGCGAAGGCAATCGGCTCTTTGCGCGGGTCGCCGTTCTGGGCGATCAGGTAGCACGCATAGCGGGTGAGCATGAAATCCTCGATCTCACGTTGTCCACCCTTGCCGAGGGCGATCATTTTCGTGACGCCACGAAAATGATGCCCAACCTCGTAACCCGTTGTCTTGCAGGACTCTATGGCGCGATGGATGGCGGTCAGGAAGTTTTCCCAACGGACATAACCAAGGGGTTCCTGCAAATCCCGGGCGAACCAGAACTCCAGATCGGTTGCTTCGGGGTGAGTCTGAGCCAGTGAGTCGAACTGGCTTTGCATCTGGAGAATGAGTTCTTTGTTCATGATCCTATGCTGTGGTGTTGCATGTCGTTTCGTCGTTGTCGGTGAGGTCGTTCATGGCATCAGCGCAGGGCCGCGAGCGTTTCGTGGATCCGGTCGGTTTCGTCGTAGCCGCAGAACAATTCGCATTCGGATTCGCCAATGTGGCGGCTGTAGGGATCGATGATCTGGGCGTTGCGGTCGTAGAGCATGATCGGGGCGAGTCCGTCGTAGTTGCTTTTGAGTTCCTTCCAGCGGAACCCCCATTTCTCCATGGTGCCGGAGAAATCGCTTCGGGTGCGGAGGATTTGCAGGGCGATGGACCGGCGCTGCTCGACAAAGTAGTCCACCGCAACCTTTCGCTCCTTGGTGACGTGGAGCTGGTGTTTGCGTTTCGGGCTGAGGCCTGCGTCGCTGAAGATGCGCTGCACGGTGCGGTCCGCCACGTCCTCTTCCGCCGCGCGGTGGTCGTTCAGAATCTCCAGCCGGGAAATCGCGACCAGCCCTTCGGCGAAGACCTGGATGTCGGCGGCATCCAGCGGCGATTCCAGCCATCGGTAGAGCACGCCGTGCTCCTCCATCAGGTGATGCTCCGCACAAAGCCGCCGCAGGTGCTGCCTCATGGCCTCCGTCCCGATATTCTGCCCTTGCGCGGACAACCAGGAAAGCGTCTTGCCCCGGTCGCTCAGGCGGAAGCCCTTCGGGGTCTTCTGGCTCAGCTCCAGCACCACTTGCCAGCCATCGGGATACGACACAGGCATGGTGAAAAGCAGCCCTTTGGGTGTGGATTCGATTTCCAGAACCTCGTTCCAGAAGGAGGTGAGCAGGTTGCGGAGATCCGTGGATGTGAGTGTCGTTTCGGTGCCCATCAGAATAACCCTCCTTCCCATTCCCAGCCAAGGTCAATGTGCCACATTTTGGCGGTTTGGTTGATGAAATCCCGGAAATCCGTGGTTTTGAAGTCCGGCAACGGGTGGTGGACGTTCTGCTTGGGATCGTTGGTCGGCAGACTCGGGTCGCAAACATTGAGATGCCAGCCCTTGGGAATGCTCCGCTTGAAGCGGAAATTCCGGCGCCCAATCGCTTCATAGCCGACTCCGCGCACACGCTGGTTGGCCATCAGGAAACTGGCGTCGTAAGTTTCCGGGTTGTCCAACTCGGGAGCCTTGCCCAGATAACGCATGTCCACGAATGGCCCGTCGAGCAACTGCGGTCGCGTCTCGAAATGGCGGCCCGCTCCCTTGCTCATCTTCTC
Organism: Haloferula sp.; assembly: GCA_007126655.1. Taxonomy (GTDB): domain Bacteria; phylum Verrucomicrobiota; class Verrucomicrobiia; order Verrucomicrobiales; family Akkermansiaceae; genus Luteolibacter. The sequence goes on along the minus strand of SLAV01000226.1, from coordinate 279 downwards.
CAACTCCAGTGTGTCGCCGGGTGGCAGGCACTTCTCCTTTTGGAGAAGCTCCTCGATCTCGTGAGGTTTGTATGGATAGTTCATGAGAGGTCAGAGTTTTTTCTGAATACTAAGCCGTTGCCTCGTATTTATTGGAGAGATAGCGAAGGAATAGAAGGGACAACATGGAGTCACGTAAATCGTCCGCATCCATCGCCCCGCGCAGTTGGTCGGCGATCGCCCAGAGCGTGTTGCCGAGCTGTTTTTGGTTGGTGTCGGTCATGGTGTAGATGCGTCGCT